>NZ_JBIBGE010000002.1:0-303137 GCF_042956345.1 Pseudomonas sp. NPDC008258
CGTTCTTCGGAATAGAAAGGCATGACCATACTCTTGCCGCCCCCGGAATGCTTTTCAAAAAGCGGGGGACACGACAACTACCCTGACACCGGGGGTCAAGATCAAAAGCCACATCAAGATCAAAAGCCACATCAAGATCAAGGGCGGGAGGGGGCTGTTGTTAATTCACTTTGCATGCACCGTAATCGCCACTAACCGCACCACCACCGGCCTGACCATCAGCACGCATACAAACGCCACCGGCATCGCCAACTGGTAAGCCTTCAGCACATTACTCAGGTACTCCGGGTTGACCCCGGCATTCGCCGCCGTGATCACGAAGCACATTAACAGCGCCATGATCGACGACATGTAGAACGCGAATACGTAGGGTGTGGCGCCAGGGTGCAGTTTGCGTCGGCTGCGCGACTGGGACAGGTTGCTCATGCGAACTCCTGAAAGGTAAGTGGAGGCGCAGGTTAGCAAGCCGTTCGGCCGTAACTGTAGACCAGCCGTATTGAGTTCTCTATAAACAGATTCTTACGAATGCATGGGCTCACACATGGACCTGCTCAACGCCATCCGCAGTTTCATCAAGGTTGTCGAAGCCGGCAGCATTGCCGCTGGCGCGCGCAATCTGGGCCTCAGCCCGGCAGCCGTCAGCCAGAACCTGGCAAGGCTGGAAGGCCATTTACAAGTGCGCCTGCTCAGTCGCACTACACGCAGCATGGCGCTCACACCCGCTGGCACGCAGTATTACGAGCGCGTAAAGCACATAGAGCGCGACCTGGCTTTGGCCGAGCAGGCAGTGACTACACCCGAAAGTGAACCCCAAGGCCGGCTGTGCATTGCCTCGACTTCCGCCTTTGGTCGCCACGTTCTGGCGCCGCTGATACCCGCGTTCAGTGCCCGCTATCCACTACTTTCGATAGAATTGGTAACGACTGATCGCCGCGTCAACCATGCCCGCGAAGACGTCGACGTCAGCCTGCGTATTGCCCCGCAACTGGAGGACCAGTTACTGGCCCGGCACATCGCCCGAATACCGTTCATTTGCTGCGCCTCACCCGGCTACCTGCAAAGCGCTGGCGTGCCGGCCACGCCCGAGGCCCTGCGGGAGCACCGCTGCCTGGTATTCCGCTACCCCGTGGACGGGCGTTTTCTGCGCTGGGGCTTCATGCGCGACGGGCTGCGTTTCGAGGCAGAGTTTGGCAGCGTATTGATCAGTGATGACATCGATGCGCTAACCCAAATGGCCCTGCACGATGGCGGCATCACACGCCTGGCCGAATTCATCGTACGGCCACACCTTGCATCTGGCGCGCTGGTGCCGTTGTTCGAATACAGCGACAGTGGCCAGGCCTACGCCCAGACCGAGCCCATGGATATCTACCTGTGCCTGGCAGACCGCTTTGCCATGACCGCCAAGGTACGCGTGTTCATGGACTACCTGCGCGAGTGCCTGGGCGACGGCTGGCAGGTACAGGCATGAAAAAACCGCCACAAGGGCGGTTTTTTGTGCAGTGCGTACGAATCAGAAACGGTAGGTGAGGGATGCACCGATACCGTGAGCGCTGTTCTCGTACTTGGCCTGGTAGCTGCCTTTGGTTGCGCTGACATGGTTGACCTTGACATCCTCTTCCCACAGGTAGGAGTAAGCGACGTCGATTGTCATGTCGTCGCTCGGGCTCCAGCCTGCACCCAGGCTGAAGATCTTGCGATCGCCAGTCGGGATGCGGGGCGAACGGTCCTTGTTGTTGGTCGGCGACTGGTCAACAGTGAAGCCGGTACGCAGTACCCACTCCTTGTTGACCTTGTAAGACGCGCCAATGGCGTGAGCCCAAGTGTCATGCCAGTTCTGCTCTTCGCTGATAGTGCCGAAGTTCGCGCCGATGAGAGGGTTGCCGGCAAGCTGAGCAGGCAGTTCATTGTTGACGGTGATGTCTTTGAGGCGGCTCCAGCGGGTCCAGGTGCTACCTGCGTAGAGGGTCCACTGATCATCCAGCTCGTGAGTCACCGACAGATCCACCGATTCTGGCGTCTTGATCTTCAGCGTCGCGTCAAATTTGGCATCATTCAGATTGATGCCTGCCGGTGGTACTGAGTAGTTGACCTTGGTTTTGCCTTCCAGCTTGTAATCGACCATTGAATGGTAGGTCAGGCCGATGCGAGTGCGGTCGGTAGCCTGAACCAGTATGCCGACGTTGTAGCCGATGGCGACATCGTCGCCCTTGATCTTCACTTCGCCGTCATTTCGACCGGGAGAGAGCGGGTTGACTAGGTTCGAGCCCAGTTCGCCCTCGATGCGGTTGATGGTAGGGCCAAAGCCAATCGAGACCTTGTCGTTGAAGGCATAGCTGACGGTTGGCTGGAAGGTGACCACCTCGACGTGGCTTTTCTTGCCCCAGTAACGTGCGGCGTCATCGCTGCCGTAGTCGGTTACCAGGCCGAACGGTACGTAGACACCGAAGCCTACGCTCCAGTGGTCGTCGATCGGCTTCACGTAGTAACCCATGGGCACGCCCACGAACGGCACCATGTCACCATCGGTTTCCCCCCCGAGGTTGCTGCCTGGGCCCGAGATATCGGACTTGGCGATGACGGCGGCGCCGCCCACGGTGAACTGTTCGCGTTTGAGGCGGGACATGCCGGCCGGGTTGCCAAACACGGTGCTGGCATCTTCGGCAGAAGAAGAACGTCCCGCGAAACCTGTCCCCATGCTGCTGATGCTCTGTTCGTTCAGCGCAAAGCCGCTGGCGAGCAGTTGGCTGGAAGCAAGAGCAACGGCTATGCCGAGGGAGGTTTTGAGCATTACTTTTTTCATTATTAGAAAACTCCTTGGGATCTCCGGGGCGAAAAGCTACCAACAAATCACGCGCCGCGCTATAGCCTCAATCGCAGGAGTTAGAGCGGTTTTGTAGGACAATCCGACCAAAATTCCCTTTTTTCCGGTTTTATTGTAGGACGCGTCTCAAGATGCCTGTGGCAATCTCTGATCTATGCAGGTATGCCAGGCGTGGGTGAAGTCGCGCAGGCGACCCTGGGGGTTGAAAATCTGTCGCCAGATGCGCGCCAGCGCCAGTAAGTCGTCGGCAGCGGGCAGTGGCGTGGCCTGCTCTTCGACGAGCATCCAGGCAATGGCGGTGGAGTAGCGCAGGTTGACGGTAAGCTCCAGGTGCGGGCCGCCAAGGAAGGCGTGCTGGCTGGCGAGGCCGCGTACCAGGCTGGCCAGGTCGGGATCGCGGGCCAGGTAGTCATCCCAGAGTGCCTGGTGGCGATGTTCGCCAATGCGGTAAAGGCCGTGCCCACGTCGGTCATGCAGGGCTGAACCTAGTGCCGACTGGCTGGCGGCGATGCCCAGCAACAAAGCCTCGGCGCTGGCGCATTGACGGTTCAGGTAGACCAGAGTGGGTCGGATCACATACTGACACAATTCATTCGCCGCGATACCCATGATGCCCTCGAGCAGGTAAGGGCCGGACGGGCGCTGGAGCTTGGCAGCTTGTGAATGATCAGGCCCGCCGGAAGCGGCAAGCACCGCTCGAGTTGAAGTGTAGTGTGATAATCGTGGTGTAAAGAGCTGTTTTTAAATCGATTGCTGCCTGACGTACCGGGCTATATGCCCTAAGGCAATTACGCCAAGAACGTTCAGGCAGGCTCGCGACGGGATGATTCAGCGCTTGAATACCGCAGTATTCGCCGCTCACGCAGTGAGCGACTGGCGGGTCCGGGCGATGACCGCCTGCAGCGGTTCTTTGCGGCTGTACTGTTCAGGATACAGGCGCTCGGTGTGGCAGGCGACGCCGTGTTCGTCTACCAGGGTGAAGCTGAAGCTGCCCTTGCGTGGGGCAACGATAAGGCACTTCAACGGCGAGAAGGCCTGGGAGAGGGTGCCAATGGCAGCCTGAATCTGATGATGGGTTTGCATATTGTTGGAGGTTCCTGCTTTAAACACGGGGGTTATGATCCGTGCATGATAGAAACGTTCCAGTGACGCCTTTATTAAGGGACGAACGAACCTGACTGGAACAGGGCAGCCAGAGGGAGCGCAATCAAATGTGGGCGCTTGGGCTGACTGGTAGGTACTTCGGAAGGCAGGCAGCACACCGGGGCCAAGGTTCTAGGCCGTCGGGTGGAATCCTGATCAATCTGTCACGTGATTCGTGCTTGAACAGCGCGAGGCTGGCGAGGGAATCATCGAAGGGGCCGGTCCTGTTTTCAGCAGTGTCACTCTTGGGAGGAGCGGGTCTGCAAGGACGTTATGGCCAAAATTGACTTTCAGCTTGGTACTAACGAGGCGCACCTTACTGGAAATGCAAGCGTTTGGCAAGCACTGCGTTTGTTCAGGTGAGCCGCGCAGTATGGCGTGTATTCGCGTCGCTGTGAAGAGGGGCAAATCGCCCGTATCCAGGCTGATGTGCCCGATCCGTGCACCCTAATGGCGGTTTATGGTGCACTTGTTCACATTCGGGGCAGCGGTTGTAACAGGCCGGCAACACGCTTCGAAAGCCCTGCCAATGCCTTGACTGGGCGGTTAAGTCAATGAAAAAAAACACTATTTTTAGCTGGTGAAAAAATCGTCAGTTTGACACAAAGCCCCAATTCACGGGGCTTTGCGGGGTGTGTGAGGGGGTTGTCCACCGAGTTATCCACAGGAACTGTGGATTGTCCCAAGCGTTTGCTCTAGGGCGGGCGTGCCAGCATCGCGGTGAACTGTCCGACAATCGAAATGCTCCGACAGACCGGTTGGTCATCCCTTCGAAAACGTCAAGAAAAGATCATTTAAATTTTTTTCAATTCTCCAGAAATCGACAGGCCGGGGCGGAAAAAAAAGAGTAGAGTGGCGCGCCTTTCGAGTTGCCAAACCTGTTGCTCATGAAGTTCCGCAGTAAACACCTCGCCAGCACTGCTGCATCGACGCCTCCTCCAAAACGCTTTTCCTTGAAAGTCGCCTTGTGGCTGCTCGACAGCCCGCGCCTGGGCGACAAGCCCCAGGTCAAGCACTTGGCCGGGCGCCTGCTGAAGCAACCGGCACGCCAGGGCGTGGTGGTTGCACAAAGCCGCCTGGGGCAGATGCTGTGCCGCGATTGCGGCAATGCCCGTGACCGGCGTATTGGCCATGAACTGCTACGCCAGGCCGCCCGTGCCGGGGACCGCCGGGCGCAACTGGAGTACGCACGGCTGTGCCAGTACAGCGAGCCGGAGCAGGCGCGCTACTGGCTGGAGCTGGCAGCGGGGCAGGGCTCGCAGGAGGCGCGGCGGCTGTTGCGGCAGTGGTTTCCTGGCTGAGCCCGCTCCTGCAGGCGTCGTGCGTTTTCTGGATTAGGCGCAATACCTGTGGGAGCGGGCATGCCCGCGAAGAGGCCAGCACAGGCAACACACCAGCCAGGCTGATAAGCTGCACTCAATTTGCAACAGAGCGATCGGGGTAAGCATGACAGTGGATCTGGCCAGCATTCTGCTGGGCTTGGTGGCAGGTGCATTGCCCTGCCTGGGGTGGGTCATGCAGGTGCAACGCCGCCAGGGCGCACGACAAGGCGAGCAGGCCTTGCTCGAAGAGCGCCTCAACGCAGCACAGCTGGCCCAGGCTGGCTTGCAGGCGCAGATGGAGGCGAG
The DNA here is from genome assembly GCF_042956345.1 of Pseudomonas sp. NPDC008258. Taxonomy (NCBI): domain Bacteria; kingdom Pseudomonadati; phylum Pseudomonadota; class Gammaproteobacteria; order Pseudomonadales; family Pseudomonadaceae; genus Pseudomonas; species Pseudomonas sp. NPDC008258. Next base: position 5,596 of record NZ_JBIBGE010000002.1, read on the forward strand.
TCGCGATGAAGTCAGCGACCTCAGCGAAGCCAACGCCGCCAAGCAGGCCCAGCTAGCCGCCCAAGGCCGCGAACTGGAGCTGCTGCAGATCGACCGCGACAACGCCCGTGACGCTGCGCATGCCTGGAGCCTGGAGCGCGCCAACCGTGAAGCCGAGCTGCGCCGTCTGGAGGCGCAGGCCGCACGCCTTGAGGCCGAGCTGCGCGAGCAGCAGGAAAGCCACCAGCAACGCCTGGATGACCTGCAGGAAGCCCGCGACACGCTACGTGCCCAGTTCGCCGACATGGCCACCAAGATCTTCGACGAGCGCGAGCAGCGCTTCGCCCAGACCAGCCAGCAGCACTTGGGCCAGTTGCTCGACCCACTCAAGGAGCGTATCCAGTCCTTCGAAAAACGCGTTGAAGAAAGCTACCAGCAGGAAGCTCGCGAACGCTTTTCCCTGGGCAAGGAGCTGGAGCGCCTGCAACAGCTCAACCTGCGCCTCTCCGATGAGGCGACCAACCTCACCCAGGCCCTGAAGGGCCAGAAAACCCAGGGCAACTGGGGCGAGCTGATTCTCGAGCGGGTGCTGGAACATGCCGGCCTGGAAAAGGGCCGCGAGTACCAGACCCAGGTGAGCCTGAAAAGCGCCGACGGCGAACGTTTCCAGCCCGATGTGCTGATCATGCTGCCCGGCGACAAGCAGGTGGTGGTGGATGCCAAGGTCAGCCTCACGGCGTACCAGCAGTATGTCGCTGGCAATGACGAGGTTGCACTCAAGCAGCACGTGCAGTCGCTGCGCAGCCACGTCAAAGGCCTGTCGAGCAAGGACTACAACCGCCTCGAAGGCCTGCACAGCCTGGATTTCGTGCTGCTGTTCGTGCCCATCGAGGCAGCCTTTTCCGCGGCCCTTCAGGCCGAGCCGAACCTGTTCCAGGAAGCTTTCGACCGGCAGATCGTCATCGTCAGCCCCACAACCTTGCTGGCTACCTTGCGGGTGATCGACAGCCTGTGGAAGCAGGAGCGCCAAGGCCAGAACGCCCGGGAAATTGCCGAGCGCGCCGGCTGGCTGTACGACAAGTTCGTGCTGTTTATCCAGGACCTGGACGAGCTGGGCAGCCGCCTGCAGCAAGTGGACAAGGCCTACGCGGCTGCCCGCAACAAGCTGTGCGAAGGGCGCGGCAACCTGGTCAGCCGCAGCGAACAGCTGAAGCTGCTGGGCGCCCGCGCCAGCAAGAGCCTGCCGGCAGACTTGCTGGAGCGGGCACTCTCCGACGAGGTGCCGGACGCAGCGCTTACTGAACCTGGCTCAGATGGCGATTGAGCAAGGCACGCAAGGCCGCGGGTTTGACCGGCTTGGCCAGGTAGTCCAGCCCGGACGCATGTACCGTGGCGAGGGTTTCCTTGCTGCCGTCGGCGCTGATCACCACACCTGGCACCGGTTCACCCAGGCGCGCACGTAGCCAGCCCATCAGCCCGGTGCCGGTCTCGCCATCATCCAGGTGGTAATCCACCAGCGCCAGGTGCGGGCGCATGCCCTTGGCCAGCAAGGCCTCGCATTCGGCCTGGTTGCGTGCAGTCCATACCTGGCAACCCCAGCGGCTGAGCAGGCTGTTCATGCCGATCAGGATGCTGTCTTCGTTGTCCACGCATAGCACTTGCAGGCCGGCCAGCGGCTGGCCACCCTGCTCAACCGGGGCACTTGGCGCTGGGGCAGCCTGACGCGCAATCGGCACGCTGACACGGAACACCGTGCCCTTGCCCGGCCACGATCGCACTTCCAGCGGGTGCCCCAGCACCCGGCACAAGCCGTCGGCAATCGCCAGCCCCAGGCCCAGGCCTTTTTCGGCGCGGGTCTGGTGGCTGTCCAGGCGTTTGAACTCCTGGAAGATCACCTGCAGCTTGTCGTCGGCGATACCGGGGCCGCGATCCCACACCTCAAGCCACAGGCGCTCGCCCTGGCGCCGTGCGCCCAGCAGGATCGGGCTCTTGCCGTAGCGCAGGGCATTGGTGAGGAAGTTCTGCAGTACCCTGCGTAGCAGCTTCATGTCGCTGTCCACCCGCAAACGGCTGCCACGCAGGCGGAACTCCAGGCCTTTTTCGGCTGCCAGTACCTTGAATTCTGCCCCCAGGGTGTCGAACAGTTCGTTGAGGGCGAAGGGCTTGGCATCCGGGGTGATCTTGCCGTTTTCCAGGCGCGAGATGTCCAGCAGGTCGCTGATCAGCTCTTCGGCCGAGCGCAGCGAGCTGTCCATGTGCTGCACCAGTTGCCGGGCCTCTTCGTTCATGCCCTCGGCCTGCTGCGACAAGGCGGCGGAGAACAGCCGGGCCGCGTTCAACGGTTGCATCAGGTCATGGCTGACAGCCGCCAGGAAGCGGGTTTTGGACTTGCTCACCGCTTCGGCCTGGCTCTTGGCTTCGGACAGTGCCTGGTTCAACTGCGACAGTTCGTGGGTGCGCTCTGCCACCCGTTGCTCCAGGCCTTCGTTGGAATCACGCAGGGCCTGCTCTGCCTCGCGGAACGGGGTGATGTCGGTAAAGCTCATGACGAAGCCGCCGCCTGGCATCGGGTTGCCGATCAGCTCGATCACCCGGCCATTGGGGAACAGCCGTTCGGAGGAATGCGCCCGGCCCTGGCGCATCCAGTGCAGGCGCCGTGCCACATGCACCTGCGCCTCGCCAGGGCCGCACAGGCCGCGCTCGGCGTTGTAGCGGATGATGTCGGCAATCGGCCGGCCTACGCTGATCAGCCCGTCAGGGTAGTTGAACAGCTCCAGATAGCGCCGGTTCCAGGCCACCAGGTGCAGGTTCTGGTCGACCACGCTGATGCCCTGGTTGATGTTCTCGATGGCGCCTTGCAGCAGGGCGCGGTTGAACTGCAGCACCTCACTGGCTTCGTCGGCGATGCGCACCACGTCTTCCAGCTGCATGTCGCGGCCTTCGATGGCGGCTTTGACCACGGCGCGGGTCGAGGAGGTGCCCAGCACCCCGGCCAGCAGGCGTTCGGTGTGCTCGATCCAGTCGCCATCGGCATTCTGGTTGGGGTTGAATCCCTTGCCCTGGCGGTAGGCGAAGCGGATGAAGCTCTGGCGCGCGCGCTCTTCGCCAACAAAGCGCGAGGCCAGGGTCAGCAGGTCGTCGATCTGCACCGCCAGCAGCGGCTTGCTGCTGGGGCGCGCGGTTTGCTGGCCAATGAAGCGGCCGGCCTGCCAGTGCTCGGAAACCCGTGTGCGCGACAGGACCGAGACCCAGGCAAACAGGGTGAAGTTGCCCGCCAGTGACAGCACCACGCCTTGGGTCAGCGGGCTGATCGGCAGGTTCAGCGGGTTGCCGTGCAGCCACGCAAGCCCCGGGAACAGTTGCAGCGACCAGCCCAGGCTATGCGCGGCAATCGGCAGCACCAGGGTGTAGAACCACAGGAAGATACCTGCGGCCAGGCCGGCGAACACGCCGCGCCGGTTGGCCTGCTTCCAGTACAGCGCCCCGAGCATGGCCGGGGTGAGCTGGGTGACGGCGGCGAAGGCGATCTGGCCGATGGTCGCAAGGCTTGCGGTGGAGCCCAGCAGGCGGTAGCTGACATACGCCAGCAGCAGGATAACCACGATGGTTACCCGGCGCACCGACAGCATCCAGTGGCGGAACGCTTCAAACGGCCGCTCGGCGTTGTTGCGGCGCAGCAGCCAGGGCAGCAGCATGTCGTTGGACACCATGGTCGACAGCGCCACGGCCTCGACGATGACCATGCCGGTGGCTGCCGAGGCGCCGCCAATGAACGCCAGCAGGGCCAGGCTCGGGTGCGCCTCGGCCAGTGGCAGGCTGATGACGAACGAGTCGGAAATCACCGTGCCCGGCAGCAGCATCTGCCCGGCCAGGGCAATCGGCACCACGAACAGCGCCGCCAGTGCCAGGTACATCGGGAACACCCAGCGCGCCAGGCGCATGTCCTGGGGTTCGATGTTCTCCACCACGGTGACATGGAACTGCCGCGGCAGGCAGATGATCGCCATCATCGCCACGGCGGTTTGCACCACCATCGACGGCCAGTTGATGGTTTCTTGCCAATAGTCCTGCAAGTGGATCGACTGGCGGGCCTGGCTGAACAGGTCGTCGAAACCGTCATACAGGTTGAAGACCACGAAAATGCCCACGGCCAGGAATGCCAGCAGCTTGATCAGGGACTCGAAGGCAATTGCCAGCACCATGCCGCGGTGGTGCTCGGTCACGTCCAGGCTGCGGGTACCGAACACGATGGCGAACAGCGCCAGCACCAGCGATACCACCAGCGCGGTGTCCTGCACGCGTGTGCCGGTGGCGTCGGCGTTGGCGCCGATCAGCAGGTTCACGCCCAGCACGATGCCTTTGAGCTGCAAGGCAATGTACGGCAGCACGCCGATCAGGCAGATCAGCGCCACCACCACCGCCAGGGTTTGCGATTTGCCGTAGCGCGCAGCAATGAAGTCGGCGATCGAGGTGATGTTCTGCTGCTTGCTGATCAGCACCATCTTCTGCAGCACCCAGGGCGCGAAGACCAGCAGCAACACCGGGCCCAGGTAGATCGGCAGGAACGCCCAGAGCTGTTCGGCGGCCTGGCCGACCGCGCCGAAGAACGTCCAGCTGGTGCAGTACACGGCCAGCGACAGGCTGTACACCCAGGCACGCAGCTTCGGCGGCAACGGCGTGCTGCGGCGGTCGCCATAGAAGGCGATGGCGAACATGACGGCCATATAGGCCAGGGCGACCACGGCGATCAGCCCGCTGGACAACGACATGAAGACTCCGAAGCAAAAAAGGTAACGCGGTCCCGATCAATCAGTCTGGCACGCAGGCGCCGCTTCGTCAGCGCAGACGATAGTCGCAGCGGCAGGTGGTCGCAGGGTTCATCTTCCGCCTTTACGGGCCTCTTCGCGGGCATGCCCGCTCCCACAGGTTCAGTGCAAGTCTTGAGGCCCGTGATAACCCTGTGGGAGCGGGCGTGCCCGCGAAGAGGCCATTACAGCCAACATCAACCCCTGCGGGTACCCAGCCCGTAAAACACCCCCGCCAGTATCACCGACAACACCAGCAGGTAGAAGATCGCCCCCGGCCACATATGCGCCAGGGCAAACCCCACCATCACCGGCCCCAGCGCCGCCCCTAGGTTGGACAGGTTCTGCGCACCGTAATACACCCCGCGCAGATGCTCCGGTGCAATCAGGTCGATGAACATGTACTCGGCCGGAATCACAATGATCTCGCCCAGCGTGAACACCAGCATCGCCAGGCACCACGCCAGCACCGAGCCCGCCAGTGAAAACCCCAGCAGCCCGGCAATGAACAGGCCCATGCCCGCCAGCAACCAGGGCATCAGGCGCTGACGGCTGATACGCCGGCCGATCAGGTACTGCAAGGCAATCACCGTGACTGCGTTGGTGGTGACCAGATAGCCCACCAGCCGTGCGGCCTCGGCCGGGCTGGTGGTCATGACCAGGTACTGCGACAGGTAGGCAGTGAACTGGCCGAACACCACAGCGCTCAGCACGCCGCCCAGGGTGAAGCACACCAGCCGCCGGTCCCGGGCCAGCTCCATGACCACCTGGCCGAAACCGGCACCGGGTTTGTCGGCTACGCCGGCTTCCAGGCTGCGGTCGCCAAGGCGCCAGTAGGCCAGGCACATAGCCAGGCCAAGCAGGGCCGAGGCAATGAACGGCATGTGGTCGTCCAGCTCCAGCATGGCCACGCCCAGCAACGGGCCTGCGGCGTAGCCGACGTTGCTGAGGGTGTACTTGATGGCGAACACCTCAGCCCGTTCCTCCACCGGCAGCAAGGCGCAAAAGCCCGCCTTGGCGGCGATGTCGACCACCGCCAGGGCCAGGTTGATCAGCACCAGGCACAAGAAGAACAGCAACGCTGAACGGCTGGCGACAGCGCCGACGAAGGCCAGGGCGAACAGCAGGGTGCTGGCGCTGACCAGCGTGTGGTTGCGCAAGGTGTCGACCAGATGGCCGCCATACAGGCTCAGCAGCGAGGCGATGATCAGCGCGCCGCCGATCAGCAGGCCGATCTGGCTGATCGGCAGCTGGAAATTGTCGGCCAGGTACACCACCAGATACGGCAGGGTGAGGGCACGGGCGACGGTGAGGGTGAAGGTGGTGGTGAGCAGCAGGCGAACGGTGTGCGGGTAGCGTTTGATGGCGGCGAGCATTGCCACGTCCTTGTTGTTCTGGTTTGCCGGGCTCAAGCATATGCCAACAGCGGCCTGCTGCGCAGGCCATTCGCGGGCATGCCCGCTCCCACAGTTAGTGCGCCGATGCGAAGACTGTGGGAGCGGGCGCGCCCGCGAAGAATCCCACGCGGAGTTCTCGACAGGCGGAGGATTGACAGCCCGCCAGCCACGCGGAATACTCTGGCAAAATTCATATATATGTTTATATAACAAGACGAGAGCGAGACCCATGCACCCATTGACCGGTGATGCTCGACTGCCCCGCTACCAACAACTGCGCGACCACATGGTCGAGCAGATCGCCAATAACCGCTGGCGCCCGGGTGAGGCGATCCCGACCGAAGCTGCCCTGGCTACCGAGTTCGACATGTCGGTCGGTACCGTACGCAAGGCCGTCGATGTGCTGGTGGCCGAAGGCGTGCTGGAGCGTCAGCAGGGCCGCGGTACCTTCATTCGCCGCCCGCAGTTCCAGTCCTCGCTGTTCCGCTTCTTCCGCTTCGAGGCCGCCAATGGCGAGCGTGTAGTGCCGCAAAGCCGCATCCTCTCCATCGAGCCGCTGGTGGCGCCATCGGCCGTGGCCGAGGCCCTGGGCCTGGCGGTGGAAGCCGAAGTGATCCGCATTGTCCGTACCCGACTGCTCGGCGCTCAGCCTGTGCTGGCCGAAGAAATCTGGCTGCCGCGCCACACCTTCCAGCCGTTGCTGGACGTGGACCTGAACAGTAAGGGCCCGTTGCTGTACCCGATCTACGAGGAACTGTGCGGCCAGGTAGTGGCCTATGCCGAAGAAACCCTCACCGCCGAAGCGGTCGACGCGGTGCATGGCCGTTTGTTGCAACTGCCGGCTGACAGCCCGGTGGTGGTGATCGAGCGTCTGGCCCGGGACTACGCTGGCAAGCCGCTTGAATGGCGCCGCTCGCGCGGCCATGCGCAGCACTTCCGCTACCGCATCGACATCCGCTAAGCCGGCCGCGTCACCCTTGTACCTGCCTGCGCCGTGCTGCCACGGCGCAGTGGCTTCGCCTGCCCGTTACACACAACTAGAAGGATAAAAATCATGTTCAGCTGGTATCGCCAGATCACCTCACGGGAACGCAAGACGTTCTGGGCCTGTTTCGGCGGCTGGTCACTCGATGCCCTGGAAGTGCAGATGTTCGGCCTGGCCATCCCCGCGCTGATCGCTGCGTTCTCGCTGACCAAGGGCGACGCCGGCCTGATCAGTGGCCTGACCCTGGTAACGTCGGCGATCGGCGGCTGGCTGGGCGGCACCTTGTCCGACCGTTATGGTCGCGTGCGCACCCTGCAATGGATGATTCTCTGGTTTTCCTTCTTCACCTTCCTTTCGGCGTTCGTCACCGGCTTTTATCCGCTGTTGTTCGTCAAGGCCATGCAAGGCTTTGGCATTGGTGGCGAATGGGCTGCGGGCGCGGTGCTGATGGCCGAAACCATCAACCCGAAATACCGCGGCAAGGTCATGGGCACGGTGCAGAGCGCCTGGGCCGTGGGTTGGGGCCTGGCGGTGGCGCTGTTCACGCTGATCTACTCGCTGGTGCCACAGGAGTTTGCCTGGCGGGTGATGTTCTTTGTCGGCCTGCTGCCGTCGCTGCTGATCATCTGGGTACGCCGCAACGTGCCCGAGCCAGACAGCTTCCAGCGCCTGCAGAAGGAAAACGCCATCCCGGTCAGCTTCCTCACGTCCATGGCCGGCATCTTCCGCCCGGAACTGCTACGCGTGACCCTGCTTGGCGGTTTGCTCGGCCTGGGTGCCCATGGTGGTTACCACGCGGTGATGACCTGGTTGCCGACCTTCCTCAAGACCGAACGCAACCTCTCGGTGCTGAACTCCGGTGGCTACCTGGCGGTGATCATCCTGGCATTCTGGTGTGGTTGCGTGGTCAGCGGCCTGCTGATCGACCGCATCGGTCGGCGCAAGAACATCCTGCTGTTCGCGCTGTGTTGCGTGCTGACCGTTCAGGCCTACGTATTCTTCCCGCTGACCAATACGCAGATGCTGTTCCTCGGCTTCCCGCTGGGCTTCTTCGCCGCCGGCATCCCTGCCAGCCTGGGCGCATTCTTCAATGAGCTTTACCCGGCCGATGTGCGCGGCGCCGGGGTGGGCTTCTGCTACAACTTCGGCCGTGTGCTGTCGGCGGTGTTCCCGTTCCTGGTGGGCCACATGAGCGAGTCGATGTCGCTGGGCAGTGCCATCGGCATCGACGCCGGCATTGCCTACGGCGTAGCGGTTATCGCCGCGCTGTGCTTGCCGGAAACCCGTGGCCGTAACCTTGAATCTGCACCTGTGCCTGAAGTGGCCGGTGCTGTCGCCAAGTAACCTTGCCTTGTTTGTATGAGAACCATGCCCGACGCTCCTGCTTTACACCTGACCGCCATCGATAGCCATGCCCACGTGTTCAGCCGTGGGCTGAACCTGGCCAGTGCGCGGCGTTACGCGCCCAGCTACGACGCACCGCTGGGCGACTACCTGGGCCAGCTGCTGGTCCATGGTTTCAGCCATGGCGTGCTGGTTCAGCCCAGCTTCCTGGGCACCGATAACCGCTACCTGCTCAGTGCCCTGCAAACGGCGCCGGGGCAGTTGCGCGGGGTGGTGATGCTGGAGCAGGACGTCGAGCGCGAGACGCTGGACGAGATGGCCCGGCTAGGCGTAAGGGGCGTGCGCCTTAACCTCATGGGCCAGGCGTTGCCCGACCTTGCCGGCGCCGAGTGGCGGCCCTTGCTGGAGCGTATTGGCGAGCAGGGCTGGCACCTGGAGTTGCACCGCCATGTGGCGGACATTCCGGCGCTGGTACGGGCGCTAGAGCCTTATGGCCTGGACATTGTCATCGATCATTTCGGCCGGCCTGATGCCCGCCGTGGCCTGGGCCAGCCAGGCTTTGCCGAACTGCTGACCCTGGGTGGTCGGGGCAGGGTATGGGTAAAGGTCTCAGGCATCTACAGGCTGGAAGGTTCGCCGCAAGAGAACCTGGTCTTTGCCCGCCAGGCGTTGTGTGCGCTGGAAGCCCATTACGGGGCCGAGCGGTTGATGTGGGGCAGTGACTGGCCCCATACACAGCACGAGTCGGCGGTGAGTTTCGGTGCCGTGGTCGAGCAGTTCGAGGCGCTGGGCTGTACGGCGCAGTTGCGCCAGGCGTTGTTGGTGGATACTGCCCGGGCACTGTTCGGTTTCGAATGATGTAACGCCTGTTCCGGCCTCTTCGCGGGCAAGCCCGCTCCCACAGTTACTGCACAATCCCTGAGACTTGTGCAGTAACTGTGGGAGCGGGCTTGCCCGCGAAGAGGCCAGTACAGGCCGGCACCTGAGTCGCCATGCTTGCCAGCCAAGGCATTTTGCATGCAGATTTGTGGCTTGACGCCCCCGGCGCGCCTCCAATTGAAAAGCCCTCAGGACCAAGGACGATGAGTCACTCCTCGCAATTCACCTTGCTCGGCAAGCGGCGTTTCCTGCCGTTTTTCATCACCCAGTCGCTGGGTGCCTTCAACGACAACCTGTTCAAGCAGTCGCTGATCCTGGCGATCCTGTTCAAGCTCAGCCTGGGCGACGGTGACCGTTCCATCTGGGTCAACCTGTGCGCCTTGCTGTTCATCCTGCCGTTCTTTCTGTTCTCGGCGCTGGGCGGGCAGTTTGGCGAGAAGTTCGCCAAGGACGCGCTGATCCGTGCAATCAAACTGGCCGAGATCGTCATCATGGCCATCGGTGCACTGGGCTTTATCACCAACCACCTGGCGCTGATGCTGGTGGCGCTGTTCGGCATGGGTACCCATTCGGCGTTGTTCGGCCCGGTGAAGTATTCGATCCTGCCGCAGGCGCTGCGCGAAGAAGAGCTGGTCGGCGGTAACGGGTTGGTGGAAACAGGCACCTTCCTGGCCATCCTTGCCGGCACCATCGGTGCCGGGGTGATGATGTCGGCCGATAGCTACGCCACGGTGGTGGCCGGCGGCGTGGTGGGCACTGCGGTGCTCGGTTACCTGGCCAGCCGCTGGATACCGCGGGCCGCTGCCGCTTCGCCGCACATGCCGCTGGACTGGAATATCTTCAAGCAGTCGTGGGCCATCCTGCGCATGGGGTTGGGCCAGACACCAGCGGTATCGCGCTCGATTGTCGGCAACTCGTGGTTCTGGTTCGTCGGTGCCATCTACCTTACGCAGATCCCGGCTTACGCCAAAGACTGGCTGCACGGCGATGGCACGGTGGTGACCCTGGTGCTGACACTGTTCTCGGTGGGCATTGCCCTGGGGTCGCTGCTGTGCGAACGGCTTAGCGGGCGCAAGGTGGAGATCGGCCTGGTGCCGTTCGGCTCGTTCGGCCTGACCCTGTTCGGCCTGCTGTGGTGGTGGCATTCCGGCGATGTGCCGGCTGCATCGGCCCCGCACGACTGGTTGACGCTGCTGGGCATGGGCCAGGCCTGGTGGATCCTGCTGTCAATCGTCGGCCTTGGGGTGTTCGGTGGCTTCTATATCGTGCCGCTGTACGCACTGATCCAGGCCCGCACGGCCGAAGACCAGCGCGCCCGGGTGATCGCCGCCAACAACATCCTCAATGCCTTGTTCATGGTGGTGTCGGCGGTGCTCACCATCATCCTGCTGGGGCTGGCAGGTTTCACTATCCCGCAGCTGTTTCTGGTGGTGTCGCTGCTGAACATCGCGGTCAACGCCTACATCTTCAGGATCGTGCCTGAGTTCACCATGCGTTTCCTGATCTGGCTGCTCAGCCATTCAATGTACCGTGTGCAGCATCGCGACCTGGAGCGTATCCCCGATGAAGGCGCGGCGCTGCTGGTGTGCAACCACGTTTCATTCGTCGATGCCCTGCTGCTGGGCGGGGCGATCCGCCGGCCGATCCGCTTTGTCATGTACTACAAGATCTACAACCTGCCGGTGCTCAACTTCGTGTTCCGCACGGCTGGCGCCATCCCGATTGCCGGGCGCAATGAGGACCTCGCCATCTACGAACGCGCTTTCGCACGCATTGCCCAGTACCTGGCCGATGGCGAGTTGGTGTGCATTTTCCCGGAGGGCAAGCTGACCGGCGACGGCGAGATCGATGTGTTCAAGGGCGGCGTCAACCGTATCCTTGAGGAAACGCCGGTGCCGGTGATCCCATTGGCGTTGCAGGGGCTGTGGGGGAGTTTCTTCAGCCGTGACCCGGCCAAGGGCTTCTTCAAGCGGCTGTGGTCGAGGGTAACCATCGTGGCGGGCGCCGCCATTCCCGTGGAGGCGGCGCAGCCAGAATTGTTGCGCGAGCAGGTCAGCCGCCTGCGCGGTGACCTGCGCTAGGGGGAGTGGTCAGCTGGCGCTGACTTTCAGGCCGACAAGGCCGCAGACGATCAGCGCCACACTGACCAGCCGTATCAGCGCCATGGACTCGCCGAACAGGATGATGCCGGCGATGACCGTGCCAACTGCGCCAACGCCAGTCCAGATGGCATAAGCGGTGCCCAGCGGCAGCTCTTTCATGGCCAGGCCCAGCAGGCCAAGGCTGATGACCATGGCACCGACAGTAAGCACGGTAGGAATCGGCTTGCTGAAGCCGTCGGTGTACTTCAGGCCAACGGCCCAGCCGACCTCGAACAGGCCGGCGAAGAACAGGATGATCCAGGACATAGGTGTGTCTCCATCGTTTGAATGATGGGGCCGTCCCCTGAGTGGTCACGCGGTGCGTCGTGAGGTCGTCCTCACAGTGGGCAATATAGTGCCCAGCTGGAAGGTTCTGGGCAAGCCTGTAAGGGCCTCTTCGCGGGCACGCCCGCTCCCACAGGATTCCCACAGGGCTGAACATTGTGCGATCCCTGTGGGAGCGGGCGTGCCCGCGAAGAGGCCGGCAAAGCCTGCATCAATGCCTGGCTGGCTCCACCTGTTCAGCTTCAACCCCAGCCTCACCCATCCGCCGGAACCAGGTCGACAGCAGCGCCCCGGAAATATTGTGCCAAACACTGAACAACGCACTCGGCACTGCCGCCAGCGGCGAAAAGTGTGCCGCCGCCAATGCTGCCCCCAGCCCGGAATTCTGCATGCCCACCTCCAGCGCCAGCGACTTGCGCTGGGCCAGCGGCAGCTTGCACAGCTTGCCGGTCAGGTACCCCAGCAAATAGCCGAAGCTGTTGTGCAGCATTACCACCGCCATGATCAGCAGCCCTGACTCGGCGATCTTCGCCTGGCTGGCCGCGACCACTGCGCACACGATCATCACGATGCTCACCACCGACACCAGCGGTAGCACCTGCACCGCCGCCTGCACCCGGGCGCCGAGCAAGCGCTGGGCCACGACGCCGAGCACGATCGGCAGCATCACCAGCTGCAGGATCGACCAGAACATGTCCATGAAGGACACCGGCAACCAGGCCGAGGCCAGGAACCAGATCAGCGCCGGGGTCAGCAGCGGGGCCAGCAGGGTGGTGACCGCAGCGATTGCCACTGCCAGCGCCAGGTCCCCGCGGGACAGCCATACCATCACGTTCGACGCCGTGCCGCTCGGGCAGCAGCCAACCAGGATCACGCCCACGGCAATTTCCGGTGGCAGGTGGAACAGTTGGCACAGCAGCCAGGCCATGCCCGGCATGATCACGAAGTGCGCGACCACCCCCAGCATCACCCGCCAGGGCTGGCGGGCGAGGGCGGCGAAGTCGTCCAGTTTGAGGGTGAGGCCCATGCCGAACATCACCAGGCCCAGCAGCGGCACGATGGCGACCTTGAGCGCGATGAACCATTGCGGTTGCAGGAAGGCGAGCACGGCAAATACCAGCACCCACAGGGCAAAGGTATTGCCGACGAAGCGGCTGAGGGCGGCGAGGGCACGCATGGGGCAATTCCTTTTCTATTTATAGGCTCAAGAGTTTCACTGGCCTCTTCGCGGGCAAGCCCGCTCCCACAGGTATTGCACAGTCTTCAGATTCTGTGGGGAGCCTGTGGGAGCGGGCTTGCCCGCGAAGAGGCCGGTACTGGCGAAAACTCACTCTCAGGCCAGCACCGGCATTTCAAGACACCTCAGACCCCTTGCGGAATCTCCTCCCCGCCCAGCGCCTCGAACAGCACTGGCAGGAACTCGGCAAAGGTCATCATCATCAACTGGAAGCTGGCATCGAACTGCTGCGCCGCCTCATCACCACCGTCCTGCTCGGCCTGCTCTTGCAGCAGCTCTTCGAACTTCAGGCGCTTGATCACCATCTTGTCGTCCAGGATGAACGACAGCTTGTCCTGCCAGGCCAGGGCCAGCTGGGTCACCACCTTGCCAGTGCTCAGGTGCAGCTGGATTTCCTCGCTGGTCAGGTCCTGGCGCTTGCAGCGCACGATGCCGCCGTCTTCGGCAGTGTCGCGCAGCTCGCACTCGTCCAGCACATAGAAGCCTTCGGCGGCCTGCTGCGACTTGACCCAGTCGGTCATGGTGGCAACCGGTGCAATTTTCACCGTGGCCGGGCGCACGGGCAGCGAGCCCATCACTTCTCGCAGGGTCGACAGCAGGTCTTCGGCACGCTTGGCGCTGGCCGAGTTCACCAGGATCACACCCTGGCGTGGGGCGATGGCGGCAAAGATCATCGAGCGGCGGATGAACGCGCGCGGCAGGAAGGCCTGGATGATCTCGTCCTTGATCTGGTCGCGCTCCTTCTTGTAGACCTTGCGCATCTGCTCGGTCTCGATCTCCTCGACCTTTTCCTTGACCGCGTCGTTGACCACGCTGCTCGGCAGGATGCGTTCTTCCTTGCGTGCGGCAATCAGCAGGTACTCACCGCTGACATGCACCAGAGGAGCGTCTTCGCCTTTGCCGAACGGCGCGACGAAACCATAGGTGGTCAGCTCCTGGCTGGCGCAGGGGCGGGCCGGCTTGCTGGCCAGGGCGGCCTCCAGCGCTTCAGGCTCGAACGGGACTTCCTGGGTCAGGCGGTAGGTCAGCAGGTTCTTGAACCACATGAGGGGCAACTCTCCTTAATGCATAAGGCGGGCATTATTCTCCGTGTAGTGATCTGAGGCCAGCCCTGTCAGAGGGCCAGCAGCGGCTTAACCCTCACTTAAACACCCGGCAACGCTAGGTCTTTGAAAGGCATGAGGTTTTTTTTGAAAAAAGTTTAAAAAGTGCTTGCCAGGGTGCAGGGCCGTCCGTAGAATGCGCGCCACACCGAGACGAAGGGTGATTAGCTCAGCCGGGAGAGCATCTGCCTTACAAGCAGAGGGTCGGCGGTTCGATCCCGTCATCACCCACCACTCGATGTATAGCGCAGCGGTAGTTCAGTCGGTTAGAATACCGGCCTGTCACGCCGGGGGTCGCGGGTTCGAGTCCCGTCCGCTGCGCCATATTCCACTTCCAGGGCCCACTGAACACCCGGAAGTAACAGAGAAAGCGACCTTAGGGTCGCTTTTTTTGTGCCTGAAATTTGCGGGCTGATTTATTTTTGCCAAATCTTCGATAAGTGCTTGCCAGAGCGCCAAGTCGCCCGTAGAATGCGCGCCACACCGAGAGACATGGGTGATTAGCTCAGCCGGGAGAGCATCTGCCTTACAAGCAGAGGGTCGGCGGTTCGATCCCGTCATCACCCACCACTCGATGTATAGCGCAGCGGTAGTTCAGTCGGTTAGAATACCGGCCTGTCACGCCGGGGGTCGCGGGTTCGAGTCCCGTCCGCTGCGCCATATTCCACTTCCAGGGCCTACTGAACACCCGGAAGTAACAAACAAAGCGACCTTAGGGTCGCTTTTTTTGTGGCTGCGATTTCAGCTTCAGCGCTCTTCCTCGCGCAACGTCAGCACCTCAAACCCGTCCTCAGTCACTGCCACCGTGTGTTCCCACTGCGCCGACAGGCAGTGGTCTCGGGTAATCACCGTCCAGCCATCTTTCAACGTGCGCGTGCCACGCCCACCCTGGTTGATCATCGGCTCGATGGTAAACACCATTCCCGGCTTCAGCTTCATGCCCATGCCGCGCTGGCCGATGTGCAGCACCTCCGGCCCTTCATGCATCTGCTGGCCGATACCATGCCCGCAATACTCGCGCACCACGCTGTAGCCCGCGGCCTCGGCATGGGTTTGCACGGCATGGCCGATATCGCCCAGCGTGGCCCCTGGGCGTACCTGTTCGATGCCTTCCCACAGCGCGTCATAGGTGGTGTCCACCAGGCGCCGGGCCTCGTGGCTGACTGGCCCGATGCAGTACATCTTTGACGAGTCGGCGATATAACCGCCTTGCTCCAGCGTGATGTCGACGTTGATGATCGAGCCCTCTTTCAGCACCTCATCGACCCTGGGTATGCCGTGGCACACAACGTGGTCCACCGAGGTATTGAGTGAGTAGGGGAAACCGTACTGGCCTTTGCTCGCTGGCCGCGACTTGAGTGTGTTGACGATGAATGCATCGGCGTGGTCGTTGATTTGCATCGTCGTGATGCCGGGGCGGATGAAGCTGTCGAGCTCGGCGAACACCTGCGCCAGCAGCTGGCCGGCGCGGCGCATCAGGTCGAGTTGGGCGGGGGTCTTGAGGATCACCTGGGACATAAGGAGAGTGCAGTTGCTCATGCTGGAATGTGCCCCAGCATAGCGCCAGCGGATGTGAGGTTGCCACCGCATGGTGCGTAGCCTGTGCCGGCCTCTTCGCGGGCTTGCCCGCTCCCACAGGTACAGCACCGGCCTCAGGCACAGTGATATCCCTGTGGGAGCGGGCAAGCCCGCGAAAGGGCCGGTACAGCTGGCCCATTAATTGCTGACTTACGCTTCATCCAGGGCCATCAACGTCGACAGCCCACAAAACCTCACGACAAAGGCGCCGTGTTGCCCCGCTTGCTCAGCAAGCCGGGGCAGCCGGCGCCTTTTTGCGTTTCCAACAGGAGCCCGCCCATGGCCAACAGCGAAGTACGCAGCGTCTGCCCCTATTGTGGCGTCGGCTGCGGCATCGTCATGAGCGTTGCCGATGGCAAGGTCAGCAAGGTCAGCGGTGACAAGCAGCACCCCAGCAACTTCGGCCGCCTCTGCACCAAAGGCCTTACCGCACACCTGCCGCTGACCGCCGCCGGGCGCATGGAGGACGCCTATGTGCGCCAGCAGCGTAACCAGCAGCCGGTGCGCTCCGGCATCGACCAGGCCATCGCCGAAACAGCCACTCGCTTGCGCGGCATCATCGACCAGCACGGCCCCGACGCGGTTGCGCTGTATGTGTCCGGGCAGATGTCGCTGGAGGCCCAGTACCTGGCCAACAAGCTGGCCAAGGGCTTTATCCGCACCCGCCATATCGAGTCCAACTCACGCCTGTGCATGGCCAGTGCCGGCAGCGGCTACAAATTGTCGCTCGGTGCAGACGGCCCCCCCGGGAGCTATCAGGACTTCGAGCACGCCGATGTGTTCCTGGTCATCGGTGCCAACATGGCCGACTGTCACCCGATCCTGTTCCTGCGCCTGCTCGACCGGGTCAAGGCCGGCGCCAAGCTGATCGTCGTCGACCCACGCCGCAGTGCCACCGCCGACAAGGCCGACCTGTTCCTGCAGGTGCGCCCCGGCAGTGACATGGCCTTGCTTAACGGCCTGTTGCACCTGCTGCACCGCAACGGCCACACCAACCCCGCCTTCATCGCCCGCTACACCGAAGGTTGGGACGAACTGCCAGCCTTTCTCGACGACTACACCCCCGAGCGCGTGGCCGCCATCACCGGGCTGGCCGAGGCCGACATCCTGAAGGCCGCGGAATGGATCGGCGGCGCCAGCAACTGGATGAGCTGCTGGACCATGGGCCTGAACCAGAGCATCCACGGTACCTGGCACAGCAATGCGATCTGCAACCTGCACCTGGCCACGGGCGCAATCTGCCAGCCCGGTAGCGGGCCGTTTTCGCTGACCGGCCAACCCAATGCGATGGGCGGTCGCGAGATGGGCTACATGGGCCCCGGCCTGCCGGGCCAGCGCTCGGCACTGGTGGCGGCTGACCGCGCTTTTGTCGAGCAGCAGTGGCAACTGGCATCGGGCAGCCTGCGCAGCGAAGGCGGCGAGGGTACGGTGGCGTTGTTCGAACAGCTGAAAGCCGGTGAAGTGAAAGCCTGCTGGATCATCTGCAGCAACCCGGTGGCCAGTGTCGCCAACCGCCAGCAAGTGATAGACGGCCTGCATCAGGCCGAACTGGTGATTACCCAGGACGCTTTCCTCGACACCGAAACCAACCGCTACGCCGATATCCTGCTGCCTGCCGCGCTGTGGGCCGAAGGCGAGGGCGTGATGATCAACAGCGAACGCAACCTCACCTTGATGCCGCGGGCCGTCGAACCGCCAGGGCAGAGCCTGCCCGACTGGCAGATCATCGCCCGGGTAGCCTGCGCCATGGGTTATCGCGAAGCCTTTGACTACCCCGATGCCGAGGCGGTGTATGAGGAAATCCGCCGCTTCCACAACCCTGCCACCGGCTACGATCTGCGTGGCATCGGTTATGCCGAACTGCGCCAGCATCCGCACCAGTGGCCTTGCGCGCCTGGCCGTGCCAGCGACCGCAGCCCCTTGCGCTACCTGAACGACGGCAGCAGCCAGGTGCTGTTCCACGATAGTGAGGGCGAGCGCCCGGCGCTGGCCTTTCCCACCGCCAGCGGCAAGGCCCGCTTCTTCGCCCGGCCTTGGTTGCCGGCACCCGAGTTGCCGGATCACGACTATCCCATGGTGTTGAATACCGGCCGTGTGCAGCACCAGTGGCACACCCTGACCAAGACCGGCAAGGTGCCGTCGCTGAACAAGCTGGAGCCCGGCCCCTTCGTTGAAATCCACCCCGAAGATGCCGCCCGGCTGGGCGTTGCTGAAAAAGACCAGGTGGCCATTCGCTCTCGTCGCGGCCGGGCCGTGCTGCCGGCACGCCTCAGCGACCGGGTCATGCCCGGCAACTGCTTTGCCCCGTTCCACTGGAACGACCTGATCGGCGAGCAACTGGCAATCAATGCCGTTACCTGCGATGCGGTCGACCCGTTGTCGCTGCAGCCCGCCTTCAAACACTGCGCCGTGGTCCTGGAGCGGGTCGCAGGCGAGCGTATCGAAGCCCTTGAACTGAATACTGCCATTGCGGAGCCAGCCCGTATGCCGACTGCCACCCTGTCTCGTCTGCTTGGCCTGCACACCCTGCCAGCCCCGGTGCTGGCCGAGGAAGAGCGTCATTACCTGCAAGGTTTCCTGCTGGGCCTGGAGCAGAGCCGTGCCGATGGCCTGCCCAGCCTGCCGGCCAGTGCACCGTTGGCAGCCAGCCGCCGGTTGTTCGTCGACGGCTTGCTGGCCGGTCTGTTTGCCCAGCCCGCGGCGTTGCCCGCTGCGGCGTTGTCGGCGCCACGGCATCAAGTGCTGTGGGCCTCGCAGACGGGTAACGGCGAGCTGTTGGCCGAGCGCTGTGCTGAACGCTTGCGCGGTGCCGGCCTGGACGTGCAGCTTAGTTGCATGGAGGCGGTCAGCCCGCGCCAGCTACAAGGCGCCGCCAGCGTGCTGCTGATCGCCAGCACGTTTGGCGATGGTGACGCGCCCGACAGCGCCGGGGCATTCTGGCAGGCGTTGCAGGGCGAGGAGGGCGCCCACTGCGCCGAGCTGCCCTATGCCGTGCTGGCCCTGGGCGACTCCACTTACGACCAGTTCTGCGGTTTTGGCCGCAAACTCGACCAGCGCCTGGCCGAGCTGGGTGGGCGGCGCTTGCTGCAACGGGTGGACTGCGAGCCCGACTTTGACGAAGCGTTCGCTGGCTGGCTCGAAGCGCTGCTGCCCTCGCTGGGTACTGCTGCCGAGCCACAACCGGTCAATGAGCCTGCACCGGTAGCGACCTATGGCAAGCAGCAACCCTGGGCCGCCACCTTGCTGGAAAACCGCCTGCTCAACGGGCCGGGTGCAAGCAAGGAAACCCGCCAACTGGTGTTTGACCTGAGCGGCAGCGGCTTCAGCTATTCAGCCGGTGATGCGCTGGGCGTGTGGCCGCGCAATTGCCCCGCCCTGGTGGGCGAACTGCTGGCGCTGATGCAGCTCGATGGCCAAGCCATGGTCGAGCTGAAGGGCCGGCCTGCCATGCCGCTGGCCGAAGCCCTGCAAGACCATCTGGAAATCGCCAAGGTCACCGCCCAGCAACTGCAGGCCTTCGCGGGTGCGGCCCCGGAGCTACAACGCCTGTTGCAGCCCGAATGCAAAGCCCAACTGCAGGACTGGCTGTGGGGCCGGCAGCTGGTCGATGTGTTGCGTGCGTTCCCCCAACAACTGCCGCTGGCCAGCTGGCTCGACCTGCTCAAGCCGTTGCAGCCGCGGCTTTACTCGATCAGCTCCAGCCCATTGGCGCATCCGGACCAGGTGCACCTGACCGTTTCCACCGTGCGCTACGGCGAGCGCAAAGGTGTGTGTTCAAGCTTCCTTGCCGACCGCGCCCAGGCGCTGAAGGTGGCCATCTTTCCGCAGTTGTCGAAGCACTTCCGGCTGCCCGAGGACGACAGCGTGCCGGTGATCATGGTTGGCCCGGGTACCGGCATTGCGCCGTTCCGTGCGTTTCTGGAAGAACGGGAAGCGCGGGGGGCGACAGGGGGAAATTGGCTGTTCTTTGGCGAGCAGTGCGCCGCTACCGACTTCTATTACCGGGAACAGTTACACGCCTGGCAGGCAAGCGGCCACCTACGGTTGGATACGGCGTTTTCACGCGATCAGCCTGAGAAGATCTATGTGCAGCAGCGCATGCGTGAGCAGGGCGCGCAGCTGTGGCAGTGGCTGGAGGCCGGTGCGTATTTTTATGTGTGCGGGGATGCCCAGCGCATGGCCAAGGATGTGGATGCGGCGTTGCGCGCGATCGTGGCTGAGCATAGCGGGATGGAAGCGGCGGCTGCTGCTGCCTACGTCGAAGGTTTGAACAAGGCCAAACGTTATCGGCGCGATGTGTACTGAGTGCACCGGGATGGGGAGTGATGCACTTGGAATGTGCACTTGCTGTGCTGGCCCTATCGCTGGCAAGCCAGCTCCCACAGGTATTCAACAAACCTGGAAACCTGTGGCGGCCCTTGTGGGAGCTGGCTTGCCAGCGATAGGGCCAGTACAGGAAAGAGGATTGGCACACTCCCTGCTAAACCCCAGATACAACAAAGCCCACTGATCAACGGCGATCAATCCGGGCCCCCTACCGTGATGAATACAGGCAAAGGCGCCTGGAGCTTCGGCTCCAGGCGCTTTTTTTTTGATCGAGGATCGGCTTATGAAGGCAACAGCGAGCAGCGGGCAACGAGAGCGACTGGTCATCGTCGGCAACGGCATGGTCGGCCACCACTGTGTCGAGCAACTGGTCAGCCGTGGCGCCTTGCAGCGCTTCGAGGTGCGGGTGTTCGGCGAAGAGCGCCAGCGCGCCTACGACCGCGTGCACCTGTCCGAGTACTTCGGCGGCAGCTGTGCCGAAACCCTGGCCCTGT
The DNA here is from genome assembly GCF_042956345.1 of Pseudomonas sp. NPDC008258. Taxonomy (NCBI): domain Bacteria; kingdom Pseudomonadati; phylum Pseudomonadota; class Gammaproteobacteria; order Pseudomonadales; family Pseudomonadaceae; genus Pseudomonas; species Pseudomonas sp. NPDC008258. The sequence goes on from NZ_JBIBGE010000002.1 coordinate 26,149, forward strand.
GCGAGCACGACTTCTACACCGCCAATGGCGTGCACCTGCACCTCGGCGAGGCCGTGCTGACGATCGACCGCGAGCGCTGCGAGGTGGTTACCGCCGAAGGCCGCTATGGCTACGATCAGTTGGTGCTGGCCACCGGTTCCTACCCCTTCGTGCCGCCGATCGAAGGCTCCAGCGGCAACGCGTGTCTTGTCTACCGCACCCTCGACGACCTTGACGGCATCCGCGCCGCCGCTGTCAGTGCCCGCCGTGGCGTGGTGGTCGGCGGTGGCCTGCTCGGCCTGGAGGCCGCCAACGCGCTCAAGTCGCTGGGCCTGGAAGCCCATGTGGTGGAGTTCGCCCCACGCTTGATGCCGGTACAGCTGGACGGCGAGGGCGGTGCCGCGCTTAAGGCGCAGATCGAGGCGCTGGGCGTGGGCGTGCACCTGTCACGTGCCACCCAGTCGATCAGTGCGGGTGAAGCTTACCGCTACCGCATGAACTTCGACGGCGGTGAGCACCTGGAAACCGACCTGGTCGTGTTCTCTGCCGGTATTCGCCCGCAGGATGCCTTGGGCCGAGCCTGTGGCCTGGACATCGCCACGCGTGGCGGGGTCGTGATCGACAACCATTGCCGCAGCAGCGACCCACGCATCTTTGCCATTGGCGAGTGCGCTTCGTGGAACGGCAGCGTGTTCGGCCTGGTCGCCCCGGGCTACAGCATGGCGCGCAACCTGGCCGCGTTGCTGATGGGGGAAGCGGCGGTTGCGTTCACCGGCGCCGACATGTCCACCAAGCTCAAGTTGCTGGGCGTGGATGTCGGCTCGATTGGCGATGCCCATGGCGCCACGCCAGGTGCGCGCAGCTACCGCTTTATCGACGAAGCCAACAGCGCCTACCGCCGGCTGGTGGTGGATGCCAGCGGCAAGCATGTGCTCGGTGCGGTGCTGGTGGGTGACAACAGCTACTACGACACCCTGCTGCAATACGCCCAGAACGGCATCGCCCTGCCGGCCGACCCAGCCGCGCTGATTCTGCCGCAAGGGGGTGGCGCGCCGGCGTTGGGCGCCGATGCACTGCCAGACAGCGCAACCATCTGCTCCTGCCACAACGTCAGCAAAGGCGCGGTTTGCGCTGCCATCGACAGCGGGTGCAGCGACCTTGCTGCGGTCAAGGGCTGCACCAAGGCCGCCACCGGTTGCGGGGGGTGTGCGGCACTGCTGAAGCAGGTGTTCGAGCACGAACTGACCGCCCGTGGTGTTGCGGTAGACAAGAGCCTGTGCGAACACTTCGGCTACACCCGCCAGGAACTGTACGGGCTGGTGCGCGTGGAAGGTATCCGTACCTTCAGCGAACTGCTCGAACGGCACGGCAAGGGCCACGTAGGCTGTGACATCTGCAAGCCGGCCGTGGGCAACATCCTCGCCTCGTGCTGGAACCAGCCGATCATGGACCCGGCATTGGTGCCCCTGCAGGACACCAACGACACCTTCATGGCCAACATGCAGAAGAACGGCACCTACTCGGTGGTGCCGCGTATCCCCGGCGGTGAAATCACCCCCGACAAGCTCATCGTCATCGGCCAGGTGGCGAAGAAGTACGACCTGTATACCAAGATCACCGGGGGCCAGCGCATCGACCTGTTTGGCGCCCAGTTGCACGAACTGCCACTGATCTGGGGCGAGCTGATCGAGGCTGGCTTCGAAACCGGCCACGCCTACGGCAAGTCGACCCGCACGGTAAAGTCGTGCGTCGGCAGCACCTGGTGCCGCTACGGTGTGCAGGACAGTGTCGGCATGGCCCTGCGCCTGGAAGACCGCTACAAGGGCCTGCGCAGCCCGCACAAGCTCAAGTTCGCCGTTTCGGGCTGCACCCGTGAATGCGCCGAAGCGCAGAGCAAGGACATTGGCGTGATCGCCACCGACAAGGGCTGGAACCTGTATGTGTGCGGCAACGGCGGCATGCGCCCGCGCCATGCCGAACTGTTCGCCACCGACCTGGACGACGAGACGCTGGTACGCCTGATCGACCGCGTGCTGATGTTCTACATCCGCACGGCCGACAAGCTGCAACGCACCTCGGTGTGGCGCGAGAACCTGGAAGGTGGGTTGGACTATCTGAAACAGGTGGTCATCGACGACAGCCTGGGCCTGGCCAGCGAGCTGGAGGCGCAGATGCAGCATGTGGTCGACCAGTACGAGTGCGAATGGGCCAACGCCCTCAACGACCCGGAAAAACTCAAGCGCTTCCGCACGTTCGTCAATGATCGGCGTGCCGACCCGGACGTGCACTTCGTGCGCGAACGCGAACAACGCCGGCCCGCTGCACCGCTGCACCTGATCCCTACTGTCGAGGAGGCTGTCTGATGAACCTGTCCAATGCTGCTGTGAAAACCCGTGAAAACTGGCAGCCCGTGTGCCAGGCGCAAGACCTGGTTGCCGATTCCGGCGTGGTGGTGTGGCTGGACGGGGCCCAGGTGGCGCTGTTCTACCTGCCGGGGCAGGCCCAGCCGCTGTACGCGGTAGACAACCGCGATCCGCGTTCTGGCGCCAACATCATTGGCCGCGGGCTGGTGGGCAGTGTGCAGGGCGAGCTGGTGGTGGCGGCGCCGCTGTACAAGCAGCATTTCAGCCTGCAGAGCGGGGCGTGCCTGGAGGATGCCGGGCAGCGGTTGCGGGTGTGGCCGGTGCGGTTGAATGATGGGGCGGTGGAGTTGGCAGTCGCCTGACATTCATCTGCTGCCTGTCCCGGCCCTTTCGCGGGCTTGCCCGCTCCCACAGGAACCGCACAGAATTCCAATCCTGTGCAGTACCTGTGGGAGCGGGCAAGCCCGCGAAGAGGCCGGCACGGGCGGCTCAGATAACCAACCCCTGCGGCGTGCGCCCGGCAAACACATCCACCAGGCTGGCTACCACCATCTCGCCCATGCGCGTGCGCGTCTGCACCGTGGCACTGGCCCGGTGGGGCTGCAGCACTACATCCTCACGCTCGAACAGTGCCTCTGGCGCACGCGGCTCATCGGCAAACACATCCAGCGCCGCGCCTGCGATCTCGCTGGCCTCCAGTGCCGCGATCAACGCTGGCTCATCCACCAGCTTGCCGCGCGCGATGTTGATCAGATACCCCTCGGCGCCCAACGCTCGCAGCACCTCGCGATTGATCAGCGCCTCGCCCTTGTCCGCCGCTGCCGCGAGGATCAATGCATCGCTGTCCTTGGCCAACTGCAGCAGGTCTGCCTCGAATCCGTAGGGCACATCCAGCGCCTGCAGATCGGTGTAGCGAATCGGGCACCCAAACGCCGCCGCCCGCTGTGCCACCGCGCGACCCACCCGGCCCATGCCGACGATGCCCACACGCATGCCCGAAACCTGCCGGGCCAGAGGCAACGGTGCCAGCGGCGTGGCACTGGTGGCCCAATGGCCGGCGCGGACGAAGCGGTCACCGGTGCAAATCCCCCGGCACAAGCCGATCAACAGGCCCATGGCGAGGTCCGCGACGTCCTCGGTGAGGGCACCGATGGTCGCCGTCACCTGAATGCCGCGGTCGCGGGCATAGGCCAGGTCTACCGCGTCGGTGCCAACGCCATTGACCGCGATCACTTCGAGGTTGGGCAAGCGTGCCATCAGCGCCTGGCTGATGCCGGTGTGACCACCGGTGATCACGCCGCGAATGTTGCCGGCGTGTTGGCTGACATAGGCATCCTTGTCGGCCTGTTCGTAGTAGCGGTGTACGGTGAACAGCTGCTCCAGGCGCTCACGGATTTGCGGGATGAGGATCGGGCTAAGTTGCAGGACTTCTGGTTTCATGGGGCACTCCATCAGGAACAGGTCAGCCACGGCCAACGAACGGCATGTTGCTGGCCATCACGGTCATGTTCAGTACGTTGGCGTCCAGCGGCAGCGCGGCGATGTAGCGCACAGCGTCGGCCACATGGCGCACGTCGAGCATCGGTTCGGCGGCGATTTCGCCATTGGCCTGGCGTACGCCACGGGTCATCCGCTCGGAAAGTTCGGTCAGGGCATTGCCGATGTCTACCTGGCTGCAGACGATGTTGTAAGGCCGCCCATCCAGCGCCAGGGCTTTGGTCAAGCCCAGCACCGCATGTTTGCTGGCGGTGTAGGGCGCCGTGAACGGGCGCGGGGTGTGTGCCGAGATCGAGCCGTTGTTGATGATCCGCCCGCCTTGCGGTTGTTGGCGTCGCATCAGGCCGAAAGCGGCGCGGGCGCAAAGAAACACACCATCCACGTTGGTAGCGATCACGTTGCGCCAGTTCTCCAGCGGCAGTTCGTCGACCGGCACGGCGGGGGCATTGATGCCGGCATTGTTGAAGATGATGTCGAGGCGGCCATGTACCTCCTCGATGGTGGCAAACAGCTGCGCGACGCTCTGTTCGTCGCGTACGTCAGTGGCTACGGCCAGGGCTTCACCGCCCGCTGCCTGTGCCTGTTCGACCACCGCTTGCAGCGGCTCCAGACGGCGCCCGGCAAGGACCAGGCTGAAGCCGTCTTCCAGCAGGGCGAGGGCAACGGCGCGGCCGATGCCACTGCCTGCGCCGGTGACCAAGGCGATTTTCTTGTTCTGGTTCATCGTGTTACTCCAAGGGGATCAGGCAGCGTTGGCGGCTTGTGCGGCAGGCTTGGGGCCGACGTGCAAGTGCATTTCGCCGATACCATCGATGCCGGCGTGAAGGGTGTCGCCCGGGTTCAGCGGCGCCACGCCGGGCGGGCTGCCGGTCATGATCAGGTCGCCCGGGCGTAGCGGCAGCTGGCGTGACAGCCGGCTGATGACTTCGGCCAATGCCCAGGTCTGCTGGCTCAGGTGTGCACGCTGGCGCTCATGGCCATTGACTTGCAGCCACAACGCCGCATCCAGCGGCCATGCGCATTCGCTGGCGGGAACGATGGCGGTCATCGGTGCCGATGCTTCGAATACCTTGGCAGCTTCCCACGGCAGCCCTTCGGCCTTGGCCTTGCGCTGGTGATCGCGGCGGGTCAGGTCAAGCCCGGCGGCAAAGCCGAACACGTGCTCCAGGGCCTGTTCCGGGGCAATGTCGGCACCACCCTTGGCGATGGCCGCGACCAGTTCGATCTCGTGGCAGAACTCGTCGGTCTGCGGCGGGAAGGGCAGTTCGCCCGTTGCCTCGACCACGTTGCTTGCCGGTTTCATGAAGAACACCGGTTCGCAGGGGGCAGGGCCGTAGGTTTCAGGCCAGGGATAGTTGCGGCCCAGGCAGAACACGCGGCCAACCGGGAAGCGCATGTCGCTGCCGCGGATGGGCAGGCTGACGATGGCCGGTGGGCTGAACAGGTAACTCATGGGGTGACTCCTTCGTGCTGGAGTGGCCAGCCTAGCCAGAGGCTGGCTGGCAAAGTTGGACAAAAGCGGGGTTGGGTTGGACTATCCAAGTAACCTGCACCGGCCCTATCGCCGGCAAGCCAGCTCCCACAGGTGCACCACAGGTCTGGGCAACTGTGCAGTCCCTGTGGGAGCGGGCGTGCCCGCGAAGAGGCCGGTACTGACTATGCATCTCTCGGCTCAGGCAGCAGTCTTCAGCTCAATGCGATACAGCTTGCCCAGCAGCAGCGAATACGAAAGGGTGCCCATCAGGGCCACGCCACCGATGAACCAGAACGCCATGGCGAACGAGCCACTGGCATGCACGATTGCGCCAATCACGATCGGCGTGACGATGCCGCCGATGTTTGCCGCCAGGCTGGTGACCCCGCCGGTCAGGCCGATCAGTTGCCTGGGCGCCACTTCCGAGACCGCCGCCCACGAAGACGAGGCGATGCCCTGGGCAAAGAACGCCAGGGTGAGAATGGCGATGCACAGCACGTTGGAGTCGGTGAAGTTCACCAGCACGATCGACATGCCCAGCATCGAGCCCACCACCAGCGGCAGCTTGCGTGCAAACGACAGCGAGTAGCCCTTGCGGATAAGCAGGTCAGAGACGATGCCCGCCAGCAGGATGCCGACCGTTGCGCCAATGAACGGCATCACGGCGAAGATGCCGACCTTGATCAAGGTGAGCTGGCGTTCTTCGATCAGGTAAGTAGGGAACCAGGTGAGGAAGAAATACAGCGCCGAGGTGCTTGCGAACTTGCCCAGGCAGATGGCCCATACCTGGCGGTAGCGGAACAGTTCGGCCACCTGGCGCCAGTCGAAGCGGGTACGTTCCTGGCTGCTTTTGACCAGGCCACCGCCGCTCTCGATATAGGCCAGTTCTTCCTTGCTGACCTTCTTGCAGTTCAGCGGGTCACGGTAAAGGAACAGCCACACCACGCCGAACAGGATGCCGACCACGCCGGTGCTGTAGAACACGTGCCGCCAGTCGTAGGTGGTTGCCAGCCACAACAGGGCACCGGTGAACAGTGCAGTGCCCAGGTATTGGCCGCACACGTAGATGCTGCTGGCCATGCCGCGTTCACGCGCCGGGAACCATACCGTCACCGCACGGCTGTTGGCGGGGAAGGCCGGGGCCTCCATGGCACCGACGGCAAGGCGCAAACCGAACAGCGAGGTAAAACCACTGGCCAGGCCCTGAGCCACGGTCACCGCCGACCAGCTGATCAGCGACACGCCATAGGTCAGGCGCGAGCCGAAGCGGTCGGCGATGAAGCCGGCCGGTACCAGCGCCAGGGCGTAGGTCCAGGCAAAGGCAGAGAAAATCAGCCCCATCTCCACTTTGTCCAGGCCCAGGTCCTTGGCCATGAAGGGGGCGGCGATCGAGATATTCACCCGGTCGACGTAGTTGATGATGGTCGCCACCAGCAGCAGCGACAGCATGAACCAGCGGCGCCGGGTGGGCAGGCGCTGGGCAGGGGCCGCGTCCAGCGCGTACGACGACGCTGCGCGGGGGGTAGGCGTGCTCGACATGAGTCGACCTCGTTTGTTGTTGTTGGTTGAGGTTGGGCTGCAGTCCCGTGACTAGGGTGGTCGTACAACGGTTTGAACGCAATGCGGGGGTTAGACCGTTTTTGCACCGGATGGAGGGGGATGCGTGCGCTGTCCAAAAGAACCCGGGCACAGGGTTTTGTCTTGAATACTTGCTGTGTATCGCGTTTTCAGTGGGCTGTGACGAATTGCGGTTGCGTCTTTTTTTGGAGTCGCGTTTAAATTAAGACATCGTACAACTGGCTGTCTGTTTACCGGAGTTTGCCATGCCACCCAAGCGCGAGGTCCCGACCTACGTCATGCAGCAGCGCAGCGAGCTGATGGATTTCCACATCCGCGACCAGCGCGGGCGACCGGCCGAAACCGCGCCGCACCGTCACGAGTACTTCCAGGTCCAGATCAACCTGGGCGGGGACACGGTGCAGCACATCGGCAGCGTGCAACGCCCTTTCAAGCGCAACACGCTGGCCTTCATCCTGCCGCATCGGGTGCATGTGATCCCGCATCCGGCCGACAGCGATTTCGTGGTGATCAATTTTTCCCAGACATTCCTGTTGCCACACCTGGATTGCGACCCGATGGACCTGGAAGAGGTCTCGGTCCTGCAAGCCCCGGAGCTGTCACCGTTCCGCTTTCAGGAGCACCTGGATTTTTGCCTGGAAGACGCCGATTTCGCCGAGGTGTTGCAACTGCTCGAGCGCATGCGTGCACTGGACGCCAACCGCCGCTTCGGCAGCCGGGAGGTGCTCAAGGGCCTGCTGTTGCAGCTGATTGGCCAGGTGTGCGGCTTGTATGCCGAACCGTTGCGCATCCTGGCAGATGGCAACGCTGCGCAACTGAGCCGCCGGGCCGCGTTGAACCGCATGAGCGAGTACTTGCGCCGGCACATCGACGACCCCGACCTGAACCTGCAGAAAGTGGCCGCCGCCACCTACCTGTCCCCCACTTACCTGACCCACTGGCTGCGCAAGGAGATCGGCAAGACGTTCAGTGAGCTGGTGCTGGAGCGACGCATGCATACCGCACGCAACTACCTGCTCAATGGCAGCCGGCCGGTAGGTGAGGTGGCGCGTTTGTGCGGGTTTGCCGACGAGGCTTATTTCTCGCGGCGCTTCCGTCAGATTCATGGCCTGCCGCCAGGGCAGTTCCGCCGCCAGCAACGCGACCCGGATACGCCGCAGGTAGCGATGCGTTAAGCTTGGCGCATGAACCTCGACACCCGCATCAAGTACCGCCACCTGCTGTGCTTCCTGGAGATTGCCCGGCAGGGCAGCCTGGCCAGGGCTGCCGACGTGCTCGCCATCAGCCAGCCGGCCATTTCCAAAACCCTTAAAGAACTCGAAGACCTGCTGGAAACGCGCCTGTTCGCCCGTAGCCGCCAGGGCGTCGAGTTGACCCCGGCCGGCACGCGTTTCATGCGCTATGCCGGGCCCAGCGTGCAGGCCCTGCGCGATGGCGTCAGCAGCTTGCGCGGCGAGGCGCGGGCGCCGTCGCAGGTGCGCATAGGTGTGCTGTCCACGGTCGAAGGCCTGCTCATGCCCGAGGTGCTGTGCCGCCTGCACCAGCGCCATGAAGCGCTGGTGATCAGCGTGGTCACCGGCATCAGCGCACAGCTGCTTGGCCAACTGCGCCTGGGCGAACTGGAGCTGGTGGTCGGTCGAATGACCGACAGCCCACAGATCCAGGGCCTGTCGTTCGAGCATTTGTACAGCGAGTCGATGAGCCTGGTGGTGCGCCCGGGCCACCCGTTGCTGGCCGCCACGCCGGTCGAGCGAGCCCAGGTGGGCCGTTACCCGTTGGTGTTGCCACCGGCAGGCACCACCATCCGCCAGCATGCCGACAGCCTGTTCGTGCAATGCGGCATCCAGATGCCAGCGCAGCGCCTGGAAACCCTGTCGCTGGCGTTGAGCCGGCGCTACCTGCTAGGCAGCGATGCGCTGTGGGTGGCGCCCCGCGATGCGGTGCTGCTCGACCTGCGCCGTGGCGAACTGGTCGAGCTCGACCTGGGCGTGCGCGAGCCGGGCGGCTCGGTTGGTATCTGTCGCAATGCCGCTTTGCCGCAAAGCCTGCCGGGGCAGTGGGTGTGCGAGGTGCTGCGCGAGGTAGCGGGGCAGTACCGTGAAGGTCACTACCCTTGATGGCTGGCCTTTCAGAAGCCAACGAAATAAATCCCCCGCAAAACCGGGCAAAAGCGGCACAACGGGTCAATACTGGCCAATGGCTGCAAACGCTCGGATGAATATCCGTTCAAGTACTGAACTTACTTACCAAAACCTGCTCTTATGCCGGTAGCCATGGGTTGGGGACGCCTGATAAGCTCGCGGCTTCTACCCTGATTGCCCTTATGGCGCATGAACAAGGAAATTACATGAAACAGCATCGTTTGGCGGCTGCGGTTGCCCTGGTTGGCCTGGTACTGGCTGGCTGTGATCAACAGGCCAGCAGCCCCGAGCTGAAGACTCCGTCGCAGAAAGCCTCCTACGGCATCGGCCTGAACATGGGCAAGAGCCTGGCTCAGGAAGGCATGGAAGACCTTGATTCCAAAGCCGTTGCCCTCGGCATCGAAGACGCCGTTGGTAAAAAGGAACAGCGCATCAAGGACGAAGAGCTGGTAGAGGCCTTTACCGCGTTGCAGAAGCGTGCCGAAGAACGCCTGGCCAAGGCCAGCGAAGAAGCCGCCTCCGCCGGCAAGAAGTTCCTCGAAGAAAACGCCAAGAAGCCAGGCGTGGTCACCACTGCCTCGGGCCTGCAGTACGAAGTGGTGAAGAAGGCCGACGGCCCGCAGCCCAAGCCAACCGACGTGGTCACTGTCCACTACGAAGGCAAGCTGATCGATGGCAAGGTGTTCGACAGCTCCGTCGAGCGCGGCAGCCCGATCGACCTGCCGGTCAGCGGCGTGATCCCGGGTTGGGTCGAAGGCCTGCAGCTGATGCACGTTGGCGAGAAGTACAAGTTGTTCATCCCGGCTGAACTGGCCTATGGCGCACAGAGCCCAAGCCCGCTGATCCCGGCCAACTCGGTTCTGGTGTTTGACCTGGAACTGATCGCCATCAAGGATCCGGCCCAGCTGCAAGGCGCCGAGCCTGAAGCCGAGGCCCCGGCCGAAGCACCTGCTGAAGCCCCTGCCAAGTAACACTGGCTGGTACTCGCAAAACGCCCCGTCCTGACGGGGCGTTTTCATTTGTGGCGATTGGACGAACCTGAAACAGCTGATACTGTCCGAGGAAATGCAGCTTGCAGGTGTAGGATGTTTCTGGCGCAAATCGTTTGCGGCCAGGTACCCTCGGCTTGAAACGGCTGTGTAAAAAACGCCCGATCTGACCGGGGCCCTTGCCTGGCAGGCACCGGAGGTCAGAAACGTGGCCCTGTTCACAAGGTTATCCACAATAAATGTGGATAACCTGTTCCGCCTGGAGGCTCCATGAGCGCACCTTGGAATTTTGCCCGCTTCCTGCCCTTGGCCGAGCGTTTGCTCAGCCGTGGTCGGCTGCCGGCCCTGTTGTTTGCAGTGGCGCGCAAAGGCCCGCGTATCGGCCAACTGCGCGAGGATGTGAAACTGCTGCAGTCGTTGTGCCTGGCGTGGTGGCGCGGCGAATACCGCGCCATCAGCCCCAAGGCCTTGGTCACCATCGTGGCCGGCCTGTTGTATTTCGTCAGCCCGATCGATGCCATCCCTGACTGGTTGCTGGGCGTGGGCTTCCTTGATGACATTGCGGTGCTTGGCTGGGTGCTGAAGACCGTGGCCGACGAACTGGCACGCTTCAAGGCTTGGCGCGACAGCCAGGCGCCAGAACGGCTACGCGTGGTAGAGCGCCTGCCTGCCAGCCAGGAAGTGCTGCAACTGGAGCGTAATACCCATTGAAAACAGCCTGAACCGCAGCTCAACCGGACAGACCCCGGAGTTGGTAATATAATTGGCATAAGGGTTATGCCTACGGATTACATGCTGTAATCCTTTTTAAAGGGGTTTGTAATGGGTATTCAGGTCATCAGCCGGGACGGTCAACCCGAGTACGCAGTCGTTCCCTGGGAGCAGTACCAGGCTCTGCTCAAGGCCGCAGGGCAGGCGCCTGCCGAGGCAGCTGTCAGCGAACAGGCCGCCGCCGCCGTTGCGCCGTTACCGGCGTTCAGTGAAGTTGCACAGATTCGCCAGGCCAAGGGCATTGCGCCTGAGCAACTGGCGCGTAATGTCGGGGTGAGCCCGGCTTATCTGGCCATGATCGAGTCAGGCGAGCGCCAGCCGGATGCAGCCATCCGCCGCGCCCTGGCCTGGCACCTGGGGGTGGCTGGCTGGAGCGAGCCATCATGAGCCAGGTCAGGATCAGCCGTCAGCACTGGGATAACCTGCTGGGCGAGCTTGACCTGGCCCGTCGTCAACGTCACTTGCTGACCTACCGAGCGCTGATCGAGCGTTTGCAGCTGCCCAGCCCGGCCATGCAGACGCTGACCGCCGCGCTGGAATACCTGGCGGTGCTGGATGCCCGTGCCGAGCAGCCGTTGCGCAGCTCGCTGGTGATCAGCCAAGGCGCCAGCCGCTTGCCGCGTACCGGCTTTTTTGAATGTGTCGAACGGCTGGGGCGGTTTGCCGGGCCGGTGGATGGCATGGAGGCCGCGTCGTGGCATGCTTCCGAGGTGGTTCGGGTGTTCGAGTACAGCTACCCCGAAACAGCCTGATGGGTTGCTTGTTCCGGCCCTATCGCCGGCAAGCCAGCTCCCACAGGTACCGCACAAAGCTCAAGATGTGTGGTGATCCTGTGGGAGCTGGCTTGCCGGCGATAGGGCCAGCACAGGCAACGCATCCCTGTGAATCAAGCCACAAACCCTGCCATCCACATCCCGCACCTCCAATGCATCCAGGTGCTGATACCGGCCAAACAATTCCAGCAACTGCCCGATCGTGGCATCAAGCCGCACCGTTGGCTGTTCAGCCGGCGGCACGTTCATCAGCGCCGGTAACTGCCGGCTCTGATGCACCCCCAACTCCTGCGGCCGCCCCAGCAAGTAGCCCTGCACCAGGTCCACCCCCATCTCCCTCAGCACCAGCAGCTCGTCTGCCAACTCGATCCCTTCGGCAATCACCTGCGCCTTCGACGCGCGGGCAATCTGCAAAATCGAACCCACGAACTCGCGCTTGAGCGGGTCGCGGTGAATGCCGTCGATGAAGTGCCGATCGATTTTCACGTATTCGGGGCGTAGTTCCGACCACAGGCGCAAGCTGGAATAACCCGCCCCCAAGTCATCGATGGCAATCGAAAAGCCCATGTCGCGATAGTGGTGCAGGGCGTTTGAAAGCAACTGGAAGTCGTCGGTTGGGGTGTGTTCGGTCAGCTCGATCACCACCCGGCTAGGCGGCAGGCCGACCTGTTCCAGCAGTTTCAGGGTCTGGCCGGAGGGGTAGTGGGGCTCCAGCAGCGATTCAGGCGAGATGTTGAGAAACAGCTTGCCCTGCAACTGCTGCTCGCTGAAGCGCCGGCAGGCGCTTTCCCGGCAGGCGGCTTCCAGTTCGGTCAGGCGGCCGGCCTGGCGGGCGATGGTAAACAGGTTCAGTGGCGCGTGCAGCGGGCTGTTTGACGGGCCACGGCTCAGCGCCTCATGGCCGAATACCCGCTGCTCGCTCAGGCACATGATCGGCTGGAACAGACTGTGAATGCTACGTTGAGCCAGAATGGCACTCAAGGCGCTGAGCTGTTCGGCAACGGTCATGACGTATTCCTGAAAATGAAAGGGCCGGGCATCTGCATGCCCGGCCCCCGTATTTCACGACAGCGCGATGACTGTTTGATGACAGGTCACATTATTCTGCCATCACTGCTGCAACACGTTACTTCTTGGCTACCTTGGTGCTGGCGCTGAGGTAGTCGATCAGGATGCGACCGGTTTCGGACAGGTAGGCGTCGTCTTCCGGCTTGGTGTTTTCATCCTCGGCTGGCAGTGCGTCTTCGTCTTCTTTCTTCAGCTCTTTGAGCGGCTCTTCACCCTTGGCCTTGCGGCGGATGTTTTCCAGGGCCAGTTGCTTGGCCTCGATATCATCGTGACGTGCGCGGCGCTCCTGCTCGTTGAGGCTGACGGTTTTTTCGTTCATCAGCTTCTGGGTCAGGGCCAGGCGGTCGCGAATGTAGGTGAACTCCGCATCCTTGTCGCTGCGCGCTTCGTGTTGTGCCTTGAGCTGGGCCAGGAACGGCTTGAACGGGTCAGCCGCAGGCTTGACCACCGGGCGGATGGTGTCCCATGGCATGGCCTCGGGCAGGGCGCTCTCGCCGATTTCCTTGGTATCGATGATCGACGGGTAGTCGATGTCCGGCAGCACGCCCTGGTGCTGGGTGCTCTGCCCGGAAACGCGATAGAACTTGGCCAGGGTCAGCTTCAGCTCGCCATGGTTGAGTGGCTGGATGGTCTGCACGGTGCCTTTGCCGAAGGTCTGGCCACCGATGATCAGCGCACGGTGGTAGTCCTGCATGGCGCCGGCGAAAATCTCCGAGGCCGAGGCAGACAGGCGGTTCACCAGCAGCGCCAGTGGGCCTTTGTAGAAGGCACCCGGGTTTTCGTCTTCCAGCACGTCGACGCGGCCGTCGCTGTTGCGTACCAGCACGGTCGGGCCTTTCTCGATGAACAGGCTGGTCAGCTCGGTGGCTTCCTGCAGCGAGCCGCCGCCGTTGTTGCGCAGGTCGATGACCACGCCGTCGACTTTCTCTTTCTGCAACTCGGTGAGCAGTTTCTTCACGTCGCGCGTGGTGCTCTTGTACTCCGGGTCACCGGCGCGGTACGCCTTGAAGTCCAGGTAGAACGCCGGGATCTCGATGATGCCCAGCTTGTAGTCACGCCCGTCCTGTTTCAGCTTGAGCACCGATTTCTTGGCGGCCTGTTCTTCAAGCTTCACCGCTTCACGGGTGATCGACACGATCTTGCTGGTCTGGTCGCTAGGCGCATTGCTTGCCGGGATGATTTCCAGGCGCACCACCGAACCTTTCGGGCCGCGGATCAGCTTGACCACTTCGTCCAGGCGCCAGCCGACCACGTCGACCATTTCCTTGTTGCCCTGGGCTACGCCGATGATCTTGTCGGCCGGGGCCACCTGTTTGGTCTTGGCTGCCGGGCCTGCCGGCACCAGGCGCACGATCTTGACCTGGTCGTTGTCGCTTTGCAGCACCGCACCGATGCCTTCGAGCGACAGGCTCATGTTGATGTCGAAGTTTTCGGCGTTGTCCGGCGACAGGTAGTTGGTGTGCGGGTCGTAGGACTGGGCGAAGGTGTTGATGTAAGCCTGGAAAATATCTTCGGCACGGGTCTGGTCCAGGCGCGCCAGCTGGTTCTTGTAGCGCTTGGTCAGGGTTTCCTGGATCTGCTTGGGCTCTTTGCCGGCGATTTTCTGGCGCAGCACTTCGTCCTTGACGCGTTTGCGCCACAAGTCGTCGAGCTCGGCCTGGTCCTTCAGCCACGGAGCGTCCTTGCGGTCGATCAGCAAGGTTTCCTTGGTGGTGAAGTCGAGCTTGTCCACGCCCTTGTTCAGCTCGGCCAGGGCGAAGTCCAGGCGTTGCTTGACGCGGTCGAGGTAGCGTTTGTAGATGGTGAAGCCCGGGTCCAGGTTACCGCTCTTGAGGAAATCGTCGAATTGCGTTTTCCACTTGTCGAACTCGGCAATGTCGGCGGCGGTGAAGTAGCTGCGCGCCGGGTCCAGCAGCTTGATGTAGCTGTCGTAGATGATGACCGAGCGGGCGTCATCCAGCGGCGGCTTGCTGTAGTGGTGGCGCTTGAGCAATTCCACCACGTTGAGGCTGGCGACGATCTCGTCGCGGTCCGGCTGCAGGCTGTCCCACTTGTTGGCGGCCGCCGCATTGCCGCCGAGCGTGAGGCTACCCAGGCCGATCATGACGGCGAGGGCGGTGCTTGGGAGGAAATGCTTCATGCTGATTCGACGTGGAGGCAATTGATCACGCATAGTAGGCCGTCTTTTCCGTTGCCGGTTCCATGGAGCCGGGCAAATACTGCAAAAAGCCTGAGGTAAGCAACCTCAGGCCCAGTCATGATTCAACTATGGAGGCACTGTGAAGGCATTGCAAGGCGTTGACGGACATGTGGAGTGGGTTGAGGCCGAGCGCCCGGCCTGTGACGCGGGCCAAGTGCGCATTCGCGTGGCTGCTGCGGGCCTGAACCGCGCCGACCTGCTGCAGATGAAAGGTTTGTACCCGCCACCGCCAGGTGCCAGCCCGTACATGGGCCTGGAGTGCGCCGGGGTGGTTGAAGAAGTGGGCCCCGGGGCCGACTGGCGCGTAGGTGACCGCGTTTGCGCGCTGCTGGCCAGCGGCGCCATGGCCGAGGAGGTAGTGGTCGATGCGCGCCACGTGCTGCCGGTGCCTGAGGGCCTGAGCCTGCACGAAGCAGCGGCGTTACCGGAGGTGTATGCCACCGCCTGGTTGAACATTTTCCAGCTGGGCGCCTTGAAGGCTGGCGAGAAGGTGCTGGTGCATGCCGGCGCCAGTGGCGTGGGCTCGGCCGCCATCCAGCTGTGCAAGGCGTTTGGCAGCCCGGTGTGGGTCAGTGTCGGTTCGCCGGATCGCCTGGCCTACTGTGAAGCGCTGGGCGCTGCGGGTGGTGTGGTACGTAACGAGAACCTGGATGCACTGGAAGGTCATGGCCCGTTCGACGTGATTCTCGATCCGGTGGGCGCCAGCTACGGCGAACTCAACCTCAAGCTGCTGGCCCGCGACGGGCGCTGGGTGATCATCGGCCTGATGGGCGGGCGCAAGTTCGAGCTGGACCTGGCCCAGGTGCTGGGCAAGCGTCTGGAAATTACCGGCTCCACGCTGCGCAACCGCGATGACGGCTTCAAGGCCGAGCTGTTGCGTGAGTTGCAACAGCAGGTGTGGCCGCTGTTTGCGGAAGGGCGCTTGTCGCCCCAGCTGGTGGATACTTATCCGGTGGAGTTTGCCCAGGCGGCGTATGCCGAACTGGAGAGCAACCAGGTGTCGGGCAAGCTGGTGATGGTGATCGACCCAAGCCTGGTGTAAGCAGGCCAGGCCTCTTCGCGGGCACGCCCGCTCCCACAGGGATCACCGTACCCTGTGGGAGCGGGCGTGCCCGCGAAGAAGCCCACACAAATGTTCAGGACCAACTCAGAATCGGCCAGCCATTGGTCTGGGCATGCTCACGCAACACTGCATCCGGGTTCACCACATACGGGTGATCCACCTTCAGCAGCAACGGCAAGTCATTGCGCGAATCGGAATAGAAACTCGCCCCCTCCAGGTTCTCCTGCTCCTGATCCAGCCACTCCAGCAGCCGGGTGATCTTGCCTTCGCGATACGTCAGCACCCCATGGGTTCTGCCGGTATACACCCCGTTCACCGCCTCCAGTTCGATTGCCAGGTACTCGTCCACCCCGAGGCGTGCAGCAATCGGCCCGACCAGGTGCGTGCCTGAAGCCGAAATGATCAGAATGCGGTCCCCGCGCTTGCGGTGTTCGGCAATGCAGCGGCAGGCGTCGCCAAAGATGATCGGTTCGATCACGTCCTCGACCCACGGCTCGACCAGGTGCTCGACTTCTTCCAGGGTGCGCCCGGCAATCGGCTCCAGGCTGAAGGCCATGTAGTCTTCCATCTGCAAATGGCCCTTGCCGTAGGCCTCCATCAGTTCATGGTCGCGGCGCAGGAATTCCTTGCCGTCAACCCAGCCCAGCCGGGCCATTTGCTCGCTCCACAGCGACGCACAGTCGCCGTGGATCAGGGTTTCGTCCAGATCGAAAATTGCCAGTGCCATTGTGGTGAATCTCCTTAGGCCACTTCCCGCAGCGCCGTGGGGTCGATCGACAAGCTTACCCGTTTTCCGTCCGCGTGCAGGTCGGCCGGCGAGCGGTTGAGCACGTCGACCACCAATTCCACCTCGCGTACTTTTACGCGGTAGCGAATCACATTGCCCAGCAGGCTGTGGCTGCGCACTTCTGCATCCAGTTCGCCATTGACCCCCAGGGTGATCGACTCTGGGCGGATTGCCAGGCGGTTGGCCACCGGGCGTTGCAGCAGGCGGCTGGCGCTGTCGGCGTCGAGCAGGTTGTAGTTGCCGATGAAGCCGGCGGCAAACAGGTCCACCGGCGCGGTATACAGGGTTTCGGCATCGCCGCTCTGCACGATGCGCCCCTGGTTCATCAGGAAGATGCGGTCCGACATCGTCAGCGCTTCTTCCTGGTCGTGGGTGACAAAGATGGTGGTCAGCCCCAGCTCACGCTGGATGGCACGAATCTGCTCACGCAGGTGCTTGCGGATACGTGCATCCAGTGCCGACAGCGGCTCGTCCAGCAGCAACAGGCGCGGGCGGGTAACCAGCGAGCGGGCCAGGGCCACGCGCTGGCACTGGCCGCCGGACAACTGGTGCGGGTAGCGCCCGGCGAACGTGCCCAGCTCCACCAGGTCCAGCGCTTCGCGTACCCGCACCTGGCTCTCATCGGCCTTGACCTTCTGCATGCGCAGGCCAAAGGCCACGTTCTGTTCCACGGTCATGTTGGGGAACAGCGCGTAGCTCTGGAACACCATGCCGATGCCACGCTTTTGCGGGCTCACGGGCACGATGTCGTGGCCGTCGAGGAGGATCTGCCCGCTGTCCACCGGGGTCAGCCCGGCGATGCAGCGCAGCAGGGTGGACTTGCCGCAACCGGACGGGCCAAGCAGGGTAACGAACTCGCCACGTTCGATGTGGCAGTCGATGTTCTCGAACACCGGGCTGCCGGCGTAGCTTTTCTGCAGTTTCTGTACGCTGACGAAGCTCATGTCAGGTCTTGTCCTTGTTCAGGCGGTTGGCGACCCAGGTCAGTACCAGCACGAAGGCAAAATAGGAGATCACCAGCGCGCTATTGAAGTGCCCGCTGCTGTTGCGCATGTTGTTCAGGTACACCTGCAGGGTTTCGTAGCGGGTGCCGACCAGCAGGTTGGCGAATACGAACTCGCCGAACAGGAACGAGAACGACAACAGCAGCGCCACCATCAGGCCCTTGCGCAGGTTCGGCAGCACCACCAGCAGCGCGGCTTGCCAGGTGCTGGCGCCGAGCAGTTGGGCGGCATCCATCAGGTCGCGCAGGTTGATGGCTTGCAGGTTGTTGGTAATGGCGCGGTACATGAACGGCAAGGCGATGGTGAAGTAGCAGCCGATCAGGATCCACGGCGTGCCAACCATGGCCATCGGGCCGCTGCCATACAGTTGCAACAGCCCAACCGAAGACACCACTGGCGGCACCGCGAACGGCAGCAGGATCAGGATGTTCATCAGCGCGTCGAGCCGCGGGAAGTGGTAATGCACCACGAACAGCAGCGGCAGGATCAGCACCACCGACAGCAGCAGCGCACCCACGCACACCAGCAGCGACTGGCCGAAGGCCGCCAGGAAGCGTGGCTCGCTCCACAGCGCCACGTACCACTTCAGGGTCAGCCCGCTGGGCAGCAGGCTGGCCGACCAACTGGTGGCCAGCGAGTAGAGCAGGGTGCCGGCCAGCGGCAGCAGCAGGATCAGGAACAGCAGGTAGACCACGGCGCGGTGGTACCAGCCGCCGGAACGGGCTTCAGCGCGCATGGTAGCTCCTCTTCAACAGCCATTGATGCACCACCGTGACCAGCGTCATCAAGCCCACCAGCACCATCGCCAGGGCGCTGGCCAGGTTGGGGTCGAGGCTGATATCACCGGCCACCAGGCCTGCGATGCGGATCGGCAATACGTTGAAATTGCCGGTGGTCAACGCGTACACAGTGGCGTAGGCACCGAGTGCGTTGGCCAGCAGGATGACGAAGGTGCCCAGCAGTGCCGGGGTCAGCACGGGCAGGCCGATGTGCCGCCAGAATTGCCAGTGGCTGGCACCCAGCAGCGCGGCCGACTCGCGCCAGTCTTCACGCAGCGCGTCGAAGGCGGGGTAGAGCAGCAACACACCCAGCGGGATCTGGAAGTAGGTGTACACCAGGATCAGCCCGCTCTTGGAGTAGATGCTGAAGTCTTCCAGCAGGCCGATCTGCTTCAGCAGCAGGGTCAGCGCCCCGTTGAAACCGAGCAGGATGATGAAGGCGAAGGCCAGCGGCACCCCGGCAAAGTTGCTGGTCATGTTGGCAAAGGCGCTGACGAAGTCACGCAGCCTTGAGTCCACCTGGCGCAGCGAATAGGCGCCAAGGGTGGCGATGATGATGCCGAACAGGCTCGACCAGAAGCTGATCTCCAGGCTGCGTTGCAGGGCCTGCAGGTAGAACCTGGAGCTGAATACCTTGCTGAAGTTTTCCACGCCCCAGCCGGCTTCTGATTGCACGCTGTTGATCGCTACCCAGGCCAACGGGGCGATCTGGAAGACGACGAAGAACACGGCAAACGGCAGCAGGCAGAGCAGGGCCAGGTAGCGCCCACGGTTCACTTGAGCAACTCCCGGCATACCGTCTTGTCGTGGGCCGCGCCCAGCAGCTCGCAAATGGTGCCGCACAGCTCGGTCTGTAGCGGCTTGGCCGCCGGGTCCAGGCTGAAGGCGTCACCGAACACGAACAGCGGTACTTCGCGCTCTTCGGCCAGCAGGCCGTTGTGCGAGCGGTCGTTGTTCATGCCGTGGTCGGCGGTGACCAGTACCTGATAACCCTCTTCAAGCCAGCCTGGCAGGTAGTCGGCCAGCAGGATATCGACGCTGCGTGCGGCGTTGCGGTACTGGCTGCTGTCCAGGCCGTGGCGGTGGCCGACATCGTCGATGCTCATCGGGTGCACCAGCAGGAAGTTGGGGGCGTGGCGGCGGCGCAGGTACTCGCCATCGGCCAGCAGGTGCGAGTCGGGGTAGCGGTCGTCCCAGTAGAACAGCCCGTGCTGGATCGGCAGCTTTGGTGCGTGGGTATGGCGGTCGCGCTGCGGGTCGAAGGGCGAGCGGTTGTACAGCTCGCTCATCCAGTGATAGGCCGCCGCTGCGGTGCCCAGGTTGGCTTCACGGGCGTAGTGGAACACGCTGCGCTGGTTGGACAGGCGGTTGACGTTGTTGTGCACGATGCCGCTGTCGATGGGCGGCACGCCGGTGAGGATGCATTCGTACAGTGGCCGCGACAGCGACGGCAGTTCGCATTCCACGCGGTACAGCGCGGCGCGGTCGGCCTCGACATAGGCGTGCAGGTGGCCCATGGCGTGGTGGGCGACCTGGTAGTTGAGGCCGTCTAGCAGGACCAGGATGACGTTGTGTTGCATGTTTGCTCCAGTCAGAAACCGCGTTGGCTTCTTCGCGGGCATGCCCGCTCCCACAGGGTTCTGCGCAACCTTTGAGGGCTGCGCGGTCTTTGTGGGAGCGGGCGTGCCCGCGAAAGGGCCTGTTCAGACGCTAAAGAAGCTGGCCCTTTACTCCATCTCGATAATCACCTGCTCCTGCCACATCTGCGGCAGTTTCTTCGAGGTGGCTTCCCACGCCTCGGCATTCTTGATCGGTTGCGCAGCACCGTACTGCTCGTTCGGCAGCAATTTGGCCTGCACATCCGCTGGCAGCTTCAGGTGTTCGGCACGGATCGGCCGGGCGTGCCCCTTGGCCAGGTTGATCTGCCCGGCATCGCTGAAGATGTACTCACGGGTGAGCTTCGCCGCGTTCGGGTGCTTGGCGTACTTGTTGATCACAGTGGTATAGCCGGAAATCACCGAGCCATCCGACGGGATCAGCACTTCAAACCGCTTGGGGTCGATCTGTTCGCGGTAGCTCAGGCCATTGAAGTCCCACACCACGCCCACTTCCACCTCGCCCTTTTCCAGGGTCTGGATGGTCGGGTTGGCCAGCGACAGGCGCTTCTGCTGGGCCAGCTTGGTAAACAATTGCAGGCCCGGCGCCACGTTGCTCTCGTCACCCTTGTAGGCGATGGCCGCAGCCAGCACACCGTTGGCGGCCTGGGCGGCGGTGCCGACGTCGCCGATGGCAACCTTGTACTTGCCTTTTTCCAGGTCATGCCAGGAAGTCGGGCGTTCGCCTTCCTTCACCAGGTCCTTGTTGATGATGAAGGCAATGGTGCCGGTATAGGCCAGCGCCCAGTGGCCGTCCTTGTCCTTGGCCCAATCCGGTACCTGGTCCCAGGTGCTTGGCTTGTACGGCTGGCTCACGCCTTTGGTGACGGCGATCGGGCCGAAGGCGGCACCCACGTCGCCGATGTCGGCGCTGGCGTTGTCCTTCTCGGCTTCGAACTTGGCAATTTCCTGGGCCGAGCTCATGTCGGTGTCGGTGTGCTTGAGGCCATACTTGCTGGCCAGGTCTTCCCAGGTGCCTTTCCAGTTGGCCCAGGCATCGGGCATGCCCACGCTGTTGACGGTGCCTTCCTTGCGGGCGGCGTCTTCCAGGGCCTTGAGGTCCGCGGCCATGGCCGAGGTGCAGAACGCGATGGCCGAACCGAGCAGTGACGCCATGAACAACTTTTTCATCCGTAGCTCCTTGGGTGGGTGCCTTTTACCGATCGTTATTGTTTCGGTGTGGGCGAGTGAAGCCGTTGCCTGGAACCTTTGGTCTAGGTCAGCAAACCTTGAGCCAAGGTAGGCCGCTTGCGTGACAGTTTGATGTAGGGAGGGGCCCGCACAGGTAGTTGCAGGCTCCTGGCAATACAGCGTAGACCATGGCGTACCCCCGAATTTGCTGGGCTGGCCCGATTCTGGCAACAGCACGGTTGCGGCTTTGTCACGGGATGTTCATCAGCCCTGCCTAGGCTTGCACTATTCTCCAAGTGCCCTGTTCTGGGGCTGGACTAGTCCAGATAGGTAACCTTTGATGCAGCCGATGCCACCGCGTGCGGTAACAGCCATCTGCCACGCCTTGCAGGAGCAGATCGAGCACGGCCTGCTGGCGCCGGGGGGCAAGCTGCCGGCCGAGCGCAAACTGAGCGAGGTGTTCGACACCACGCGCATTACCCTGCGCGAGGCGCTGGCGCAGCTGGAGGCCCAGGGCCTGATCTACCGCGAAGAACGCCGCGGCTGGTTTGTCGCGCCCCAGCGGCTGACCTACGACCTGATCGAGCGCAGCCACTTTCATGCCATGGTGCGCGACCAGGGGCGGGTGGCCAGTACCGAGTTGTTGTCGGCACGGCTGCAGCCGGCCTCGGCGGCCATCTGTGCGCGCTTGCAGTTGCCGGCGTTATCCAGCGTGGTGCGTATCTGCCGGTTGCGGCGGATTGACGGGCGAGCGGTGTTGTATGCCGAGCATTACCTCAACCCACGGTACTTTCCGGGGATTCTCGAGCAGGACCTGGCGCAGTCACTGACCGAGATTTATGGGCGGGTGTATGGCATCGAGTATGGGCAGGTGTGCTTCGAGATCTTGCCGACGGCGTTGCCGGTTGAGGCGGCGGGGGCTTTGAAGGTGTCGGTGGGCAGCCCGGGGTTGCACATTACCCGGGTCAACAGCGATCAGCATGGTCACCTGATCGACTGTGACCTGGAGTATTGGCGGCATGATGCCATTCGCATTCGTGCCCAGGCGGGATGAGGTGTTGGCTGCTTCGCGGGCTTGCCCGCTCCCACAGGTACTGCACAGGCCTTGAACACTGTGATGACCCTGTGGGAGCGGGTAAGCCCGCGAAGAGGCCCTAACTGGAAGAACCGGTCTCCGCCATTCCCCCACCGCCGGCCGTCACCACCTGCACCGACAACCGCGGCGTCGCCAGGTCCAGCCCGGCCTCATCCATTTGCCGCTTCAAGGCCAGGTTGAACGCCCGCGACACCTCCCACTGCTTGATCGGCGCGGTCTTGAACCGTGCCCGTAACACCGCCGAGCCCGACTCGAAGCTCTCCACCCCCTGCAACTCCAGCGGCGACCAGATATTGCGGCGCATCAGCGGGTCATTGCGCAGCTTTTGCCCCACCTCGCGAACCAGCGAGATGGCTTTGTCGATGTGCATGTTGTGCGGAATGGCCACACGGAAGATGGCATAGCCGAACTCCCGCGAGTAGTTCTTGATGCTCTTGATCTCGCTGAACGGGATGGTGTGCACGATGCCGTCGATGTCCCGCAGCCGCACGGTACGGATGGTCAGGCCTTCCACCGTGCCCAGGTGCCCGCCCACGTCCACGTAGTCATCGATGGCCAGCGAGTCTTCGATGATGATGAACAACCCGGTGATCAGGTCGGCCACCAGCGATTGCGCGCCAAAGCCGATGGCCAGGCCGATCACACCGGCACCGGCCAGCAGCGGGGTGACGTTCATGCCCATGTTGGCCAGGGCGACGATTACCGCGATGATGAAAATGACCACGAACATCACGTTGCGGATCAACGGCATCATGGTTTGTGCACGGGCGTTGGCCAGGCCCCGGCGCGAACGTACCAGGGCGTGGTGCACGGCGGTGTCGGCAAGGATCCACACCAGCCAGGCGACAATCAGCGTACCGGCCAGGCCCAGCAGGCGCAGGCTTACCTCGTGGCCGTCACCCTCGGCAAAGCGGATCATCGACAAGCCCCACACGCGCAGGCCCAGTTCGATGAACACCAGCCAGATGAACAGGTGCACCAGCAGGTAGCCGAAGTTGCGCAGGCGCTCGGCATACACCGCCTGGCGCTTGCCGGCGCGTTTGGGGTTGGCGGCGTGGCGGCGTACCAGGCCGTTGAGCACCATGCACACCACCACGAGGACCGTGCACATCAGCGACTGGCGCAGGGCGGTGCTGGTGTCGCCGGCCGAGACGAAGGTGGCGAACAGCGAGATGGCCACCAGGATCAGTGCCGGGATGAACCAGAAGCTGCCGAGAATTTCGATGGTGTCGCTGAGGGTGCGCCGGGTCAGTCGCCGTGACAGTGGCTGGTTGCGGATCAGGTGGGCGATGGGGCGGCGAAAGCGCAGGATGAACAGCCCGGTGCACAGTGCGGCGATGACGTTTGCCAGGGTCGCCAGGGCGTGGGCCAGGTGGGTGCCGAGGGCGACCAGCATGCGCGGGTCGCTCATGGCCTCGCCAAAGGCTGCGAAGCTGCCGATCAGCCACAGCGGGCGGAATGCCTGGTGCCGCAGGATGTGCAGGGCGCGGTGGCGGTGTGGGCCGTCCAGCAGCGAGAAGGCGATGACGCAGATGGCCGAGAAGCAAGTGCCCACCACCAGCGCGTAGGCCAGCACCATGGCCAGGGACTTGCCCAGCGAGGGTGGCAGCACGAAGCTCAGGTAAACGGTGCCCACCAGCGCCACCAGCCACGGGCCGAGCTTGCGCAAGGCAAAGCGCACCAGGTCCCAGGTGCGCGGGTGTTGGGGCAGTTCCTCACTCAGGCCAAAGCGCAGGCGTATGCGGTGGCCGACCCAGTTGAAGGCATACGCCAGCATGCTCCACACGGCGATGACGGCGGCAAAGCCGAACAGGATCGCCGGCCACTGGTGCACCGGTACCATGAGTTCGGTCAGCTCGGCCTGGGCTTGTTCTATTTCCGTGGCCCAGCGCAGGAACGGGCTGGCATCGCCGCTGAACTGTTTTTCAAAGTCATGCAGAGCGCCGCCAATCAGGCCGAGCACGCCCTGTTCCACGCTGGGCTGTGATTGCTTGGTGGCGTCGCGCAGTTTTTTCAGGTCGGCCAGCAGCTTGGCCCGCTGCTGGTCGTTTTCGAGGTTCTTGATGACTTCGTCCAGCGACTTGCCCAGCGGCTCGGTGGCCTCCGGTTGTGCGGGCGCGCTGCCACCCAGCAGGCTGGGCAGGCCCGCCGCCTGTACCGGTGTGATGAACAGCAAGAGCAGCAGGAACAGGTAACGCAGGAGGGCAGGCACTGGCAAATCTACCTCAGGTCAAACGATTGACCGAGTGTAGAGGTTTATGTCGGCAGTTTCTCGAGGATCTTCCAGCAGGTGAGGCCGAAGATGCCCAAGGTACCGATCCACATCATCAGCACACCGATATTGCGCTCACGCATGCTGAAGCCGATGGTCAACAGCATCAGGAACAGGAACACCGGCACGAACAGGGACAGGAACGGGGACATGGACAGCAATCCTTTTGCAGTGGGGCCATATCACAAGCATAGCGCTTGGCAGGTGAAGCGGGATTGACCTTGAGCAGGTGCAAGCAGGCCCGGCCTCTTCGCGGGCTTGCCCGCTCCCACAGGTACTGCGCAGCCCTTGAGAGCGGTGCGGTCCCTGTGGGAGCGGGCAAGCCCGCGAAGAGGCCGGGCCTGCCTACAACAAATCAGGGCAGTTCGCGACTACGGTAGAAGGCGGTCAGCACCTTAACCAGGTGCGCCAGGTCATGGCTGCCGCACAGTTCACGAATCGAATGCATGGCAAAGGTCGGCAAGCCGATATCTACCGTGCGCACACCCAGGTGGCTGGCTGCAATCGGCCCGATGGTCGAACCACAACCCATGTCGCTGCGTACCACAAAGCTTTGCACCGGCACTTCTTCGGCCATGCACAGGTGACGGAAGAACCCGGCGGTTTCGCTGTTGGTGGCGTAGCGCTGGTTGTTGTTCACCTTGATCACCGGCCCGGCATTCAGCTTGGGCCCGTGGTTGCCATCATGCTTGTCGGCGTAGTTGGGGTGCACGCCGTGGGCGTTGTCGGCCGATATCATCAGCGAGCGCTGGATGGTGCGCACGTAGGCGTCGCCGTCCGGCAGCAGGCGCTGCAAGGTCTGCTCGAGCATCGGGCCGTCGGCGCCGCAGGCCGAGCTGCTGCCGACTTCTTCGTGGTCGTTGCACACCAGCACGCAGGTTTCATCGCTGTCGGCGGCCAGCAGTGCCTGCAGGCCGGCGTAGCACGACAGCAGGTTGTCCAGACGGGCGCCGGCGATGAAGTCGCCGTTCAGGCCGACCAGTGCGGCGTCCTGGGTGTCGTAGAAGCTCAGCTCATAGTCCAGCACCACATCGGCGATCAGCTCGTGCTCGCGGGCCAGTTGTTCGGTGAGCAGGGCGCGGAAGTCGATGCGCTCGTCACCGGCCACCTGGGCCAGGATTGGCGGCAGCTCGTTCTGCGGGTTGATCGCCCAGCCTTCATTGGCGGTGCGGTTCAGGTGGATGGCCAGGTTGGGGATGATCGCGATCGGCAGCCTGAAATTGATCAGCTGGCTTTCGACCTTGCCGTCACGGCGGTAGGTAACGCGGCCGGCCAGCGACAGGTCACGGTCGAACCACGGTGCCAGCAGGGCGCCGCCATACACTTCCACACCCAGTTGCAAGAAACCTTGGCGCTGCAGCTCTGGCTGCGGCTTGACCCGCAGGCACGGGCTGTCGGTGTGTGCGCCGACCATGCGGATGCCGTTCAGCAACGGCGCCTGCTTGCCCAGCTTGATGGCGATGATCGAGGAGTCGTTACGGGTGACGTAGTAGCGGCCGCCAGGCACGGTGGCCCAGCTGTCGCGCTCGTCCAGGCGCTGGTAACCGGCCGCTTCCAGGCGCTGTGCCAGGCTGGCGGTGGCGTGGAAGGGCGTGGGGGAGGCCTTGAGGAAATCGATAAGGCCAGAATTCAGTACGTCGCGCATAGCTCACTCCAGACAGCAGTGGCGCGAGTTTAACGTATTAAGTCGACAATTTGTGTCTGCCTCTTCGCGGCTAAAGCCGCTCCCACAGGGGTATCACCACATTCGAAACCTGTGGAGTACCTGTGGGAGCGGGCAAGCCCGCGAAGAGGCCGGTACAGGCCATGCAAATTCAGAACGGTGCAGGGCACTCGAACTTCAACCGCTCCCCCGATACCGGGTGGGTAAAGCTCAGCATCGAGGCATGCAGGCACAGCCGCTCATGCGCTGCCAGCGCCTCGGGGTTGGCATACAGCCGGTCACCCAGCAGCGGGTGACCGATCGACAGCATGTGCACGCGCAACTGGTGAGAACGCCCGGTAATCGGCGTCAGTTCCACCCGGCAGTAATCGCCACAGCGCTCGACGATGCGCCAGAACGTCAGCGCGTGCTTGCCCTGCTCGTGGTCCACCACATGCCGTGGCTTGGTTGGCGGGTCGTAGCGCAGTGGCAGGTCGATGCTGCCGCTGTCCAGCACCGGTTGGCCCCAGCACAATGCGGTGTAGGCCTTTTCGGTTTCGCGATCGTGAAACTGGCGCGACAGCTCGCGGTGGCTATCCGCATCGCGGGCCAGCAGGATGATGCCGGAGGTCTCCCAGTCCAGGCGGTGCACGATCAGCGCATCGGGGTAGCCGTTTTCTTGCAGGCGGGTGATCAGGCAGTCCTTGTTGTCCTCGGCGCGGCCGGGCACCGACAGCAGCAGGGTCGGCTTGTTGATTACCAGGATGGCGGCGTCTTCGTGCAGGATCTGGATGTTGGACAGCGGCATTACGGGGTCTCTTTTGAGCAATTGGGGCCGCTTTGCGGCCCTTCGCGGGCACGCCCGCTCCCACAGGTATATCGCGCATCCTGTGGGAGCGGGCGTGCCCGCGAAGGGCTGCAAAGCAGCCCCAGCTTTCAGCCAGATCAGCGATCTGGCAAGGTGATGTTCAGCTCCAGAATCGAGCAGCTGCCCTGGTTTTCCAGCTCGATATGCACGTCATCGTTGCCGATGTTCACATACTTGCGGATCACTTCCAGAAGTTCTTTCTGCAGCGCCGGCAAATAGTCCGGTTCGCTGCGTTGGCCGCGCTCGTGCGCCACGATGATCTGTAGACGCTCTTTCGCTACCGACGCGCTGGTCTGTTTCTGTCTGCCACGAAAGAAGTCAAAAAGGTTCATGGTTTACTTGCCTCCAAACAGGCGCGCGAAGAATCCTTGCTTCGGCACTTCGATGAACCGCAGGGGTTTTTCTTTGCCCAGCAGACGGTCGACGGTATCGCTGTAGGCCTGGCCGGCATCGCTCTGGTCGTCGAGGATGACCGGGATACCCTGGTTGGAAGCCTTGAGCACGGCCTGGGACTCGGGGATAACGCCCTTGAGCTTGATTGCCAGGATTTCTTCGACGTCGGCGATGCTCAGCATTTCGCCCTTTTCCACACGCTCTGGGTGGTAGCGGGTGATCAGCAGGTGTTCCTTGATCGGCTCTTCGCCGTTTTCCGAGCGGCGCGACTTGCTCGACAGGATGCCCAGCATGCGGTCGGAGTCGCGTACCGAGGAAACCTCAGGGTTGGTCACCACGATGGCTTCGTCAGCGAAGTACATGGCCAGGTGCGCGCCTTTCTCGATACCGGCTGGCGAATCGCAGATCACGTAATCGAACTGTTCTTTCAGTTCCATCAGGACCTTTTCCACGCCTTCCTGGGTCAGCGCGTCTTTGTCGCGGGTCTGGCTGGCGGCCAGCACGAACAGGTTTTCCAGGCGCTTGTCCTTGATCAGCGCCTGCTGCAGGTTGGCTTCGCCGTTGACCACGTTGACGAAGTCGTACACCACGCGGCGTTCGCAGCCCATGATCAGGTCGAGGTTACGCAGGCCCACGTCGAAGTCGACAATGACGGTCTTGTGGCCACGCAGTGCGAGGCCGGTACCAATGGCGGCGCTGGTGGTGGTCTTGCCCACACCCCCCTTGCCGGAAGTAACCACGAGAATCTTGGCCAAGGTGTTTCACCCCTAAAATGATCGGGACACGAGTCCCTGCAAATAACTGAAATAGCGTAAATAACGGCAACGGTAAAAAAGTTGCTCTAAAAATGCTGGCAAGTATCCGTTAAAGACGGGTGATGTTCAACACGTCACCAGACAAGCTGACTTGCACACCGAAACCCCACAGCGGGTCGCGGCGCAGGTCTTCGCAGACCTTGTACTGGCCGGCGATGGAGACCATTTCGGCGGTCATCTGCTGGCAGAAGATACGGGCCTTGGTGTTGCCTTTGATGCCGGCCAGCGCCCGGCCGCGCATGGCGCCGTACACATGGATGTTGCCATCGGCCAGAAGTTCCGCACCCGGGCTGACCGAGGCGGTGACGATCAGGTCGCCACCCTGGGCGTAGATCTGCTGGCCGCCCCGTACCGGCGAGGTAATGATGCGGGTCGGGCGTACCTCGGGCTCGGGGGCCGGTGCTGGCGCAGGGGCTGGCTCGGGCTTTTTGACCACCTCGGGTTCAGGGTCAAGTGGCCGTTCGCGTGCGCCGGACGGTGGCAGCACTGGCAGGTCGATGGCGATGGCGGCAGCGATGTCCTCGATGCGGTTGGCGCGGATGGCCAGGGTACGCAGGCCATGGTGGCGGCAGATCCGCATCAAGCCGGGCAGGTCGATCGCCCCTTCGTCGGCCGGCAGCTTGTCCAGCGCCAGCACCAGCGGCGTGTTGCTGAAGAAGTTGGGCGCCTGGGCGACTTTGGCCGCCAGCTGGCGGTCAAGGGCTTCAAGGTCATTGCGCGCCAGTTCCAGTACTGTAATGGCGAGCATGCTGCCCTTGAGCTGGAACACGGAGGCGGTGTCGGGTGTGTGGTTTGGGCTCATGGTCTGCATAGACGGCTTGTTGCGAAAAAAGTGCCCTGACTTATAACGAGAACACCGGTTGCCCGCAACATACGCTGATCCGTTGTAGAATGCGCAGCCTTTGTCTTTCCGGAAGCTTCAATGGAACGCCCGCGTTTTCGTCCCTATTACCTTCACCCCAAGTTCTGGGGCCTGTGGCTGGGCCTGGGCCTGCTGTGGCTGGTGGTCCAGTTGCCGTATCGGGTGCTGTTGAAAGTCGGTGCCGCGCTGGGGGCGGTGATGTACCGCTTTGCCGGCGAGCGGCGGCGCATTGCCGCGCGCAACCTGGAGCTGTGCTTCCCGGAGCTGTCGGTCGACGAGCGGCAGCGTTTGCTCAAGGCCAACTTCGCCTCCACCGGCATTGCCTTCTTCGAAATGGCCATGAGCTGGTGGTGGCCCAAGGCCAGGCTGGCGCGCCTGGCCCATATCGAGGGGCTGGAGCACTTGCAGGCCGCCCAGCAGGCGGGGCAGGGCGCCATCCTTATGGCGGTGCACTTCACCACGCTGGAAATCGGCGCTGCATTGCTTGGCCAGCAGCACACCATCGACGGCATGTACCGTGAGCATGGTAACGCACTGTTCGACTTCATCCAGCGTAGCGGCCGTGAGCGCCATAACCTCGATTCGTTGGCGGTGGAGCGTGAAGACGTGCGCGGCATGCTCAAGCTGCTGCGTTCGGGCCGCGCGATCTGGTACGCACCGGATCAGGACTACGGCGCCAAACAGAGCATTTTCGTACCGCTGTTCGGCATCCAGGCGGCGACGGTAACCGCCACTACCAAGTTTGCCCGGCTGGGCAAGGCACAGGTGATTCCGTTTACCCAGAAGCGCCTGGAGGATGGCAGCGGCTATCGTCTGGTTATCCACCCGCCATTGGCGGACTTCCCGGGCGAAAGCGAAGAGGCCGATTGCCTGCGCATCAACCAGTGGGTGGAAGGCGTGTTACGCGAGTGCCCCGAGCAGTATCTGTGGGCGCACCGCCGGTTCAAGTCGCGGCCCGAAGGGGCGCCGCGGCTGTATGAGAAAAAAAAGCGCTGAACTGATTTTGCCTGTGCCGGCCTCTTCGCGGGCTTGCCCGCTCCCACAGGTCTGCGGATTGCCCAGGCCTGTGGTGATCCTGTGGGAGCGGGCGTGCCCGCGAAGAGGCCGGGCCTGAAAACAACTGATCCAGGAAGGATGCCATGGCCCCACCCCCGGTAACCGGTCTTATCCTTTCTGGCGGCGGCGCCCGCGCGGCCTATCAGGTCGGCGTACTGGCCGGCATCGCCGAGCTGCTGCCGGCCGGCGCGCACAACCCGTTTCCGGTCATCGTCGGCACCTCTGCCGGGGCCATCAACGCCGTTACCCTGGCCAGCGGCGCTACCCATTTCAACGATGCCGTGCAGCGGCTCACCGCCTTCTGGCAGAACTTCCGCAGCCATCTGGTCATCCGCAGCGACTGGCCCGGCGTGGTCCGCCAGGCCAGCCGCTTCGTCGGCCACAGCCTGCTCGGGTTGGGCGGGCAGGCGCCAGTGGCACTGCTGGACAGCAGCCCATTGCGCAGCCTGTTGCAAGCACACCTGAACCTGGACGGCATCGGCCATTCCCTTGCCGCCGAGCAACTGCGTGCCGTGGCAGTCACCGCCTTTGGGTACGAGTCTGGCCAGGCGGTCACCTTCTACCAGGGCCGCGGCACCATCGAAGCCTGGTTGCGCCACCGTCGCATCGGCGTACCCACGCCGTTGACCATCGACCACCTGCTGGCCAGTGCGGCGATCCCGTTGCTGTTCGCCCCGGTACAGTTGGGTGACGAATACTACGGTGATGGCGCGGTGCGCCAGTCGGCGCCGATCAGCCCGGCCCTGCACCTGGGCGCCAGCCGGGTGCTGGTGGTCGGGGTCAGTGGCAACCCGCAGCGGCCAGCGCCGCCGTTGCCGACCCAGCGGGTGTTCAGCGGGCAGCAGCCGAGCCTGGCGCAGATTGGCGGGCACATGCTCAACAGCACCTTCATCGACAGCCTGGAAGATGACATCGAACTGCTGCAGCGGCTCAACCATTTGAGCCGGTTGCTACCGGCGCACCTGGATGCCCGGCGCCTGGGGCTGGCGCCGATCGACGTGCTGGTAGTGGCGCCCAGCCAGCCACTGGACGAAATCGCTGCCCGGCATCGGCGCGAGTTGCCAGCGGCATTGCGCCTGTTCCTGCGGGGGCCGGGGGCGACGCGCACCAGCGGGGCGGGGGTGTTGAGCTATTTGCTGTTCGAGGCGAGCTATTGCAGTGAGCTGATCGAACTGGGGCGAAGGGATGCTCTGGCCAAGAAGCGGGAGCTGTGCCAGTTCCTGGGGATTTGATGTTGGCTGTACCGGCCTCTTCGCGGGCTTGCCCGCTCCCACAGGTACCGCACAACCTTCAGGAATTGTGCAATACCTGTGGGAGCGGGCAAGCCCGCGAAGAGGCCAAGCCTGCTTACTCGGCTATCTGCAACTTGCGCGCCTGGGTATACACATACCGCACTTTTTCGTACTCGAACGGCGAGTTCAGCTGGCCATAGCGGAATTTGGTGGTATAGCGCTTGTCCACCACTTTCAAGGCAAAGATTTCCGGGTGGTCGGTGCTGGCTTCGGCCACGTTCAGGTAGTTGATGGCTTGCTCGCCCGCATAGTCCACCACCAACCCGGTGGTATCACGCAGGTTCGATGGGCCCAGCACCGGCAGCATCAGGTACGGCCCGTCTGGCACACCATAGAACCCCAAGGTCTGGCCAAAGTCTTCGCTCTGGCGCGGCAGGCCCATGCTGGTCGCAGGGTCCCACAGCCCACCTACGCCAATGATCGTGTTGAACATCAACCGGGCAGTGATCTCTGCCGAGCGCTTGGCCTTGAGCTGCAGCACGCTGTTGAACAGGTTCGGCACATCGCCGATGTTGTTGAAGAAGTTACTTACCCCGGTACGCACGAAGCGCGGTGTGACGTACTGGTAGCCACTTACCAGCGGCAGCAGCACCCACTGGTCCAGCCGGTAGTTGAAGTGGTAGATGCGCCGGTTGATCGACTCCAGTGGGTCGTACACGTTCAGCGCCTCCAGGGTGGAGCGCTCGAACTCGCGCTGGTCCAGCCCCGGGTTGAATTTGAGCTCGCGCAGCGGGTCGATGAAGCCATCGGCCTCGGGTACCAGCGGTGCGGCAGTCACTTGCGGATCAGCCTCGATCACGCTGGCGCGAGGCGCGGTTTCGGCGGCCAGGGTGTGGCCGGCGGCAAGCAGGGCAGTGGCGAAGAGGAGTTTGTTAACCACGGAAGAACTCCAGCATGGCGTCACTGTTGACGCGGTAATTGAGGTTGCCGCAATGGCCGCCATGGGGGTAAAGGGTCAGGCGCTCACCAAACACCTTGCGCAGGAAGCCGATATCGCCCGGGCCGAGGATGACGTCGTCGGCGTTGTGCATCACGGCAATCTTGTCGCTGCTGCGCAGGTAGTCTTCCAGGGCATACAGGCTCACCTGGTTGGTAAGTTGCAAAATGCTGTTGCCGTCGGTGCGGGCGCGCCACATCGGGATCACCTGCTCGGTCATGTAGCAGTCGAAGTCGCATTGCAGGGCGCGTTTGAAGAACGGGGTGAGGCTGCTGCCTTCGGTGATCGGGAACTTCGGCGGAATGATCAGGCCACGGCGGTTGATCAGGTCGGAAGTGAAGGCGATGTCGGCCGCCGAGAAGCGGAACGAGGTGCCGATCAGCATGGCCATCTGCTCGTTGGACAAGTGCTGTTTCGACTGCTGGAAGTCGTACAGCAGGGCGTCGTTGAGGTCGATGTAGCCCTTGTCCTGGAAGTAACGCGTGAGCTTTTGCAGCATCAGTTCATAGAACGTGGTGCTGCGGTCGATGCCCTTGACCTGGGTTTGCACCAGCTTGTCCAGGTTGTTGATCGAGGTGTACAGGTTGACCGGCGGGTTGAGCAGCAGCACGCGCTTGAAGTTGAAGCTGCGGCGGGTTTCGTCCAGGTGGCTGACAAAGGCCGCATCGAGCGCGCCCAGGCTGTAGCCGGTGAGGTAGAACTCGCTGATTGGCAAGCGCGGGTGCTGGGCACGTACGGCCTGCATCACCCGGTACATGTCTTCGGCGTCTTCCTGGCTGACGCCGGGGGTGGCAAAACGCGAGGCGGCGCTCATGAAGTCGTAGCTGGTGGGCGACGACAGCTGCACCACGTGGAAGCCGGCCTGGTAGAAGAGCTTCTTCAGGTATTCGTTGATGCTGCTGCTATAGGGCGCGCCGGTGCCCGCGATGATGAAGATCAGCGGTGCCTCGTGGTCCTGCCGGGCCATGCGGTACTTGAGCTTTTTCACCGCCCAGAAGTTGTCGGGCAGGGTGAACTCGCGCTCCGGGCGCAGGTTCAGGCTGTAGTCGGACTGGTTGATTTCGTCGTCGCTGGGCAGGGTCGGGCGCTGCTCCGGCGGCGTGGTGGCGATGGTCGCCTCGAACGGGTTGGTCAAGGGGTAGCCGTAGCTCGCGGCGTCGATATCCCGCGCCGAAGCGGCCACAGCCATGAGCAGGCTGCCGAGCAAGGCAGCGAGGCGCAAAGATCGAAGCATGTAATCCCCCAAAAGAACGCAAGGTCGAGCAGTGTGCAGGCTAGGACCACATCAACGCGGGCAAAGTTGCCTGGCGCGGTGGCCTTTGGTGTGCTGGTTATCTGCAACATAGCTGCAGGGTTGTGATTTTGCCTTACATCGGGGCATAAGCGATCATGGATGCTTTCGATTACCGCTATTGGAGAACGGGATGTCTCGTGCGCTGCCAGCTGCTCTGCTTGTGCTGTTTCTCGGGCTGTGGCTCGCTGCCAGTTATGGTGTGCGCTATGGGCTGATGGAGGATGGCCAGTGGGTTGGGCTGTGCACGGTGCCGGCGGCGTACTGGCAGTGTGAGGTGCGGTCGTTGCTGGGGTTGGGCATTCACCACCAGGTGCTGGCCTGGGGCGGGTTGGGCCTGGCGCTGCTGGCGCAGGTGGTTTCCGGCCGCGCCGGCTGGTGGCTGGCGGTGTTGGCCCTGGTGCTCGCGGTGCCGGCGCTGGTGCTGTACACCGCCAGCATCGCGGTGTTTGCGCTGGTGCTGGCGGGGTTGCGCCTGGTCAGGAGACCGCAGCAAGGCTGACAGGGGCCGCTACGCGCCCCATCGCAGGCAAGCCAGCTCCCACAGGGTCATCACCGCCTGAACGCACTGCACACTCCTGTGAAGGGCCAACTGACTTGCTCGATATCTGAACGCTTGCGCGGTCCCTGTGGGAGCTGGCTTGCCGGCGATGGGGCGCGTAGCGGCCCCAGGGTCTCAAACCTTGCGCACCCGCAAGCTGCGCCACAAGGCAGCGGTCATCAGCACACTCACCACCGCCCAACCCCAGGCCTGCTGGTTCTGCAACCCTTCGACAAACAGTTGCGGCGCCACCCCGGCTCCGACGATAAACGCCAACAACGCCACCTCCGCACGCCGCGCCCGCACCGGCCACAGCACATACACCAGCGCCGGCAACGCCAGTGCCGCACTGGGGAAGCTACGGTAGCGTGGGTCGAACACCATCGCCAGCATGCTCACCGCCGCGGCAAAGCCGGCCGCCAGCAACAGCCAGCCGGCCCGCGCCTGCAGCCAGGCGAACAAGCGTTCGCGCCAGCCCGCCCGCTGCGCCAGGGCCAGCAGCGCATGGGCCAGCACCAGCAGGTTCAGCCCGGCCAGCACCACCGCCCATACCCACTCCCCGGCAAAGCGCGCATGGGTGCGCATCAGTTCGCCCCACAGCCCCAGGCAAGCCGCGCCAAACGCCGCCAGCACTGGCAGCAACAGTGCCGCCTGCGCGCTGGCGGGGCGCCCGGCGAGTACCAACATGGCCGCCATCAACAGCACACTGGCCAGCAACCACTGCGGCCAGTAATGCAAATTGCTCACCGGCCCTTCAAGTACGCCCTTGTCCTGCCGGTCGGCATCGTAAAGCCCCCAGTACCCGCCCACTGCACCTTCGTTGGCGCGCTTCCAGGGCTGGTCGAATGCTTCGATCAGGTTGTAGTGCCAGCCGTTGCTTTCAGCCATGGCCACAAAGCCGCGAATGAAGCGCGCCTCGTTGACCCGGCTGGGTAGGGCGGTTTCGCGCTGGCGGCCTTCGCTGGGCCAGCCGGTTTCACCAATCACGATGTCCTTGGGCGCAAAGCGCGTGCCGAATACCCGGCGCACATCGGCCACGTGGGCCAGGGCGTCATCGATGCCGCGTGGGTCGTCCTCCCAGTAGGGCAGCAGGTGGATGGTCAGGAAATCCACCGCCGGGGCAATCTGCGGGTGCTGCAACCAGAACTCCCACACATCCGCGTAGGTAACCGGCACCTTCACCTGGCTTTTCACCCGGGCGATCAGCTTGGCCAGGTGTGCACCGGTCACCTCTTTGCGCAGCAACGTTTCGTTGCCCACGATCACCGCGCTGACCACATCGGGGTTGGCGTTGGCGGTGGCGATCAGCAGCTCGATTTCCTTGTCGGTGTCTGCCGGGTGGGCGTTCACCCAGGCGCCCAGCATCACTTTCAGGCCATGCTTGCGCGCCAGCGCGGGGATTGCCTCAAGACCGGTCATGGAATAGGTGCGGATGCACTGGAATCGCTCAGCCAGCAACGCCAGGTCGGCGTCCATGCGTGCCGGGCGCAAACGAAACGGCTGGTCGTAGGGCGACTGGTCCTTGTCGAACGGCGTGTAGGACGCGCACTGCAACTTGTGTGTCGGGCTGGCCGCGTCGGGCAGGTGCACCGGCTTGCCAAGCCCGTACCAGAGCCCCGCAAGCCCGAGCAGGGCCAACAGGCAGGCGAGCAGGTACAGCGGTAACAGCAAGCGGGCAGAACTGGGCATCGGGCGGTCCATCGTCAGGCGCAAAAGGGTAGATAGTAGCCCGGCGCCAAAGCTTTGGCATGCAAGGATCGCGCAGGCTGCTGTAGGCCGATGGCGCTAATGGCACAGTGCTGTCGCATATGGGGCAGGTACAGGTCGCAGCTGGATCAGGTCGCCCGCTGTTGCAGGCAGATGATGCAATCTCCAAGACCTGACGAGGGGATGCTTTGATGGCAACTTTGAAAAAAATGCGACGTTTCCTGGGTGTAGGCACCGCCCTGGTACTGGGAATGAGCGCAGCACAGGCAATGGCCAAAGAAGTAAGCATTGGTTACGTGGATGGCTGGGCCGACAGTGTGGCCACCACCAACGTGGCCGCAGAAGTGATCAAGCAGAAGCTTGGCTACGACGTGAAGTTGCAGGCCGTGGCTGCCGGGATCATGTGGCAGGGCGTTGCTACCGGCAAGCTCGATGCAATCCTGTCGGCATGGTTGCCCGTTACCCATGGTGAGTATTGGGCCAAGAACAAAGACAAGGTGGTCGACTACGGGGCCAACTTCAAAGATGCAAAAATCGGCCTGATCGTGCCGGAGTACGTCAAGGCCAACAGCATTGCCGACCTGAAGACCGACACCAGCTTCAAGCAGAAAATCGTAGGTATCGACGCCGGCTCCGGCGTGATGATCAAGACCGACCAGGCCATCAAGGACTACGACCTGACTGGCTACAAACTGCAGGCCAGTTCTGGCGCAGGCATGATTGCCGAGCTTACCCGTGCCTATGACAAGCAGCAGTCCGTTGCAGTGACTGGCTGGGTACCCCACTGGATGTTTGCCAAGTGGAAGCTCAAGTTCCTTGAAGACCCTAAAGGCGTCTACGGTGCGGCTGAAACCGTAAACAGCATCGGCAGCAAGCAACTGGACAAGAAAGCCCCTGAGGTTGCCGAGTTCCTGAAAAAGTTCCAGTGGCAGTCCAAGGATGAAATCGGCGAAGTCATGTTGGCGATTCAGGACGGTGCCAAGCCTGAAGCGGCGGCCAAGGACTGGGTGGCCAAGCACCCTGATCGTGTGAAGGAGTGGACCGGCAAGTAAGAACTTCAGGGCCAGTTTTGCTGCTTCGCGGGCTTGCCCGCTCCCACAGGTGTATCACTGCCCTCAGGCCTTGTGATCCCCCTGTGGGAGCGGGCAAGCCCGCGAAAGGGCCGGCACTTTGTTACGCAATCGGTAAAACACCGTTGCATCTAAGACTAAGGTCGTCTGGTTGCCGTCCAACAGCCGCATAAAGTAAGGGCGTGGGTTTCATCCCCTACCTGTGCTGCTAGGACAAAAACAATGAACGACAGCATTTACCTCTCGATACAAAACAGCCCCCGCTTCAAGGAGCTGGTTACCAAACGCGAACGGTTCGCCTGGATACTCTCGGCGATCATGCTCGGCCTGTACTGCGCCTTCATCCTCCTGATCGCCTACGGTCCTCAAGTGCTCGGCGCCAAGCTCAGCCCTGAGTCGTCGATTACCTGGGGCATCCCCCTGGGCGTCGGCCTGATCGTTTCGGCATTCGTCCTGACCGCCATCTACGTACGCCGCGCCAACGGCGAATTCGATGAGCTGAACAAGGCCATCCTGAAGGAGGCGCAACAATGATTCGCCACGCCAAAGCCCTGGCCGTACTGGCCTGCGGAGCCTTCGCACCCGCCGTGTGGGCCGCCGATGCCCTGACCGGCGAGGTGCAGAAACAACCGCTTAACGTTTCCGCCATCGCCATGTTCGTGGCCTTCGTCGCCTTCACCCTCGGCATCACCTACTGGGCCTCCAAGCGTAACAAGTCGGCGTCGGACTACTACGCTGCCGGCGGCAAGATCACCGGCTTCCAGAACGGCCTGGCAATCGCTGGCGACTACATGTCGGCAGCCTCCTTCCTGGGTATTTCCGCGCTGGTGTTCACCTCTGGCTACGACGGCCTGATCTACTCGATCGGCTTCCTCGTCGGTTGGCCGATCATTCTGTTCCTGATCGCCGAACGCCTGCGCAACCTGGGCAAGTACACCTTTGCCGACGTGGCCTCGTACCGCCTCGGGCAAAAGGAAATCCGCACCCTGTCGGCCTCCGGTTCGCTGGTGGTGGTGGCCTTCTACCTGATCGCGCAGATGGTCGGCGCCGGCAAGCTGATCGAGCTGCTGTTCGGCCTGGACTACCACGTGGCGGTGATCCTGGTCGGTATCCTGATGTGCCTGTACGTGCTGTTCGGCGGCATGCTGGCCACCACCTGGGTACAGATCATCAAGGCCGTGCTGTTGCTGTCCGGTGCCAGCTTCATGGCGCTGATGGTGATGAAGCACGTCGGCTTCGACTTCAACACGCTGTTCTCCGAAGCCATCAAGGTACACGCCAAGGGCGAGGCGATCATGAGCCCGGGCGGCCTGGTCAAGGACCCGATCTCGGCCTTCTCGCTGGGCCTGGCGCTGATGTTCGGTACCGCCGGCCTGCCGCATATCCTGATGCGCTTCTTCACCGTCAGTGACGCCAAGGAAGCGCGCAAGAGCGTGCTGTACGCCACCGGCTTCATCGGCTACTTCTACATCCTTACCTTCATCATCGGCTTTGGTGCCATCCTGCTGGTCAGCACCAACCCGGACTTTAAGGACGCAGCAGGCGCCTTGCTGGGCGGCAACAACATGGCGGCAGTGCACCTGGCCAATGCCGTGGGTGGCAGTGTGTTCCTCGGCTTTATCTCGGCTGTGGCCTTCGCCACCATCCTGGCAGTGGTTGCGGGCCTGACCCTGGCCGGTGCCTCGGCGGTGTCCCACGACCTGTACGCCAGTGTGTGGCGCAAGGGCAAGGCCAACGACAAGGACGAGATCCGCGTGTCGAAGATCACCACCGTCGCCCTGGGCGTGCTGGCGATCGGCCTGGGTATCCTGTTCGAGAAGCAGAACATCGCCTTCATGGTTGGCCTGGCGTTCTCCATTGCCGCCAGCTGCAACTTCCCGGTCCTGCTGCTCTCGATGTACTGGAAGAAGCTGACCACCCGCGGCGCCATGATCGGCGGCTGGCTGGGCCTGATCAGCGCAGTGACGCTGATGATTCTTGGCCCGACCATCTGGGTACAGATCCTCGGCCACGAGAAGCCAATCTACCCCTACGAGTACCCGGCGCTGTTCTCGATGGCGATTGCCTTCGTCAGCATCTGGTTCTTCTCGATCACCGACAAGTCCAAGGCGGCTGATGACGAGCGTGCGAAGTTCTTCCCGCAGTTCGTGCGTTCGCAGACTGGCCTGGGTGCCAGCGGGGCGGTTTCCCACTGATGCTGTAGCTGCCAGACCCTGAAACGCACAACGCCCCGCTAGCCGGGGCGTTGTGCGTTTCAGGGTCTGGCAGCGGATAGTGGCAAAATGAATTTGCTTGGGAAATTTCCTAAATTCGCTCGGAACGGTCCTAATCATTCCGCGCCAGCGTTCACGAATAATCGCCTCCACTGATCGGGCAGTCGCCCGTCAGCCTGTGATTCCTTCAAGGAGATTTGATTCGTGAAACGTATGTTCTTCGCCCTTCCGCTGGCCTTGCTTTTCGCCGGCGCGGCCCACGCGGTCGACCCGATTGAAAAACAGGTGCAGGTAACCGCCCAGGTACCGACCGATGCCTTCTTCGTCGAGCCGGTTGGCGGCAACTGGATGAACGACCCTCAGGAGTTGGGCTGGAACCCCTACCAGGCCAAGCTCGAGCCAATCCGCAAGGAACTGCAAGTCAAAAGCACCGTCGGCCCTATCACCGCCTACCTGGTATCGCCTGCCGTGATTGCCAGTGGCACCAACAACATCGGCCTGGACGTCAAGGTTGGCGACACGGTATTGCAGACCACGCCAAACGAAGTGGTCAGCGCCAGCCAGGCAGCACCGGGGGCGATCATCGGCTTTGAAGTCGCCGCACAACCGGCACCCGCTGCGGGCTACGAGCCAGGCAACTACCAGGGCCTGGTAAGCATGATCTTCGAAACCGCCGCACCCTGATTCGCCCTTACCGTTCATTCGTTGTTGCCTGCTCCTGCCCTCGGCCCCTGCCGCGGGGCGGGCAGGTATTGCCTGCAAGCGACACTCATGACCAGATACTTCCCGTTACGTGCGCTGTACCGCAGCCTGCCGGTGGCAGCCTGCCTGGCCGTTGCACCTGTAAATGGCCAGGCAGCGCCTGCGGCATTCGGCGGCACCGAAGGCCTGCCGCGAGAATTCGAGGCGCACTTCTATGAAGTACCGCTGGCCGTCAGGGTGGACCTGGACGGCCGCTACCTGGGCGATGCCATGGTGGTGCTCAGCCGCGATCAACGCGTGCAGTTGCTGGAATTTACCGAAACCCTCGACAGCCGTGAGCCGGAGAGCCTGCGGCGGCGCTGGCGCGAACGCCTGGTCGACGGCCGGCCACTGGGCGACTGCCAGGTGGATTGCCCCGATGGCTTGCGCGCAGTGCATTACAGCCTGGTCAATTCGCAGCTGTCACTGCTCACCGACCAGGCCGAAGCGTCAACGGCAGGCGAGCGTTACCATCGGCTTCCCGAACAGGGCAGCTACGGCCTGCTGCTGCGCAACCAGCTCAACCTGGTGAATGACGGCCGCGCCACCAGCGGGCGCTATGCGCTGCAAGGGCAGGGCAGCCTGGGTAACTGGACAACCTTGGCCGATGGCCAGCTCGACCGTGGCAGCGATAGCCAGCAGAGCACGCGTTACCGGGTTGACCAGCTGTATGGGGAACGTCTTGTACAAGATCACTTCTACCGGCTTGGCTATTTCACCCCCAGTGCCCAGGGCCTGACCCGCCAGCCACGGCTGATGGGCACCAGCCCCGATACCACCCTGGGCCTGATGTTCGGCAGCAGCGACAGCCTGGCCATCGACAATGGCGCGCCCAGTGCGACGCCCATCTACGTCACCCCCAACCGCCCCGCCGTGGCGGAGATCTACCGCAATGGCGTGCTGATCAACAGCCAGCCGGTGCAGCCAGGCCTGCAGACGCTGGACAGCAAAGTGCTGCCCGGTGGCATCTATGAAGTGGAAATACGCCTGGTCGAGGACGGCCAGGTCACCTCGCGCAGCCAGGCGTTCATCTACAAACCCAGCAACTGGCGCAGCACCGATGCCCCGTGGCGCTACAACCTGTACCTGGGCCGACAGAGCAGCGTGTTGAGCAACTGGCAGCACGACGCCGATGACAGCCTGGCCGCAGGCGTGCTGGCCAACTACCTGCTACACCCGCGGGCTATCGTCGGCCTGTCGGCGCAGCGCATCGACGAGACCGTGCAATACGGAACTTCGCTGGACTGGGATGTACGCGACCGCTTCAAACTGTACGGCAACCTGTTCCGGGCCGAGGGCTACGGCAATGGTTATGACCTGCAACTGATCCATGCCGGTGAAAGCAGCTCGTTGGTGGCCAGCCAGAGCAGCACCTGGCTGGCGCGCCCGGA
Organism: Pseudomonas sp. NPDC008258; assembly: GCF_042956345.1. NCBI lineage: Bacteria > Pseudomonadati > Pseudomonadota > Gammaproteobacteria > Pseudomonadales > Pseudomonadaceae > Pseudomonas > Pseudomonas sp. NPDC008258. Next base: position 67,588 of record NZ_JBIBGE010000002.1, read on the forward strand.
GTCGCTGCGCGAGGCCCGTGAGCCGACCAACTGGCAGGCCCGGCAAACGCAGACGTCACTGTCGTACAACCACCGCCTGGACCCGCGCAATACCGCCAGTGTGCGTGTGTCGCACAGCACCGGGGCCAACGCGGGTACGGGGGTGGACCTGGGCTGGTCGTACTTCGGCCAGTTACTGGGTTCGCAGGCCAACTGGCGCCTGTCGCTGTTCGACCGGCCGGGCAACGTGGGCACCGGCGAGGCACGCAGCCGCGGTGTCAACCTGAGCCTCAGCATGAGCCTGGGCGGCGTGGGTGGCCGGCGCCTGTCGGCCAGCGTCGGCACCCGTACCGCCCGCGACGGCGGGCGTGACCTGAATGCCGCGTTGGCCTACCAACAGGACGTCGACCTCGGCCCGCTGCGCAGTGTTGGCCTGACCGCCAGCGCCGACCGCTATGGTGCCGGCCTGGGGGGCGACACGCAGTTTGAAAACCAGCAGTTGCATGGCGATGCCTACTTCCAGCGCTCCTCGTACAACGGTGAGTTCAGCGGCGGCCTCAACCTTGAAAGCATGCTGGCGGTGGGTGCCGGCAAGGCAGCGGTGAGTGGCCAGTACCTGCCCCACCAGGCGGGGATCATCGTCGATGTGGAAAGCGACATCGAAGGGCTGAAGCTGCGTGCAGACGACCGTCATGGCGGTACTGCCAACTTGCGGCCAGGGCGCAACGTGGTGCCGGTGGCGGCCTACAAGGCCGGCCATGTGCAGTTCGACCTCGAAGGTACCGACGCCACCGCAGCCGTGATCCAGCCGTCCAGCGTGGACTACCACCTGAACCGTGGCGGCATCGCCTACCGGCAACTGCGGGTATTGCGCACCCTGACCGTGATCGGCCGCCTGCTCGACAGCCATGGGCAGCCGCTGCGCGGTGCCCAGGTGATCAACCACGCCAGCCGCAGTGTCAGCGAAGCCGATGGCTTTTTCGCGGTGGAGATGAGCGAGTCCACCCCCACCCTGGAAATTCGCCAGCAAGGGGAGGCGGTGTGCCTGCTGACGCTGGACCTGGCGCAACTGGCGCGTGAAGACGATGTGCTGTTGGCCGGCGACCAGCGTTGCACGCCGGCAAGCCTGGCCAGAGCCGCCGCCGCGAATGGCGCGCGCGGCGAGAGCTAGACCTTGACCTTGATCACACACAGAGCCGCCCTACCGTCAGTTCAGACGGGTCCTACAACTCCTGCGACTGCAGCCGTTTTACGGTATGCCCATCGCTACACTCACCCAAGGAGCCTTCAACTTTGAACATCCATCGCCTGATCGCCCTGGCTTTGCTGGTTGTGCCGCTGGCAGCCAGCGCGGCACCCGAGCTCAATGTCGGCGCGCTTTACGACTACCTGGACGGCGGCAAGAGCACCTTGCTTAAGCGGGTGCGCAACGGCGGCGATACAACCGCCTTTGTCAAGGTCAGCGTCGCCGAGCTGGTGTACGACAGCGATGGCAATGCCCGCGAAGTCAATACCGATGGCCTGCCGCTGGAGCAGCGCGGCCTGGTGGCCAGCCCGGCGCGGCTGATCGTGCCGGCCCAGGGTATGCAGGCCGTGCGTTTGCTGTACCGCGGCGAGCGCGACAAAGAGCGTTACTTCCGCTTGCGCTTCGTGCCGGTACTGCCAGAGCTGGGCGATGGCTTTGCCGTCGATGCACAGGAGGCCGAAGAGTACCGCGAACACCTCAAGGCCGGGGTCAACCTGCTGGCAGGCTACGGCTCGTTGCTGTTCGTGCGGCCGGCCGAGGCGCAATTCCAGACGCCGGTGCAGCGCCAGGGCGGCAAGCTCACGGTCAGCAACCAGGGTAACAGCACCGTGGTGCTGGACCAGTTCCGCCAGTGCCAGTCCGCCGGTGAAGCGTGCGAGCCGGCGACCAAGCATCACTTGCTGCCTGGGCGTACCCGAGAGTTCGAAGGGCAGGCGGGTAAATTGCACCAGTTCGAGTTGCATGAAGGCTCAACCCTGACCGCGATGGCGGTGGAAGGATGAGGCCGGCCAAGGGCATGGCGGCATTGGCCAGTCTGCGCAATGCCCTGGCGCTGGCGATGTTGTTGCTGGCACCACTGGCCAGCGCGATCGAGTTGACGATTACGGCGCAATACAGGGGGGGTGGTTCGGGGCGGTTCGAAAATACCACGCCCCCGGGCCATATGTGCGAGCGCTGGCCATTATCGTGCCGGGGCAGGACCACTGTCGATCTGCCTATCACCTTTACAAAAAAAACGGTAAAAGGCGCGCCGGACTGGCGTGACAGAGGCTTCGTGAAAGCACCTGCCGGGCGGGATATCGAGGTTTATCATGACTCTGGCGAGCCGCGGCGCATGCACTTCAAGTGGGAGCTGTTGAGCTTCGCTGCGTACAGCTCACGGCTTGATCGCAACCCTTTCTGGAACCTGCTGGGAGGTGGTTGCACCAGCGGCGGCAACAGCGGCGGCTGGGCGAATGGCCGAGCCGCGCACGCTATTTTTCTATCCAATCCTGATGCCCCCGAGCCGTGCTGGGCTGATAGTACTTATGCACCAGAAGGCACGGTCATGACGGTCGACATGACGGAATTCGCCGCCGCCTTTGTGCTGGATATGCCACCGCCTTACCGCCTCAGGTCCGGCATCTATCGCGGTACGACTACCTACCGCATAGGCCCGGGTGGCGATTTCGACTTCGGCAACGATGTCACCAACCTGAGCACTGACACCCTTACGCTCAACTTCGAGCTCGACGTCCAGCATCCCTTCCTTGTCGAGTTTCCACCTGGCTCCGAGCGCGCCGTGCTCGAACCCAAAGGGGGTTGGCAGGCCTGGCTGTCCGGCGGCAAAGCGCCTGGGCGGCTTTACCGAGACCTGCCGTTCCGCTTGTGGTCGACCGGCCCGTTCAAGGCCTACAAGCTGTGCCAGTACGACAGCGGCGCGGGTTGCGCGATCCGCAATGACAACAACGAAGATGCCGCCGTGCAAGTCAGCCTGAGCCTGCCGCCGGGCGTGCAGTACCTCGGCAACCCGGTTAATCACGTGGCCTTGCCGACCGGCCGACATGCGGCGCTGTATTTCGAGGCATCGATGCCGACCCTCAATCGCCCGGGCCAACTGCATTTCGAGGCTGGCCGCGACGAGGTGCAGGGCATGCTCAAGAACCCGGGGCAGACCTACACCGGTCAAGTCACCGTGATCTTCGATGCCGAGTTATGACGTGGCATTTTCCAGGAGCAAGCCATGCACAAGGTCCTGGTGGTAGACGACCACCCGTTCATCCGCGCCACCGTGTGCATGCTGCTGCGCAAGGAGCGGCTCGATGTCGTCGGCCAGACCGACAATGGCATCGATGCGGTGCGCCTGGTGCGTGAGCTGGGCCCGGACCTGGTGATCCTCGACATCGCCATGCCTGGGCTGGATGGCCTTGAGGTGATCGCCCGGATCAAGGCCTTGACGCAGCCGCCCAAGGTCCTGGTGCTGACGTCGCAATTGCCCGAGGCCTATTCGCTGCGTTGCATGCAGGCTGGCGCGGCGGGCTTCGTGGCCAAGACCGATGAGCTGGACGAGTTGGGCAAGGCGGTGCGCGCAGCCTTGTCGGGCTATACCTATTTCCCCGAGGTGGCGCTGAGCTCGGTGCACAAGCAGGACCTCAAGTACACGGACGCGCAATGCATTGCCTCGTTGACCGACCGCGAGCTGATGGTCTTGCAACAGCTGGCCCGTGGGCTTAGCAACAAAGCAATCGGCGAGGCCATGCTGCTAAGCAACAAGACCATCAGCACCTACAAGGCCCGGCTCATGGAAAAACTGCGGGTCAACTCGCTGATCGACCTGGCGGACTTTGCCCGTCGCAATGCGCTGCTCTAGTCGCTGCCCGTGCCAATCCGAACCTTGCTGCTGTGGCTGCTGTACTGCCTTAGCCCATTACCCGTCCTCGCCGCACCGCAACTGTACACCCGTGGCGTGGAGGCGGGTGCCCCTGCGCAGCTGGCCGCCGCAGACTTGCGCTGGCTGTGGGAGAAGCGCCAGCTGAACCTGGGCGTCATCGGCCGCGACAATCCACCCTTCGACATGCTCGGTACCGGTCATGCCTACGAAGGCATCAGCGCCGAGTACGCCAGTCTGCTGGGCGAGAAGCTTGGCCTGGAAGTACGCCTGAAAGTATTCGACACGTACAGCGCAGCGTTTGCTGCCTTGCGCGCGGGTGCTGTCGACATGGTCAGCTCGGTATCCGCAGAACAGGCGCAAGCGGCAGATCTGCATGTGTCTACCCCCTACATCATCGACCAGCCACTGCTGTTGGCCAGCGAGCGCGGTGTCAGTGGCGGCAGCGAAGGCACCCGGTTGCTGATGGTCGACGGTTATCGACCGTTGCCACTGCTGCAGCGCGAACACCCCAATGCACGGATACTGCTTCACCCAACACCTTACAGCGCCCTGGCGGCGTTACAGCTCGGGGAAGCCGAGCTGTACCTCGGCAGTGGCCTGGGCACTCGCTACCTCTTGGCCCGCGGGCAGTTGCCCGGCATCGAAGCCGTCGAGTGGCCAGATTTGCCAGCTCAGGCCTTGGGCTTTGCCATGCTCGACAACGAAGGCCCACTCCCCCGGTTGGTCGACGCCGTTTTGCAAGGCCTTGACGAACAGCAGCATGCCCGCATTCGCGGGTATTGGAGCCCCCAGCCTGCCAGCCCGGGCAAACCCGGGCGGGTTGAACTCACCGAAGCACAGCAGCGCTGGCTGGCGACAAACCCCGTAGTCAAAGTGTTGCTCGGTGAGCAGCAGCTTCCGTTGAGCTACCGCGATGGGCATGGCCAATTGCGCGGTTTGAGCCTGGACGTGCTGGACCGCATCAGCCGCCTCACCGGTTTGCGCTTCGAGGTACAGGCGGGCAGCGATGTCCAGCGCATGATCGAGCAGGTACGCGGGGGCCAGGCCGACCTGGTTGCCGGCCTGGCATATAGCCCGGCACACGCCCGCCAACTGCGGTTCAGCCGCGCTTACTTGAGCGCTGCGCAGGTGTTGGTGACGCGCAACGAGGCGGGAGCGCCCGGCAGCCTGGAGCCGTTCGACAGGCAGGTGCTGGCACTGGACCAGGCACGCTCGCTGGTTGCGCGTCACTCCCCTGGCAGGCTGCGTATCACTGCCAGCCTTGCGCTGCCACCGGTGCATTTCGCCTTTGCTGGCAGCCACGCTGACGAACAGCTATTGGGTATTGTCGATAAGGCCTTGCTCGCACTGCCACCGGCGGAAATGGAGGCCATGGTGCGACGCTGGCGTAACCCGACGATCGTTGACGATGGTTTCTTGCACCGCTATGGCGGTCGCGTGCTGGCGGGGTTTGCCACCACGTGTAGCCTGTTGCTGCTGGCCCTGCTGTGGGTCCGCTACCTGCGCCGGATGCAGGTACAACTGCGGCGTGCAAAACGTGACGCTGATGCGGCCAACCAGGCCAAGACGCAGTTCCTTGCCGCCATGAGCCATGAAATCCGCACACCGCTGCATGCCCTGCTGGGTATGCTGGAGCTTGCCCGACGCAAAGCCGGGCAGGGCGAACTGGACCACCTGGCCATTGAAGTGGCGGCTGATGCCGCCATGGGGCTACAAGAGCTGATAGGGGATGTGCTCGATATCACACGCATCGAAACCGGCCAGTTGCAGCTGGTACTGGTGCCTGTGAGCCTGCGCGAGCAGGTGGCGCGGGTTGTGCAGTTGTTCGAGCAGCAGGCGCACGGCAAAGGGCTTGCCCTGAACGTGGTGTGCAAAGGCGCGGTGAACAACTGGGTCATGCTTGACCCGGTGCGTTTCAAACAGGTGCTGGCCAACCTGGTCAACAACGCGATCAAGTTTACCGCCCAGGGCGAGGTGTTGGTGAGCCTGAGCATGCAGGCTGCTGCCGGCCGCGCAAGCGTGTTGCTGGAAGTTGCAGACACCGGCATCGGCATTGCCCAGTGCGAGCTGGCAAGCCTTGGCCAACCGTTTCACCAGGCCAGCAACCAGCGCCAGTCACCGCGTAGCAGTACCGGGCTAGGGCTTGGCATCAGCCGCAGTTTGTGTGAAATGCTCGGCGGGCAGTTGCGTTTGCACAGCGTGCTGGGCCAAGGCACGCGGATTGAAATCCGCCTTGACCTGATGCTGGCAGCTGCGCCGGTACTGGCTGCCCCGGTGCTGCCACAGGGTGATCCAGCCAGGCTGGCTGGCCTGCGCGTGCTGGTCGTCGATGACTACCCGGCCAACCGCTTGTTGCTGGCGCACCAGCTGGAGTTTCTTGGCCATCAGGTCCAGGTTGCCGAGGATGGCGATCAGGCCCTGCGCCTGTGGTTACGGCACCCGTTCGATGTGGTCATCAGCGATTGCAACATGCCCAGGCTTGGCGGTTTTGCGCTGGCCAGGGCAATTCGCGAACACGAGCGGCGCAGGGGCCTGCCACGCTGTCGGGTGGTGGGGCTCACCGCCAGCGCCATGCAGGCGGAGCGCCGCCGCGCCAGAGCAGCGGGTATGGACCATTGCCTGTTCAAGCCGCTGGACCTGGATACGCTCAAGCAGACATTGCGTGCCTGCCAGCCGACCGGTCAGGGGCCACCAATTGTCGATCTGGCACATCTGCACAAACTGGTCTGTGGCGACCAGGCAGTATTGGTGGCCCTGATGGCCGACCTCGCCAAAAGCAACAGGGAGGACCTGGCAACACTCGCCGCGTCGTTAAACCAGCCGTCGGCGCTTGCCGAGCTGGCCCACCGGGTAAAAGGTGCGGCGCGCATTGTACCGGGGCACGCCTTGATAGCGCTGTGTGAACAGCTTGAGGCGCAGTGCGGGCACTACCCGCCTAACCCTTTGCAGGTGCGCCGGGCAGCCCTTGCGCTGAAGGAAGCGATGCTGCGCCTGGATCGCTGGCTGGCCAGCTACCTCGCGCAGCACGCGGACTTGCCTGGAGCCCCGCCGCCAGGCGGGGTGGCTCATATCATGCCTAATAGCAGCAGCACGAGCAGGATGACCAGCACCACGCCGACAATACCGGACGGGCCGTAGCCCCAGCTGCGCGAGTGTGGGAAGACCGGTAAGCCACCGATCAGCAGCAGGATCAGGATGATGATGAGGATCGTGGTCATGGTGGAGTCCTTGCGTGGTTGAGGGGCAAGGGCCTCGGACTGCAGGCCTCTTGTAACTTCGGACTGCTGCCGCTTGGGAAAGATTCCATTTTGTGTGCTGCGAAGCTGCCGGCACTGACTACATGGTCATGCCCGCCCATTCACTACCCTGATGAACCCTGCCGATACACAGGTCCTTGTTTAGACTCCCCTCACTACCCACCTGAACAAGGCCTGCCACCATGCAAAACCGCATCATGATCACCGGCGCCGGGTCCGGCCTCGGGCGCGAAATCGCCCTGCGCTGGGCGCGTGAGGGCTGGCGCCTGGCGCTGGCCGATGTCAATGAAAGCGGCCTGCTCGAAACCCTGGAGCTGGCCCGGGCGGCCGGTGGCGAAGGCTTCGTCCAGCGCTGCGACGTGCGTGACTACAGCCAGCTCACCGCGTTGGCCCAGGCCTGCACCGAGCAGTTTGGCGGCATCGATGTGGTCGTCAACAACGCGGGCGTGGCCTCGGGTGGGTTCTTCGCCGAGCTGTCGCTGGAGGACTGGGACTGGCAGATCGCGGTCAACCTGATGGGCGTGGTCAAAGGCTGCAAGGCCTTCTTGCCGCTGCTGGAGCGCAGCAAGGGGCGCATCATCAACATCGCCTCGATGGCCGCGCTGATGCAGGGCCCAGGCATGAGCAATTACAACGTGGCCAAGGCCGGCGTGCTGGCGCTGTCGGAAAGCCTGCTGGTGGAGCTGCGCCAGCTGGAGGTGGCGGTGCACGTGGTGTGCCCGTCGTTCTTCCAGACCAACCTGCTGGATTCGTTCCGCGGGCCCAACCCGGCGATGAAGGCCCAGGTGGGCAAGTTGCTGGAGGGTTCGCCGATCAACGCGGCAGAGATTGCCGAGTATATCCATCAGCAAGTGGCAGCCGGCGAGTTCCTGATCCTGCCCCACGAGGCAGGTCGACAAGCCTGGGCACTGAAGCGCGAAGCCCCCGAGCGACTGTATGACGAAATGGCCGGCATGGCGGTAAAAATGCGTGCCAAGGCGCATTCTCGGTGAAAGATCTGTAGGAGAAGTTACCGGCAAATGTAGGGCGCTTCTGATTTGCCGTGGAAGTATTGAGTAGGTTTATGTCCACGAGGCACGCTCCGTTTTTACCTGTCGCTGAAGGAGCGGAACATGCTGGTAATCGGGCGCGAAGTGGGCGAGATCATCGTGATTGGCGATGACATCCGCATCATGGTGGTAGAGACGCGAGACGGGGTGGTGCGCTTCGGGGTAGAGGCGCCGAGGGCGGTGCCGGTGCACCGGGCCGAAGTGTACAAGCGCATCAAGCAGGGAGGGCAGGGCAAGACCCGCAGGGCTTGATGGAGCCTGTGCCGGCCTCTTCGCGGGCACGCCCGCTCCCACAGGGTTACCACAAAGCCGGAACGTGTGGAGCACCTGTGGGAGCGGGCTTGCCCGCGAAGGGGCCGGGCCTGCTAATCGAGCAACTCGCGGGGCACATCATGCCTGGCCAGCAACTGGCACTGCTGGCTCTCCGGGTCGAACAGGATGAACGCCTGCCCTTTGGCCAACGCCTGGCGCACCCGCAGCACGCGGGTTTCCAGCGGGGTATCGTCGCCGTTATCGGTGCCGTCACGGGTGACGAAGTCTTCGATCAGGCGGGTCAGGGTTTCGGCTTGCAGTTGGTCGTAGGGGATCAGCATGGTGGGCGTTGTCTAGGGTATTGGTGCAGGCATGCTACGCGAAACCTTCGGGTTTTTGGGGCCGCTCTGCGGCCCATCGCAGGCAAGCCAGCTCCCACAGGGACCGCGCAAGGATCAGGCTTGTGGTGCCCCTGTGGGAGCTGGCTTGCCTGCGATGGGCTGCAAAGCAGCCCCCAGGGCCCTCAAACCTTATTGCCAACCAGGCTGTCCACCGCCGGCACCCGCGTGTCGCTTTCCATCTGGGCATCGTGCTCCAGCTGGTGGCTGAACCTTTCAAGCGAAGCATTGGCCGGCTGCGAGTCGCTGGCGAACACCGGTGGGCTCAGCAGGTACGCCGACAGCAACCGGCTCAATGCCGCGAGGCTGTCGATGTGCGTGCGTTCGTAGCCATGGGTGGCATCGCAACCAAATGCCACCAGGGCAGTACGTATATCATGCCCCGCTGTCACCGCCGAGTGGGCATCGCTGAAGTAGTAGCGGAACAAGTCGCGTCGCACCGGCAGGTCGTGGTCGCCGGCAAGCTTGAGCAGGTGCCGGGACAGGTGGTAGTCGTAAGGCCCCGACGAGTCCTGCATGGCCACGCTCACCGCATGCTCGCTGGAGGCTTGCCCGGGTGCTACCGGGGCGATGTCGATGCCAACGAATTCGCTGACGTCCCAAGGCAGGGCGCCGGCTGCGCCCGAGCCGGTCTCTTCGGTGATGGTGAACAGTGGGTGGCAGTCGATCAATGGCTGGTGGCCACTCTCTACCACGGCCTTCAAAGCGGCGAGCAGTGCCGCCACGCCGGCCTTGTCATCCAGGTGACGGGCGCTGATGTGGCCACTTTCGGTGAACTCGGGCAGCGGGTCGAAGGCAACGAAGTCACCAATGCTCACGCCCAGCGCTTCGCAGTCGGCGCGGGTGGCGCAGTAGGCGTCGAGGCGCAGTTCAACGTGATCCCAGCTGACCGGCATCTGGTCGATGGCGGTGTTGAAGGCATGCCCGCTGGCCATCAGCGGCAGCACGCTGCCACGCACCACACCGGTGTCGGTGAACACGCTTACCCGGCTGCCCTCGGCAAAGCGGCTGGACCAGCAACCGACTGGCGCCAGGCCCAGGCGGCCGTTGTCCTGCAACTGGCGCACGCTGGCGCCGATGGTGTCGAGGTGGGCCGAGACGGCGCGGTCGGGGGAGGTTTGCCGTCCCTTGAGGGTAGCGCGGATGGTGCCGCGGCGAGTCAGCTCGAAGGGGATGCCCAGCTCGTCCAGGCGTTCGGCCACGTAGCGCACGATGGTGTCGGTGAAACCGGTGGGGCTGGGGATGGCGAGCATCTCCAGCAGCACGCGTTTGAGGTAGTCGAGATCGGGTTCCGGGAGTCGTTCGGACATGAGTACTCCTTGAAAGTTGTGTTGGTTTCTTCGCGGGCATGCCCGCTCCCACAGGTAATGCACAAGTCCCACGCCCTGTGGCGGACCTGTGGGAGCGGGCGCGCCCGCGAAGAGGCCATCAGCTATTACGCCAAAGGCCGGCTATGCGGAAACAGCAGGTCGATAAACCGTTCGGCCGTAGGCTGCGGTTCATGGTTGGCCAACCCGGCACGTTCGTTGGCTTCGATGATCACGTACTCCGGTTGCCCGGCATCGCGCACCATGAAGTCCAGCCCTACCACCGGTATCTCCAGCGCCCGCGCTGCGCGCACGGCCGCGTCGGCCAGCACCGGGTGCAGGCGTTCGGTTACGTCTTCCAGGGTGCCACCGGTGTGCAGGTTGGCGGTGCGCCGCACGGCCAGGCGTTGGCCGGCAGGTAATACATCGTCATAGGCAAAGCCTGCCGCGCGCAGGGTGCGTTCGGTTTCGTCGTCCAGCGGAATGCGGCTTTCACCCCCGGTTGCCGCCTGGCGTCGGCGGCTCTGGGCTTCGATCAACTGGCGGATGCTGTGTTTGCCGTCGCCCAGCACCTGTGCCGGGTGGCGGATGGCGGCGGCCACCACGTCGAACCCGATCACCACAATGCGCAAGTCGAACCCCGCATGGAAACTCTCCAGCAACACGCGGCTGTCGAACTGGCGGGCGTGTGCCACGGCGCGGGTGATGTCGTCGATGCAGGTCAGGTTCACCGCCACGCCTTGGCCTTGTTCGCCGTCCACCGGTTTGACCACCACCGCGCCATGCTCGTCAAGAAAGGAAAGGTTGTCGTCGGCGTTGCCCGCCAGCTGCTGCGCGGGTACCTGCAGCCCGGCAGTGTGCAGGGCGTGTCGGGTGAGGCGCTTGTCCTGGCAGAGGGTCATGGTCACGGCGCTGGTGAGGTCACTGAGCGACTCGCGGCAGCGAATGCGGCGCCCGCCCAGGCTCAGGGTAAACAGGCCGCCCGCGGCGTCATCTACCTGCACGTCGATGCCGCGGCGCAAGGCCTCGTCAACGATGATGCGGGCGTAGGGGTTCAGCGCTGCCTCAGGGCCCGGGCCAAGGAACAGCTGCTGGTTGATGCCGTTCTTGCGCTTGACCGCAAAGGTGGGCAGGTTGCGAAAACCCAGTTTCTGGTAAAGGCGCTTGGCCTGGCGGTTGTCGTGCAGCACCGACAGGTCCAGGTAGGCCAGGCCACGGCTCATGAAATGTTCGATCAGGTGGCGCACCAGCACTTCGCCGACGCCGGGGCGGGTGCAGTGTGGGTCCACCGCCAGGCACCACAGGCTGCTGCCATGCTCCGGGTCGTCAAAGGCTTTTGCGTGGTTCAGGCCCATGACGCTGCCGATCACCGCGCCGCTGTCTTCATCTTCGGCCAGCCAGTACACCGGGCCACCCAGATGCCGCGGTGTGATCCGTTCGGCGTCGACCGGCAGCATGCCGCGCGCCTGGTACAGGGTGTTGATGGCCTGCCAGTCGGCCGCGTTTTGTGCCCGGCGCACGCGAAAGCCGCGGAACACCCGCTGTGCTGGCCGGTAGTCGGTGAACCACAGGCGCAGGGTGTCGGACGGGTCCAGGAACAGTTGCTGCGGGGCCTGGGCCAGCAGCTGCTGGGGCGCGGCCACATACAAGGCGATGTCGCGCTCGCCGGGGCATTCGTCCAGCAGTTCTTCGGCCAGGCTGGCCGGGTTGGGGTAGGTGTGGCCGATCAGCAGCCGGCCCCAACCGCAGTGCACGGCACGCGGCTGGTCGTGGGGCTGGCTGCCATCGCCGGCCAGGCGCGCTTGCAGGCGTTCGTAGGACGGCGCCTGGCCGCGCAACAGGCGCTGACCGTATGCGATTTCGTGGGCTTTCATCGGTCAGATTCCTTGTTCACTCAGCCACAGGTTCAGCGCTGCCAGCTGCCACAGCTTGGAGCCGCGTAGCGGCGTAAGCTGGCCGTGTGGGTTGCTCAGCAAACGGTCGAGCATGGCCGGGTTGAACAGGCCCCGGTCCTGGCTGGGGTCGGTCAGCAGTTCGCGCACCCAACCCAGGGTGGCGCCCTCCAGGTGCTTCAGGCCCGGTACCGGGAAGTAACCCTTCTTGCGGTCGATCACCTCATGCGGAATCACCCGCCGCGCCGCCTGCTTGAGCACCTGCTTGCCGCCGTCGGGCAACTTGAAGCGCGCCGGGATGCGCGCCGACAGCTCCACCAGGCGGTAGTCGAGGAACGGCGTGCGCGCTTCCAGGCCCCAGGCCATGGTCATGTTGTCCACGCGTTTGACCGGGTCGTCCACCAGCATCACCGTGCTGTCCAGGCGCAGGGCCTTGTCCACGGCGTCGCGGGCACCGGGGCGGGCGAAGTGCTCGCGTACGAAATCGCCAGCTGCGTCGGTTTCCAGAAGCCAGGGCGCCTGCACGGTGTCGCGGTACTCGGCGTGGCTGCGGTCGAAGAACGCATCGCGGTAGGCCGCAAAGGCATCTTCGGCGCCGTCCACCTGCGGGTACCAGTGGTAGCCGGCGAACAGCTCATCGGCGCCCTGGCCGCTTTGCACGCCTTTGCAGTGCTTGGCCACTTCCCGTGACAGCAGGTAGAAGGCGATGCAGTCGTGGCTGACCATTGGCTCGCTCATGGCGCGGAAGGCGGCCGGCAGCTGGTCGATGATCTCGTGTTCGGCAATGCGCAACTGGTGGTGGCGGGTGCCGTAGTGTTTGGCGATCAGGTCGGAATACTGGAACTCGTCGCCACGCTCGCCGCCGGCATCTTCAAAGCCGATGGAGAAGGTCGACAGGTCGTCCACGCCCACTTCGCGCAGCAGGCCGACCAGCAGGCTGGAATCAACCCCGCCGGACAGCAGCACACCGACGTCGACGGCGGCACGTTGGCGGATGGCCACGGCGTCGCGGGTGGCGTCGAGCACGCGGGTGGTCCAGCCTTCCAGGTCCAGCTCTCGCTCGTCCGGGTTGGCGCCGTATTTCAGCTGCCACCAGGTCTGGCGTTCCACTTCACCATGGCGGTCGATGCGCATCCAGGTGCCGGGCTCCAGCTTCTGCACATTGGCCAGCAAGGTGCGCGGCGCCGGTACCACGGCGTGGAAGTTCAGGTAGTGGTTGAGCGCGACCGGGTCGAGCATGGGGTCGATGTCGCCACCCTTGAGCAAGGCCGGCAGGGTCGAGGCAAAGCGCAGGCGTTCGCCGTTGCGTGACAGGTACAGGGGTTTGACGCCCAGGCGGTCGCGGGCCAGGAACAGGCGCTGGTTGTCGCGCTCCCAGATGGCCAGGGCGAACATGCCGTTGAGCTTGGGCAGCAAGGCAGCGCCCCAGGCGTGATAGCCCTTCAATAACACCTCGGTGTCGCCATCGGACCAGAAGGTGTAGCCCAGGTCCTGCAACTCCTGACGCAGTTCGGGGAAGTTGTAGATGGCGCCGTTGAAGGCCAGCGAAAGGCCCAGGGTGTTGTCGACCATCGGCTGCGCCGAGCCGTCGGACAGGTCCATGATTTTCAGGCGCCGGTGGCCCAGGGCAATCGGGCCCTGGCTATGGAAGCCCCAGGCATCCGGGCCACGCGGGGCCAGGTGGTGGGTGATGCGCTCTACCGCAGCCAGGTCGGCTGGGCGAGGGGCTTGGTCGATGGGGGTGAAACGCAACTCTCCTGCTAATCCGCACATAAGTCCTTACCGGTTTTTCCGTTGGGGAGGTGATGCCCCGGATTAGGGCACCTTAAGGAACTGACCTATGTGCTTTGTGAGAGTTTTAGAACAATCTGTTATATGGGGCTGCTGTGCAGCCCTTCGCGGGCACGCCCGCTCCCACAGGTTTTTCGCCAGCCCCTGACATTGCGCGATCCTTGTGGGAGCGGGCGTGCCCGCGAAGGGCCGCATAGCGGCCCCATCCCTTATTTGCCCCGGATCAACCTGCGCAGGGCAAACCGGTTCGGGTGACAAGCCTCCGCTACCACCCGCGGCAACGGCAACGGCTCCCCACACACCCAAGCCGCCACCAGCTCGCCGCTCAGCGGCGCCGTGATCAACCCGCGCGACCCATGCCCGCTGTTCACATACAAGCCCTCCAGCCAAGGGCAGGCTACATCCGGCACCTGCCGCGCATCCCGGCTCAGCACCGCATACGCCTCGGCAAACGCCGGCCCATCGGCCACCGGCCCGACAATTGGCAAGTAGTCCGGGCTGGTGCAACGAAATGCCGCGCGCCCCTGCAATTGCTCAGGGTCCACCTCTGCCGCGCCAAGGCGCTGGGCCAGATCAGTCGAGATCTCATCCAGTAACGCCAGGTTGCCCTGATGCTCGGCCACTGTCGGCGCCAGGTCTTCGCTGTGGAAATCAAAGCTCGCGCCCAAGGTGTGCTCACCCCCGCGCGGCGGCGCCACATAACCTTCCGCGCACACCACGGTGCGCAGTGCCCGGCTGCTGGCGGTGGCCGGCAGGCGGGTGATCTGCCCACGGATGCGCTTGAGCGGCAACTGCGCGCAAGGCTCGAAGCGCCGCACCTCGGCGGCACCGGCCAGAACCACCACCGGCGCGCTGGCCAGCAGGCGCTCGCCAGCCCAGGCTTGCCAGTGGTCATCCACCTTGCGCAGCTCGATGACTTCCTGGTGCGTCAGCAGGCGAATCCCGGGGTGCTGCAACTGCTGCCCGCATAGCGCTGGCGGATGCACCCAGCCGCCTTCGGGGTAGTACAAGCCGCCAGCCGGCAAGGCTACCCCGGCGATGGCTTCGGCTTCAGCGCGTTCCAGCGATTGCAGCAGGTTGTGGTCGAAGGCAGCGGCCAGCTTGCCCTGGCGCTCGGCTTCCTTGCTGTCGAAGGCAAGTTGCAGCACGCCGCAGGCATCCCAATCGTGGCCACGTTGCAGGCGCTCGAGCTGGCGCCGGGTGTAGCCGAAACCGGACAGGATCATTTGCGACAGCGCAGTGCCATGGGCAGACAGCTTGAGGTACAACACCCCTTGCGGGTTGCCCGAGGCCT
Organism: Pseudomonas sp. NPDC008258; assembly: GCF_042956345.1. NCBI lineage: Bacteria > Pseudomonadati > Pseudomonadota > Gammaproteobacteria > Pseudomonadales > Pseudomonadaceae > Pseudomonas > Pseudomonas sp. NPDC008258. The sequence continues at coordinate 82,703 of NZ_JBIBGE010000002.1, forward strand.
CCTGCGCCGGGCCATCGTGGCGCTCCAGCACGGTCACCTGCCAGCCACGCCGGGCCAGGCTGGCTGCGGTTGTGCTGCCCGCGAGCCCGGCGCCGACCACCAGGGCCTCACGTGGGCCAGGTGCGGTACGCGGGCGCGCATACCAGGGCGCGCTGGGGCCGGGCTGTGGGCCGACGTAAGCGCCGCTCATCACCTCCCACTTCTTGCCGATGCCCGGCACCTTCTTCATGGCAAAGCCAGCTTCGACCAGGCTGCGGCGTACCCACCCCGTGGTGGTGAAGGTGCCCAGCACGGTACCCGGGTGCGACAGCCGCGCCAGTTGCGCGAACAGCTCCGGGGTCCACATGTCGGGGTTCTTGGCCGGGGCGAAGCCATCGAGGAACCATACATCGATCTGCGCATCCAGCTGCGGCAGCTGTTCCAGCACATCGCCAATCAGCAGGGAGAGGGTGACCCGGCCATTGGCCAGCGTGAACTGTTGAAAGCCAGGGTGCACCGCCACGTACTGTTCCAGCAGCGGCTCGGTATAGGCTGCAAGCTCTGGCCACAGGCGCACCGCACGTACCATGTCGTCGAGGCCGAGAGGGTATTTCTCGACACTCACAAAGTGCAGGCGTGCGTCGCTGTGGGCATGTTCGTCAAACAGCTGCCAGGCACAGAAAAAGTTCATGCCAGTGCCAAAACCGGTTTCGCCAATCACCGTGCAGGTATGCGGGGCCAGGCTGGCAAAACGCTCGGCCAGGCGGGTCTGGCCAAGGAACACGTGTTTGGTTTCTTCAATGCCTTCGTTGACCGCGAAATAGACGTCGTCGTATTGCCGCGAATGGGGGCGGCCTTGGTCGTCCCAGTCGATCTGGGCGTGCTGGAGGAGGGTGGACATGGTTGGCTCGGTTGCAGCAGATGCGCGGGATTTTATGCCATCTGATGATTTTGCGCAGGCACAGGCCGCCCACAAATCCGCTAGTCTTGCTTATCCATTGAAGGAGCCAGTGCATGTTCGAATCCGCCGAAATCGGCCACAGCATCGACAAGGAGGCTTACGACGCCGAGGTACCCGCTTTGCGCGAGGCCCTGCTCGAAGCCCAGTACGAACTCAAGCAGCAGGCGCGCTTCCCGGTGATCGTGCTGATCAACGGCGTTGAAGGCGCTGGCAAGGGCGAGACGGTCAAGCTGCTCAACGAGTGGATGGACCCGCGCATGATCGATGTGCTCACCTTCGACCAGCAAACCGACGAAGAGCTGGCCCGCCCGCCGGCCTGGCGCTATTGGCGGGCCCTGCCACCGAAGGGGCGGATGGGCGTGTTCTTTGGCAACTGGTACAGCCAGATGTTGCAGGGGCGGGTGCACGGGGTGTTCAAGGATGCCGTGCTCGACCAGGCCATTACCGGCGCCGAGCGGCTGGAGGAAATGCTGTGCGATGAAGGCGCGTTGATCATCAAGTTCTGGTTCCACCTGTCCAAGAAGCAGATGAAGGCACGGCTGAAATCGCTCAAGGACGACCCGCTGCACAGCTGGAAGATCAGCCCGCTGGACTGGCAGCAGTCGGAAACGTATGACCGCTTCGTGCGCTTTGGCGAGCGTGTGCTGCGCCGTACCAGCCGCGACTATGCGCCTTGGCATATCGTCGAAGGCGTCGACCCGAACTACCGCAGCCTGGCGGTGGGGCGCATCCTGCTGGAAAGCCTGCAAGCTGCGCTAGCCAATAACCCCAAGGGCAAGCACCGGGGCAACGTTGCCCCGCTGGGCCGAAGCATCGATGACCGCAGCCTGCTCGGTGCCCTGGACATGACCCTGCGCCTGGACAAGGCCGACTATCAGGAGCAACTGGTCACCGAACAGGCCCGCCTGGCCGGCCTGCTGCGTGACAAGCACATGCGTCGGCATGCCCTGGTGGCCGTGTTCGAAGGCAACGATGCCGCTGGCAAGGGCGGCGCCATTCGCCGGGTAGCGGCGGCACTGGACCCACGCCAATACCGCATCGTGCCGATTGCCGCGCCCACCGAAGAAGAGCGCGCACAGCCGTACTTGTGGCGGTTCTGGCGGCATATTCCGGCGCGTGGCAAGTTCACCATCTTCGACCGCTCCTGGTATGGCCGGGTGCTGGTGGAGCGGGTTGAGGGCTTCTGCACCCCGGCCGACTGGATGCGCGCCTACAGCGAGATCAATGACTTTGAAGAGCAATTGGTGAATGCCGGCGTGGTGGTGGTCAAGTTCTGGCTGTCCATTGACCAGCAGACCCAGCTGGAGCGCTTCGAAGAGCGCCAGCAGATCCCGTTCAAGCGCTACAAGATCACCGAGGATGACTGGCGCAACCGCGAAAAGTGGGACGACTATGCCCAGGCGGTGGGCGACATGGTCGACCGCACCAGCAGCGAGATCGCGCCATGGACGCTGGTGGAGGCCAACGACAAGCGCTGGGCGCGGGTGAAGGTGTTGCGCACCATCAACCAGGCGCTTGAGGCGGCGTTTGCCAAGGACAAGAAATAGCCGAAGGTGATGTCGCCTGTTCTGGCCTCTTCGCGGGCACGCCCGCTCCCACAGGATCATCACAGGGCTGAGCGTTGTGCGGTCCCTGTGGGAGCGGGCAAGCCCGCGAAGACGCCGGAACAGGCACTTCATTTGCCAAACCATGCCCCGAAAGAATGACCTGATGAATTCTTTTCTCGGCACTCTCCACCGTAGGCACCCTCCAAGCCCGTAGAATTCAATCACCCCCACCACGGGCTTGATCGAGGACACTATGCACACCACTTCCGGCCGTTGGAGCTACGGCCTGTTCCTGGCACTTCTGACTGCGCTGCTTTGGGGTATCCTGCCGATCAAGCTCAAGCAGGTGCTGCAAGTGGTCGACCCGATCACCGTTACCTGGTACCGCCTGCTGGTCTCCGGTGGCTTGCTGTTCGCCTGGCTTGCGGCCAAACGGCGGCTTCCTTCATTCGCCAGGCTTGCGCCCAAGGGCAAGGGCCTGGTGGCAATTGCCGTACTTGGCCTGATGGGCAACTACGTGCTGTACCTGATCGGGCTCAACCTGTTAAGCCCCGGCACTGCGCAGTTGGTGGTGCAGCTCGGCCCGGTGCTGTTGCTGGTGGCCAGCGTATTCGTGTTCCATGAGCGTTTCAGCGTGGGGCAGGGCGTTGGGCTGCTGATATTGCTGGCGGGTTTCGGGCTGTTCTTCAACCAGCGCCTGGAAGAGCTGCTGACTTCGCTAGGCACCTACACCACCGGCGTGCTGACCATTCTGCTGGCCACCAGCATCTGGGTGTTCTACGCCCTGAGCCAGAAGCAGTTGCTGACCGTGTGGCATTCCCAGCAGGTGATGATGGTGATCTACCTCAGTTGCGCTGCGCTGCTGACGCCTTGGGTGCACCCGCTGGAGGCGTTGCAGCTGACCCCGGTGCAGGGCTGGCTATTGCTGGCCTGCTGCCTTAACACCCTGGTGGCCTACGGCGCGTTTGCCGAAGCGCTGGCGCATTGGGAGGCATCACGGGTGAGTGCCACGCTGGCACTGACGCCGTTGGTGACCTTTGTTGCGGTGGCACTGGCGGCGCTGGTGTGGCCGGAGTATGTGCAGGCTGAGGACATTAACGCCCTGGGTTATGTGGGGGCGGTGACGGTGGTGTTCGGCTCGGCGCTGGTGGCGCTGGGGCCATCGCTGGTGGCCGGGTGGCGTGCCCGCAGGGCGCGGTTGGCCCGGGTTCATTGATCGACTGCACCGGCCCTATCGCCGGCAAGCCAGCTCCCACAGGGATCCCATATCTCCCAGGCCTGTGGTAGTCCTGTGGGAGCTGGCTTGCCGGCGATAGGGCCGGCGCAGGCATTAAAGAACTTAGCCTTTGCCACCCGGTGCCAGCATGTTCTCTGGCCTTACCCACTGGTCGAACTGCTCATTGGTCAGGTACTTCAACTCCAGCGCAGCCTCGCGCAAGGTCTTGCCCTCGCTGTACGCCTTCTTGGCAATCTCTGCCGCCTTGTCATACCCGATATGCGGGTTAAGCGCCGTCACCAGCATCAACCCGCGCTCCAGGTGCGCAGCCATCTGCCCGGCATCCGGCTCGATGCCCGCCACGCAGTGCAGCTGGAAGTTGCTGCAGCCATCGGCCAGCAGTTCGATCGACTGCAACAGGTTATGGATGATCACCGGCTTGAACACATTGAGCTGCAAATGACCCTGGCTGGCGGCGAAGCCGATGGCCGCGTCGTTGCCCAGCACCTGGCAGGCCAGCATCGACAGCGCCTCGCACTGGGTAGGGTTGACCTTGCCCGGCATGATCGAGCTGCCCGGCTCGTTGGCCGGCAGGCGCACTTCGGCCAGCCCGGCGCGTGGGCCGGAGCCGAGCAGGCGCAGGTCATTGGCGATTTTCATCAGGGCCACGGCCAGGGTCTTCAGGGCGCCCGCCAGGCTGGTCAGCGGTTCGTGGCCGGCGAGGGCGGCAAACTTGTTCGGCGCGGTGACGAACGGCAGGCCGGATTCCGCCGCAAGTTCCGCAGCGATGGCCTCGGCAAAGCCATGCGGGGCATTAAGGCCGGTACCCACGGCAGTGCCGCCCTGGGCCAGCTCGCATACCGCCGGCAAGGTAGCGCGGATGGCACGCTGGGCATAATCGAGTTGGGCGACGAAGGCTGAAACCTCCTGGCCGAAGGTGATCGGCGTGGCGTCCATCATGTGCGTACGGCCGGTCTTAACCAGCTTCTGGTGGCGCGCCGACAACTCGGCCAGCCCCGACGACAGCTCGGCAATCGCCGGCAGCAGTTTTTCATGCACGGCCTGGGCCGCTGCAATGTGCATGGCCGTGGGGAAGCAGTCGTTGGAGCTCTGCGAGCGGTTGACGTGGTCGTTGGGGTGCACCGGTGCCTTGCCGCCGCGGCCCTTGCCGGCCAGTTCGTTGGCGCGCCCGGCAATCACTTCGTTGACGTTCATGTTGCTCTGGGTGCCGCTGCCGGTTTGCCAGACGACCAACGGAAACTGGTCGTCATGCTGGCCCGCCAGCACTTCGTCGGCCGCTTGTTCGATCAGCCGGGCGATGTCGGCCGGCAGGTCGCCGTTGCGGTCGTTGACGCGTGCCGCGGCCTTCTTGATCAGCGCCAGGGCGTGCAGTACCGCGAGGGGCATGCGCTCCTTGCCAATGGCGAAGTTGATCAGCGAACGCTGGGTCTGCGCACCCCAGTAGGCGTTCTCCGGAACTTCCACCGGGCCCAGGCTGTCTGTCTCGATACGGCTCATTCTGTACTCACTCCTGTGTAGTTCGAATTCGCAGTTTAGGCCCTGAATCGACCGAGCGGTTCAGTCGCTCGTCGTGCCACTTGAGCACATCGCCACCACGGCGCAGAATGCTCTACTCTGAGGTACCCGCCTCCCTCTCCTTGAAGGAAATGCAATGACCCGTCTCCGTGTCCTTTGTGCCGCCGTTGCCCTGGTTTGCGCCAGCGGCCAGGTACTCGCTGCCACCGCCAGCCATAACGCTGCTGCCGAGAAATTCCTGACCCTGGCCAACGCCGACAAGCTGGGCACCCCGGTGTACATGCAAGTGCAGCAGATGTTCGCCCAGCGCTTCGCCCAGACCAAGGCTCCGGCCGCCAAGCAGCCAGTGCTGGAAAGCTACCAGGCCAAGGCCAACGCCGCGCTGGACAACGCCATCGGCTGGAACAAGCTGAAGCCGAAGATGGTCGACCTCTACACCCAGACCTTCACCGAGCAGGAACTGAAAGACCTGGTCAAGTTCTACGAGTCGCCGCTGGGCAAGAAAGTACTGCGTGAAATGCCCAAGGTCACCCAGCAGTCGGCCCAGCTGACCCAGCAGAGCCTGGAGCCAGCAGTGCCGGTGGTGAACAAGCTGCTGGAAGACATGACCAAGGAGCTGGACCCGAACGCTGGCAAGGCCGCTGCCCCAGCCAAGAAGTGAGCACCCCGCGATGACCATGCAACAGCGCATTGAACAACAGCTGGCCGCTCTGGCGCCGCAACACCTGCAAGTGCTCAACGAAAGCCACATGCACAGTCGTGGTCAGGAGACCCACTACAAGGCAGTGATCGTCAGCGAGCAGTTTGCCGGGTTGAACAGCGTCAAGCGCCACCAGAAGGTGTACGCCACCATGGGTGAGCTGATGGGCGAAATTCACGCCCTGGCCATCCACACCTACACCGCCGAGGAGTGGGCCAAGGTCGGTGTTGCACCGGCCTCGCCGGTGTGCGCGGGCGGCGGGCACTGAAACCTTTCTGTTGTTCTGGTAGAATCTGCAACATCCCAAAGGGGGCCGCTGCGCGGCCCATCGCAGGCAAGCCAGCTCCCACAGGTACAGCGCTCTTCTTGAAGCTGGCGCTGTACCTGTGGGAGCTGGCTTGCCTGCGATGGGCTGCGAAGCAGCCCCCTGTTTTTTGCTCAACCCGGTCCGCCCCTTACGAGGGCAACCACCTGGAGAACCTGCTTCATGTCCCAAGCCATCGTCGTCGCGGCGCTGTACAAATTCGTTACCCTTGAAGACTACGTCGAGCTGCGCGAGCCGCTGCTCAAGGCCATGCTCGACAACAACGTCAAAGGCACCCTGTTGCTGGCCCATGAGGGCATCAACGGTACCGTGTCGGCCACCCGCGAAGGCATCGATGGCCTGCTGGCCTGGTTGCGCAACGACCCGCGCCTGATCGATGTCGACCATAAAGAGTCGTACTGCGACGAACAACCGTTCTACCGCACCAAGGTCAAGCTCAAGAAAGAGATCGTCACCCTCGGCGTGCCGGGCGTTGACCCGAACCAGGCGGTCGGCACCTACGTCGAGCCCAAGGACTGGAACGCCCTGATCAGCGACCCGGAAGTGCTGCTGATCGACACCCGCAACGATTACGAAGTGGCCATTGGCACCTTCAAGGGCGCCATCGACCCCAAGACCGAAACCTTCCGCGAGTTCCCGGACTACATCAAGGCCAACTTCGACCCCAGCAAGCACAAGAAGGTCGCCATGTTCTGTACCGGCGGCATCCGTTGCGAAAAAGCTTCCAGCTACATGCTCGGTGAAGGCTTTGATGCGGTCTATCATCTTAAGGGCGGCATCCTGAAATACTTCGAGGAAGTGCCTCAGGAAGAGAGCCTGTGGGACGGCGACTGCTTCGTCTTCGACAACCGCGTCACGGTGCGCCATGACCTGAGTGAAGGCGAGTATGACCAGTGCCACGCCTGCCGCCACCCGATCAATGCAGAGGAGCGCGCGTCCGAGCACTATTCGCCAGGTGTCAGCTGCCCGCATTGCTGGGACACCCTGAGCGAAAAGACCCGGCGCAGCGCCATCGACCGGCAGAAGCAGATCGAGCTGGCCAAGGCCCGCAACCTGCCGCACCCGATCGGTTACAACTACAAAGCCGAGGCCTGATGCATGTCTGCACGCCTGATCTATGTGATGGACCCGATGTGCTCCTGGTGCTGGGGTTTCGCGCCAGTGGCGGCGGCCCTGATCGCCCAGGCGCGTGAAGCGGGCATTGCCACCCGGCTGGTGGTGGGTGGCTTGCGCACCGGTGGCAGCGCCCTGGACAGCTCTACCCGCAAGTACATCCTCGAACACTGGCAGGCGGTGGCCGAGGCTACCGGCCAGCCGTTCCGCTTCGAGGGCGCCATGCCCGACGGTTTTGTCTACGACACCGAGCCGGCCTGCCGTGCCTTGGTCACCGCCCGCGAGCTGGATGCCGAGCGTGTCTGGCCGTTGCTGGCGTTGATCCAGCGTTCGTTCTACGAGCAGGGCGTGGATGTGACCACTGCGCCACAGTTGGTCGAGCTGGCGGAGCAGGCAGGCTTCGACCGCGCCGTGTTCGCCGAAACCTTCGCCCGTGCCGATACACGCGCTGCCACCGCAGCCGATTTCAGCTGGGCCCAGGACTTGGGTATTGCCGGTTTCCCGACCCTGCTGGCCGAGCGCAATGGCCAACTGGCCTTGCTGACCAACGGCTACCAGGCGCTGGAACGCCTGCAACCCTTGCTCGGCCGCTGGCTGCAGCAGGCCGCCTGTGCTTGATGTGCCTGGGTCACCCGACCCGGTGCCGGGCAAACCTCATACTGCGGGCGATCGACTGAGCTGGGCGGAAATCCGTCGCCTGGCCATGCATCACAAGAAGAACCTCTGGTCCGCCAATTTCATCGCCGTACTGGCAGCCTGTTGCAGCGTGCCGATTCCGCTGCTGCTACCGCTGCTGGTGGATGAAGTGTTGCTGGGCCATGGCGATGCCGCGCTGAAGTGGATGAACCACTTGTTGCCGTCTGGTTGGCAGGTAGCTGCCGGGTACATCGGGCTGATGCTGGCACTTACCCTGTGCCTGCGCCTGGCTGCACTGGCGTTCAACGTGGTGCAGGCCAAGCTGTTCGCCGGCCTGGCCAAGGACATCGTCTATCGCTTGCGCATCCGCCTGATCGAGCGGCTCAAGCGCATTTCGCTGAAGGAATACGAGAGCCTGGGCAGCGGCACGGTGACCACCCACCTGGTCACCGACCTGGACACCCTCGACAAGTTCGTGGGCGAAACGCTCAGCCGCTTCCTGGTGGCCATGCTGACGTTGACCGGCACTGCGGCAATCCTTATCTGGATGCACTGGCAGCTGGCCTTGCTGATCTTACTGTTCAACCCGCTGGTGATCTACTTCACCGTGCAGCTCGGCAAGCGCGTCAAACACCTGAAAAAGCTTGAAAACGACAGCACTGCACGCTTTACCCAGGCGCTGACGGAAACCCTCGATGCCATTCAGGAAATTCGCGCCAGCAACCGCCAGGGCTACTTCCTGGGGCGCCTGGGGCTGCGGGCCCGCGAAGTGCGCGACTACACCGTGGACTCGCAGTGGAAAAGCGATGCCAGTGGCCGTGCCAGTGGCTTGCTGTTCCAGTTCGGTATCGACATTTTCCGTGCGGCAGCCATGCTTACCGTGCTGTTCTCCGACCTGTCGATTGGCCAGATGCTGGCAGTGTTCAGCTACCTGTGGTTCATGATCGGCCCGGTGGAGCAGTTGCTCAACCTGCAATATGCCTACTACGCCGCCGGTGGTGCGCTGAGCCGCCTTAACGAGTTGCTGGCGCGCGCTGACGAGCCGCAGTACCCGGCCGCCTGCGACCCGTTCGCCGGGCGCGAGACGGTGGGCATCGACGTGCGCGACCTGCGCTTTGCCTATGCCGACGAGCCGGTGCTGGACAACCTCGGCTTGTCCATCGCGCCGGGTGAAAAGGTGGCGATAGTCGGCGCCAGTGGTGGTGGCAAGAGCACCTTGGTGCAACTGTTGCTGGGCCTGTACAGCGCCCAGGCCGGGACTATCCGCTTTGGGGGCGCCAGCCTGCAGGAGATCGGCCTGGAAACCCTGCGCGAAAATGTAGCGGTGGTATTGCAGCACCCGTCGCTGTTCAACGATACCGTGCGCGCCAACCTGGCCATGGGCCGCGATTGCAGCGATGACGCCTGCTGGCAGGCGCTGCGCATCGCCCAGCTGGATGCCACCATCGCCGCATTGCCGCAGGGCCTGGACAGTGTGGTGGGGCGCTCGGGCGTGCGCTTGTCGGGCGGCCAGCGCCAGCGCCTGGCCATTGCCCGCATGGTGCTGGCCGAGCCCAAGGTAGTGATCCTTGACGAGGCCACCTCGGCCCTGGATGCGGCTACCGAGTACAACCTGCACCAGGCCTTGGCGCGCTTCCTCAGCGGCCGTACCACACTGATCATTGCCCACCGCCTGTCGGCGGTGAAACAGGCCGACCGGGTGCTGGTGTTCGATGGCGGGCATGTGGCCGAAGATGGCGACCACCAGCAGCTGATTGCCGAAGGTGGGTTGTATGCCAAGCTTTATGGGCACCTGCAGCAGAGCTGAATCCCTTCCTGCCTTCACCGGCCATGTGGGAGCGGGCGTGCCCGCGAAACAGGCAACGCATTGGATGGCACCGGCTTTGCCGGTGTTCGCGGGCACGCCCGCTCCCACAGAGATTGTGCAATCTTTCAGATTTTGAAGCTCCCACGAGGGCCAATAAAGGCCCTGTACAAATCCCCCGACTCCTTGTCATAAAAATCCCCTCCACAGCGATGGCAAATGGCCTACGCTGTGCTTGTCTGGGTTGATTTGCGCCTTATCTGCTCTGTGACAGGGAATCCATGAAGGGACATCGCACTCTAGAAGCGCCCAAGCTGCTTGGCATCACCTGGCCCTTCATCGCCGTTGTGGTCTTCCAGGTGGCGCTGGGTAGTCTCAGCCTGTATACGCTGTCGGCCGTGCGCGCCTATGTCGCGGGCGAAAGCCTGTGGTCCAAGGCGCAGAAAGACGCCATCTATTACCTCAACCTGTACGCCGAAACCCGCGACGACAGCACCTACCAGCGCTATCGCCAGGCTATTACCGTGCCCCAGGGCGACCACCAGTTGCGCGAGGTGCTGGACCAGCCCAACCCTGACCTGGATGCCGCGCGCCAGGCGGTGCTGCAAGGCGGCAACCACCCCGATGATGTCACGCGGATCATCTGGTTCTACCGCAACTTCCGCAATGTCAGCTACATGCAGACAGCCATTGACTACTGGGACATCGGCGACGATTACCTGGCCAAGCTCGATGTGCTGGCCGGCGAGATGCGCCAACGCTTTGCCAGTGGCCCCGTCGACGCCCAGACGTTAAGCGGCTGGAAGGCCCGTATCGTTACCATCAACGAGGGTGTTACCCCCGCCGCCAAGGCCTTCAGCGATGCCTTGGGTGAAGGCTCGCGCATGCTGCTGCGGGTGCTGATGATCACCAACCTGCTGACGGCGATGTTCCTCATTTCCATCGCCTGGCGCCGCTCCAGCAAGCTGCTGGCCCAGCGTCAGGCCTTTGCCAGTGCCTTGCAGGAGGAAAAGGAGCGGGCGCAGATCACCTTGCAGGCCATTGGCGATGCGGTGATTACCACCGATGTGGACGGCTGCATCGGCTACATGAACCCGGCCGCCGAGCAATTGACCCACTGGCAGTCTGGGCAGGCCCAGGGCTTGCCGCTGTCGGCGCTGTTCAGCCTGGTGGACGAGCAAGCCGAGGAAGACGGCGGCAGCCTGGTAGAGCAGGTGCTCAGCGGCAGCCTCAAGGGGGGGGCCGAGCATGCCCGGCTGATCCAGCGCCTGGATGGCAGTACCGTGTCGATCAACCTGGTGGGCTCGCCGATCCTCAATGACGGCCAGGTCAGCGGCATCGTGCTGGTGCTGCACGACATGACCCAGGAGCGCCAGTACATTGCCAACCTGTCCTGGCAGGCTACCCACGATGCGTTGACCGGCCTGGCCAACCGCCGCGAGTTCGAATACCGCCTGGAGCAGGCGCTGAACGGCCTGGCGCGTCAGGCCGGCCGGCATTCGCTGATGTTCCTTGACCTTGACCAGTTCAAACTGGTCAACGATACCTCTGGGCATGCCGCGGGTGACGAACTGCTGCGGCACATCTGCGCCGTGCTGCAATCGGGCCTGCGCGAAGGTGACACCCTGGCGCGGCTGGGTGGCGACGAGTTCGGCGTGCTGCTGGAAAACTGCCCGCCCGACCAGGCCGAGCGCATTGCCGAGCAATTGCGCCAGATGGTGCAAAGCCTGCACTTCGTGTGGAAGGGGCGACCCTTCGTCACCACCGTGAGCGTTGGCCTGGTGCACATGGCACAGGCCCCCGGCACCCTCGAAACCTCGCTGCGCGCCGCCGACATGGCCTGCTACATGGCCAAGGAAAAGGGACGCAACCGCGTGCAGGTGTACCACGCCGACGACAGCGAACTGTCCATGCGCTTTGGTGAAATGGCCTGGATCCAGCGCCTGCACGTGGCCCTGGAAGAAAACCGCTTCTGCCTGTACGCCCAGGAAATCGCCCCGTTGAAAACCTTCGAAGGCCCGGGGCATATTGAAATCCTGCTGCGCCTGCACGACGAAAACGGCCGCACCATCCTGCCCAGCAGCTTCATTCCGGCGGCCGAACGCTACGGTCTGATGACCGCGCTGGACCGCTGGGTGGTGCGCAATGTGTTCCAGGTCATCCGCCAGTGCCTGGACGAAGGGCGCGAAGGGCCGCTGTCGATCTGTGCAATCAACTTGTCAGGGTCGAGCATCGGCGATGACAAGTTCCTCGAATATCTGCAGCGGCTGTTTGTCGAATACGCCATCCCGCCACGGATGATCTGTTTCGAGATTACCGAAACCAGCGCCATCGCCAACCTGGGCAGTGCCATCCGCTTCATCAACGAGTTGAAGGGGCTGGGTTGCCGCTTCTCGCTCGATGATTTCTGCGCGGGCATGTCGTCGTTCGCCTACCTCAAGCATTTGCCCGTGGATTTCCTGAAAATCGACGGCAGTTTCGTCAAGGACATGCTCGACGACCCGGTCAACCGGGCCATGGTCGAGGTCATCAACCACATCGGCCATGTCATGGGAAAACGCACCATCGCCGAGTTTGTCGAAACACCCTTGATCGAGCAGGCCCTACAGGAAATAGGCGTGGATTACGCCCAGGGCTACCTGATCGAACGCCCCCAGGTGTTCACCTGTGACAGTCTGCAGCGCCAACGGATCGCCGCCCGGCCTCTGTTGCAGCGGGCACCTGGCACGTTTCGCTAGCTAGAAATCACAAGGATCAAGGAGCTGAAAAGTGATTGATGCATTCGTTCGTATCGGGCCTTTGATGGACCCCGCCAGCTACCCCCAATGGGCCCAGCAACTGATTGAAGACTGCCGCGAAAGCAAGCGCCGGGTGGTCGAACATGAGTTCTACGGGCGCCTGCGCGACGGGCAGTTGAAGCAGTCGACCATTCGTCAGTACCTGATCGGTGGCTGGCCGGTAGTGGAGCAGTTTTCGCTGTACATGGCCCACAACCTGACCAAGACCCGCTATGGCCGCCATCAGGGCGAAGACATGGCGCGGCGCTGGCTGATGCGCAACATTCGCGTTGAACTGAACCATGCCGACTATTGGGTGAACTGGTGCCAGGCGCACGGGGTGCACCTGCACGAATTGCAGGCGCAGGAAGTGCCGCCCGAGCTGAACGGCCTGAACGACTGGTGCTGGCGGGTGTGCGCGACCGAGAACCTGGCGATTTCCATGGCCGCGACCAACTACGCCATCGAAGGCGCGACCGGCGAATGGTCGGCGGTGGTGTGCTCGACCGACACCTATGCACAGGGCTTCCCTGAGGAAGGGCGCAAGCGGGCGATGAAGTGGCTGAAGATGCATGCCCAGTATGACGACGCGCACCCGTGGGAGGCGCTGGAGATCATCTGTACCCTGGCCGGCGAGAACCCGACGTTGGGGCTGCGTACAGAGTTACGCAGGGCGATTTGCAAGAGTTATGACTGCATGTTCCTGTTCCTGGAAAGGTGCATGCAGCTGGAAGGGCGCCAGCAAGGCCGTTTGCGCCCAGCGTTGGCGGCGGGCTGATCTGCTCTCCTGTGCCGGCCTCTTCGCGGGCTCGCCCGCTCCCACGGGGACATCACTGCCCTCAGGCATCGTGCTATCTCTGTGGGAGCGGGCAAGCCCGCGAAGAGGCCAGTGCAGGTTTACTGGGCGTTGAACGCCTGCCCGTTCACCCCGGTGCTGTCCGGCCCCATCAGGTACAGGTACACCGGCATGATCTCTTCCGGCAGCGGGTTGTTCTGCGGGTTTTCGCTAGGGTACGCCTGCGCCCGCATTGCCGTGCGCGTGGCGCCCGGGTTGATGCTGTTGGAGCGCACCGGCGCCACGCCTTCCAGTTCGTCGGCCAAGGTCTGCATCAGGCCCTCGGTGGCAAACTTCGAAACGCCATAAGCACCCCAGTATGCACGGCCTTTGCGCCCGACACTGCTGCTGGTGAACACCACCGATGCGTCTTCCGACAGCTTCAGCAGTGGCAGCAGGGTGCTGGTGAGCATGAAGGTGGCATCGACGTTGATGTGCATCACGCGCATGAAGTTGTCGCCTGACAACTGCTCCAGCGGCGTGCGCGGGCCGATGATCGAGGCATTGTTCAGCAGGCCGTCCAGGCGGCCGAACTGGTCCTCGATCATCACCGCCAGTTCGTCGTACTGGTGGGGCAGGGCGGTTTCCAGGTTGAACGGGATGACAACCGGCTGCGGGTGCCCGGCGGCTTCGATCTGGTCGTAGACCTCGTTCAGGTTGGCCTCGGTCTTGCCCAGCAGCAGTACGGTAGCACCCAGCGCGGCGTAGGCCTTGGCAGCGGCGGCACCGATGCCGCGGCCGGCACCGGTAACCAGGATGACCCGGCCTTGCAGCAGGTCGGGGCGGGCGGTGTAGTCGAACATCAGATTTTTCCCTTGTTCATTGGGCAGCGCCGAACCCTGTGGGAGCGGGCATGCCCGCGAACACCGGCAAAGCCGGTGCCATCCACCGCAGTGCCTGCTTCGCGGGCGTGCCCGCTCCCACAGGGTCCGTCGTCAGCCGTAGCAACTCAGCAGCCGCACAGTGCGCTGTCGATCACCTTGCGCAGTTCCAGCGGGTGGTCCACCACCACGTCGGCGCCCCAGTTGTTGGGGTTGTCCTCTGGATGAATATAGCCGTAGCGCACGGCCGCCGTGCGGGTGCCGGCGTCGCGGCCAGACTCGATATCGCGCAGGTCGTCGCCAACGAACAGCACGGTGGCCGGGTCCAGGTCCAGTGTCTTGCAGGCCAGGATCAGCGGCTCGGGGTCGGGTTTGCTGTTTTTCACGTGGTCCGGGCAGATCAGCAGCGCCGAACGCTCGGCCAGGCCCAGTTGCTGCATGATCGGCTCGGCAAAGCGCACCGGCTTGTTGGTGACCACGCCCCACAGCAGGTTGCCTTTCTCGATATCGCTCAGCAACTCGGCCATGCCATCGAACAGCTTGCTGTGTACCGCGCAGTCGCGTTGGTAGCGTTCAAGGAACTCCAGGCGCAAGGGCTCGAAGCCCTCGGCTTGCGGGTCCATGGCGAACGTGGCCGCAACCATGGCCCGGGCACCGCCGGAAATCACATCGCGGATCAGTTTGTCATCGACGGGCGGCAGGCCGCGCTCGGCGAGCATGGCCTGGCAGATGGCGATGAAGTCCGGCGCCGTGTCGAGCAAGGTGCCGTCCATGTCGAAGAGTACTGCTCGCAAACGCATGCTTATTCCTCGCGCAGGGTCTGGATCATGTAGTTGACGTCGACGTCGCTGTTGAGCTTGTAGTGCTTGGTCAGCGGGTTGTAGGTGAGGCCGATGATGTCCTTCACCTGCAGGCCGGCATCGCGGCTCCAGGCGCCCAGTTCGGAGGGGCGGATGAACTTCTTGAAGTCATGGGTGCCACGCGGCAGCATCTTCAGGATGTATTCGGCGCCGACGATGGCCAGCAGGTAGGCCTTCGGGTTGCGGTTGATGGTGGAGAAGAACACCTGGCCGCCCGGCTTGACCATGCGGTAGCAGGCGCGAATCACCGAAGACGGGTCGGGCACGTGCTCGAGCATTTCAAGGCAGGTGACCACGTCGAACTGTTCAGGCATTTCCTCGGCCAGCGCTTCGGCGGTGATCTGCCGGTATTCCACTTGCACGCCGGACTCCAGCTGGTGCAGCTGGGCCACCGCCAGGGGCGCTTCGCCCATGTCGATGCCGGTGACCGTGGCACCGCGCAGGGCCATGGCTTCGCTGAGGATGCCGCCGCCGCAGCCTACGTCCAGCACTTTCTTGCCGGCCAGGCTGGCGCGTTCGTCGATCCAGTTGACGCGCAGCGGGTTGATTTCGTGCAGCGGCTTGAACTCGCTTTCGCGGTCCCACCAGCGGTGGGCCAGCGCTTCGAACTTGGCGATTTCGGCGCGGTCGACGTTGCTCATTGAACAGTCCTCTGAAACTTCGCAAAATTGCGCCGGAGTATACCCGAGCGCTCGGCCCCGAGGGTCGCTATAATCGCCGGTTTTTGACATGCGAACGACGGGGAGAGGCGATGCGCGAGCGACTTTTGGCGGCGGAGAAGGTGACCGGGATCCGCTGGCAGGGCGGCATCTTGCACCTGCTCGACCAGCGCCTGCTGCCGTCGGAAGAACGCTGGCTGGCCTGCGACAATGTTGCGCAGGTGGCGGCGGCAATCCGCGACATGGCGGTGCGCGGCGCTTCGGCCATCGGTATTGCTGCGGCCTATGGCCTGGTGCTGGCCCTGGAAGAGCGGCTGGCCGAAGGTGGCGACTGGGAGCTGGACCTGGAAGAAGACTTCCTTAGCCTGGCCGAGGCGCGCCCCACGGCCGCCAACCTGTTCTGGGCACTGAACTGCATGCGTGAGCGCCTGCAACGGCTGCGCCCGGATGAAGACGTGTTGGCAGCACTGGAGGCCGAAGCAGTGGCCATCCACGAGAGCGACCGTGAAGCCAACCTGACCATGGCCCAGCAAGGCATCGAGCTTATCCGTCGCCACCAGGGCAATGCCCAGACCCTGCTTACCTACGGCAATGCCGGCGCCCTTGCCAGCGGCGGCTTTGGCACCGCGCTGGGGGTGATCCGCGCCGGCTACCTGGACGGTATGGTCGAGCGGGTGTATGCCGGTGAGACCCGCCCCTGGCTGCAAGGCTCGCGGCTGACTGCCTGGGAGCTGGCTGACGAGGGCATCCCGGTGACCCTGTGCGCCGACTCGGCGTTGGCCCACCTGATGAAGACCAAGGGCATCACCTGGGTGGTGGTGGGTGCAGACTGCATTGCGGCCAACGGCGACATGGCCAGCAAGATCGGCACCTATCAGCTGGCGGTCAGCGCCATGCACCACGGTGTGCGTTTCATGGTGGTGGCGCCGAGCACCAGCATCGACCTGAACCTGGCCACTGGCGAGGACATCCCGCTGGAAGAGCGTGATGCCGATGAGCTGCTGGATTACGCGGGTACCCGGGTGGCGCCGGATGTCGAGGTGTTCAACCCGGTGTTCGACGTGACCCCGGCCGACCTGATCGATGTGATCGTGACCGAGCGCGGCGTTGTGGAACGGCCGGATGCCGCCAAGCTGGCGCAGTTGATGTGCCGCAAGCGGTTGCACTGATAGTTGTTTTACCTGCGCCGGCCTCTTCGCGGGCTCGCCCGCTCCCACAGGGATGGCACAAGGCCCTGTGGGAGCGGGCATGCCCGCGAAGAAGCCAGTGAAAACTCCAGGATTGAAACCCGCTTCTGGCCGCCTGCCACATCTCCCCACCGCCCCCGCCTTTGTGATAACATCCGGCAGTTTCCAAGACCGCCCAGCATGGCGGCCTTCATTGCGCAGATCCATGGCACAACTCATTGATTTGTCGTAAGTCGTCGCACCCTTATGCGCTGCGGCGGCGAGCTTCGTTCGGCCCTTGATGGAGCTGCGAAGTTTCACCAGAAAAAGGAATCAGGCTTCTCATGGGCGAACTGGCCAAAGAAATCCTCCCGGTCAATATCGAAGACGAACTGAGACAGTCTTACCTCGACTACGCGATGAGCGTGATTGTCGGGCGAGCGCTGCCCGATGCGCGTGACGGCTTGAAGCCCGTGCATCGTCGCGTTCTCTATGCGATGAGCGAACTGGGCAACGACTGGAACAAGCCGTACAAGAAATCCGCCCGTGTGGTCGGTGACGTGATCGGTAAGTACCACCCGCACGGCGACACTGCGGTCTACGACACCATCGTGCGTATGGCCCAGCCGTTCTCGCTGCGCTACCTGCTGGTCGACGGCCAGGGCAACTTCGGTTCGGTGGACGGCGACAACGCCGCAGCCATGCGATACACCGAAGTGCGCATGACCAAGCTGGCTCACGAGCTGCTGGCCGACCTGCACAAGGAAACCGTCGACTGGGTGCCCAACTACGACGGCACCGAGCAGATCCCGGCGGTCATGCCGACCCGTATTCCCAACCTGCTGGTCAACGGTTCCAGCGGCATCGCCGTGGGCATGGCAACCAACATCCCGCCACACAACCTCGGTGAAGTCATCGACGGTTGCCTGGCGCTGATCGACAACCCGGAAGTCACCATCGATGAGCTGATGCAGTTCATTCCCGGGCCAGACTTCCCGACTGCCGGTATCATCAACGGTCGCCAGGGCATCATCGAGGCCTATCGTACCGGTCGTGGCCGCATCTACATGCGCGCCCGTTCCGAAGTCGAAGACATCGACAAGGTCGGTGGCCGCCAGCAGATCGTCGTGACCGAGCTGCCGTACCAGCTGAACAAGGCGCGCCTGATCGAAAAGATCGCCGAGCTGGTAAAAGAGAAGAAGATCGAAGGCATCACCGAGTTGCGCGACGAGTCCGACAAGGACGGTATGCGAATCGTCATCGAGCTGCGCCGCGGCGAGGTGCCGGAGGTGGTGCTCAACAACCTCTACCAGCAAACCCAGCTGCAGAGCGTATTCGGCATCAACGTGGTGGCCCTGATCGACGGCCGTCCGCGCCTGCTCAACCTCAAGGACCTGCTTGAAGCGTTCGTCCGTCACCGCCGTGAAGTGGTGACCCGCCGTACCGTGTTCGAGCTGCGCAAGGCCCGCGAGCGTGGTCACATCCTTGAAGGCCAGGCGGTTGCGCTGTCCAACATCGACCCGGTCATCGCCCTGATCAAGGCCTCGCCGACCCCGTCCGAAGCCAAGGAAGCCCTGGTTTCCACGCCGTGGGAATCCAGTGCCGTGCAGGTCATGGTCGAGCGCGCAGGCGCCGATTCCTGCCGCCCTGAAGACCTGCCGGAGCAGTACGGCCTGCACGATGGCAAGTACTTCCTGTCGCCGGAACAGGCCCAGGCCATTCTTGACCTGCGCCTGCACCGCCTGACCGGCCTGGAGCACGAGAAGCTGCTGGCCGAGTACCAGGAAATCCTCGAGCAGATCGGCGAGCTGATCCGCATCCTCAGCAGCGCCGAGCGCCTGATGGAAGTGATCCGCGAAGAACTGGAAGCCATCCGCGCCGAATACGGCGATGCCCGTCGTACCGAAATACTCAACGCCAGCCACGACCTCAACTACGGCGACATGATCCCGGAAGAAGAGCGCGTGGTCACCATCTCCCACGGTGGTTATGCCAAGACCCAGCCATTGTCGGCCTACCAGGCCCAGCGCCGTGGCGGTAAAGGCAAGTCGGCTACCGGCGTGAAGGACGAGGACTACATCGAGCACCTGTTGGTCGCCAACAGCCACGCCACCCTGTTGCTGTTCTCCAGCAAGGGCAAGGTGTACTGGAAGAAGACCTACGAAATCCCTGAAGCGTCCCGCGCTGCCCGTGGTCGCCCGTTGGTCAACCTGCTGCCGCTGGAGGAGGGTGAGCGCATCACCGCCATGCTGCAGATCGACCTCGAAGCGCTGCAGCAGAACGCCGACCTGGACGAAGAGCTGGAAGACGCTGAAGACACCGTGCTCGAGGGTGAGCTGGTAGAGCCCGAGGAAGTCGACGAAGAAGACGGCGACACGCCGGAGTGGGTCGCCGAGCCGACCGGCGCGTACATCTTCATGGCCACCGCTTCCGGTACCGTCAAGAAGACCCCGCTGGTGCAGTTCGCCCGTCCGCGCTCCAACGGCCTGATCGCCCTGAAGCTTAAAGAAGGTGACACCCTGATTGCTGCGGCCATTACCGACGGCGCCAAGGAAGTCATGATGTTCTCCGACGCCGGCAAGGTCATCCGCTTCGCCGAAAGCGTCGTGCGTGAAATGGGCCGTACTGCCCGTGGCGTGCGCGGCATGAAGCTGGGCAAAGGTCAGCAGATCATTTCCATGCTGATCCCGGAGTCCGGTTCGCAGATTCTCACCGCATCCGAGCGTGGCTTCGGCAAGCGCACCCCGCTGTCCAAGTTCCCGCGGCGCGGCCGTGGTGGCCAGGGCGTTATCGCCATGGGTACCAAAGGGCGCAACGGCTTGCTGATTGGTGCTATCCAGGTGCAGGAAGGCGAAGAGATCATGCTGATCTCCGACCAGGGCACGCTGGTGCGTACACGGGTTGGTGAGGTTTCCAGCCTGAGCCGTAACACCCAGGGTGTTACGCTGATCAAGCTGGCGGCTGACGAGACGCTGGTGGGCCTGGAGCGTATCCAGGAGCCGTCCGAGGACGAACTCGATGATGTGATCGAGACGGACGAGGAGGGCGTCGAGGCCGAAGCGCCAGACAATGATGAGGCTGCGGGTGCCGAAGAGGCGCCGCAGGAGTAAGCAAGTGTAAAACCCGAACGGGGCGACCAAGGTCGCCCCGTTTGACTGATAACTGCAGGCAATGCCTGCCCTGTGGGAGCGGGCGTGCCCGCGAAGCAGACACTGCGGTGGATGGCACCGGCTGCGCCGGTGTTCGCGGGCAAGCCCGCTCCCACAGGGTCCCTGCTAGCCCATGCAATGGTTTTTGTTCTATTTGGCAGAGCGAGAGTGGATGTGAGCAAACGAGCCTTTAACTTCTGCGCAGGCCCTGCCGCGCTTCCTGACGCTGTTTTGCAGCGCGCCCAGGCCGAGATGCTGGACTGGAACGGCAAGGGCTTGTCGGTGATGGAAATGAGCCATCGCAGCGACGACTACGTGGCCATCGCCGAAAAGGCCGAGCAGGACCTGCGTGACCTGCTGTCCGTCCCCTCCAATTACAAGGTGCTGTTCCTGCAGGGCGGTGCCAGCCAGCAGTTCGCCGAAATCCCGCTGAACCTGCTGCCGGAAAACGGCACCGCCGACTACATCGAAACCGGCATCTGGTCGAAAAAGGCCATCGAGGAAGCGCGCCGCTTCGGCAACATCAACGTTGCTGCCAGCGCCAAGCCCTACGACTACCTGGCCATCCCGGGCCAGAACGAGTGGAGCCTGACCAAAAACGCCGCCTACGTGCACTATGCGTCCAACGAGACCATCGGTGGCCTGCAGTTTGACTGGGTGCCAGAAACCGGTGACGTGCCGCTGGTGGTCGACATGTCGTCCGACATTCTCTCGCGCCCTATCGATGTGTCGCAGTTCGGCCTGATCTACGCTGGCGCGCAGAAAAACATCGGCCCTAGCGGTCTGGTAGTGGTCATCGTGCGCGAAGACTTGCTGGGCCACGCTCGCAGCAGCTGCCCGACCATGCTCGATTACAAGGTTTCGGCTGACAACGGTTCGATGTACAACACCCCGGCCACTTATTCCTGGTACCTCTCGGGCCTGGTCTTCGAGTGGCTGAAAGAGCAGGGTGGCGTCGATGCCATGGAGCAGCGCAACCGCGCCAAGAAAGAACGCCTGTACGGCTTCATCGACAACAGCGATTTCTACACCAACCCGATCAGCGTCAACGCCCGTTCGTGGATGAACGTGCCGTTCCGCCTGGCTGACGAGCGCCTGGACAAGGCCTTCCTCGCCGGTGCCGATGCCCGCGGCCTGCTCAACCTCAAGGGCCACCGTTCGGTGGGCGGCATGCGTGCCTCCATCTACAACGCCCTGGGCCTGGAAGCGGTTGAAGCGCTGGTTGGCTACATGGCTGAATTCGAGAAGGAGCACGGCTGATGTCCGAACAGGAGCTCAAGGCGCTGCGCGTACGCATCGACAGCCTCGACGAGAAAATCCTCGAGCTGATCAGCGACCGCGCCCGTTGCGCCGAAGAAGTAGCCCGGGTCAAGACCGCTTCGCTGAAAGAAGGCGAAAAACCGGTGTTCTACCGCCCCGAGCGTGAAGCTGCGGTGCTCAAGCGCGTGATGGAGCGCAACAAGGGCCCGCTGGGCAACGAAGAGATGGCGCGGCTGTTCCGCGAGATCATGTCTTCGTGCCTGGCCCTTGAACAGCCGCTGAAAATTGCCTACCTCGGCCCTGAGGGTACCTTCACCCAGGCTGCGGCCATGAAGCACTTCGGCCATGCGGTGATCAGCCGGCCGATGGCGGCCATCGACGAAGTGTTCCGCGAAGTGGCGGCCGGCGCCGTCAATTTCGGCGTGGTGCCGGTGGAAAACTCCACCGAAGGCGCAGTCAGCCACACCCTGGACAGCTTCCTTGAGCACGACATGGTGATTTGCGGCGAAGTCGAACTGCGCATCCACCATCACCTGCTGGTGGGCGAGAACACCAAGACCGACAGCATTACCCGCATCTACTCCCACGCCCAGTCGCTGGCCCAGTGCCGCAAATGGCTGGACGCGCACTACCCGAACGTAGAGCGCGTGGCGGTATCGAGCAATGCCGAGGCGGCCAAGCGCGTCAAGGGCGAGTGGAATTCGGCGGCGATCGCCGGTGACATGGCGGCCAACCTTTATGGTTTGACCCGCCTGGCCGAAAAGATCGAAGACCGCCCGGACAACTCTACGCGCTTTTTGATGATCGGCCAGCAGGAAGTGCCGCCAACCGGCGACGACAAGACCTCGATCATCGTCTCGATGAGCAACAAGCCAGGTGCGCTGCACGAGCTGCTGGTGCCGTTCCACGAGAACGGCATCGACCTGACCCGCATCGAGACCCGCCCGTCGCGTAGCGGCAAGTGGACCTACGTGTTCTTCATCGATTTCGTAGGCCACCACCGCGACCCGCTGATCAAGGCGGTGCTGGAGCAGATCAGCCAGGAGGCTGTGGCGCTGAAGGTGCTGGGCTCGTATCCGAAGGCGGTGCTTTGATTCAAGGCCTTTGGGGCTGCTTTGCAGCCCTTCGCGGGCGCGCCCGCTCCCACAGGCAGCGTGTGATGCCGATCTCTGTGGGAGCGGGCATGCCCGCGAAGGGTCGCGCTGCGGCCCCAATGGCCCTAACAGGCTGTCTAGATTTCTGAACAGGGTTCACACCAGTGGTAAAAGCAGCAAAAACCAAACCCGCACCAATCATCAACCGCCTGGTCGTGGTCGGCCTCGGCCTGATCGGTGGCTCCTTCGCCAAAGGCCTGCGTGAAAGCGGCCTGTGCCGCGAAGTGGTCGGTGTCGACCTGGATGCACCCTCGCGCAAGCAGGCTGTGGCCCTGGGCGTGGTCGACCGCTGTGAAGAAGATCTCGCTGCCGCCTGCGTGGGGGCCGATGTCATCCAGCTGGCCGTACCGATCCTGGCCATGGAAAAGGTCCTGGCGCGCCTGGCCCGGCTCGACCTTGGCAACGCCATTATCACCGACGTCGGCAGTGCCAAGGGCAATGTCGTCCGTGAGGCACGTTCGGTCTTCGGCCAGCGCCTGCCGCGCTTCGTCCCCGGCCACCCCATCGCCGGCTCCGAGCAGAGCGGGGTAGAGGCCTCCAACGCCACCCTGTTCCGCCGCCACAAGGTCATCCTTACGCCACTGGCCGAAACCGACCCCGCCGCGCTGGCCCTGGTCGACCGCCTGTGGCGGGCGCTGGATGCCGATGTGGAGCACATGTCGGTCGAGCGCCATGACGAAGTGCTGGCCGCCACCAGCCACTTGCCGCACCTGCTGGCCTTTGGCTTGGTCGACTCGCTGGCCAAGCGCAATGAAAACCTCGAGATCTTCCGGTACGCTGCGGGAGGCTTCCGCGATTTCACAAGAATCGCCGGCAGCGACCCGACCATGTGGCATGACATCTTCCTCGCCAACCGCGACGCTGTCCTGCGCACGCTAGATACATATCGCAGCGATCTCGACGCCTTGCGCGACGCGATCGCTGAAGGGGACGGGCACCAGCTGCTGGGTGTATTCACCCGCGCACGGGTTGCCCGCGAGCATTTCAGTAAAATCCTGGCCCGCCGGGCCTATGTGGACGCTATGAACGCCAACGATCTGATTTTCCTGGCCCAACCGGGTGGCCGCCTGAACGGGCGGATCCGCGTACCGGGCGACAAGTCGATTTCCCACCGCTCGATCATGCTCGGCTCGCTGGCCGAAGGCACCACCGAAGTCGAAGGCTTCCTCGAAGGTGAAGACGCGCTGGCGACCCTGCAGGCATTCCGTGACATGGGTGTGGTCATCGAAGGCCCCAACCACGGTCGCGTGACCATTCACGGTGTTGGCCTGCATGGCCTCAAGCCGCCGCCGGGGCCACTGTACGTGGGTAACTCCGGTACCTCGATGCGCCTGCTGTCGGGCCTGCTGGCCGGCCAGCCGTTCGACGTGACCATGACCGGTGACGCCTCGCTGTCCAAGCGCCCGATGAACCGTGTGGCCAACCCGCTGCGCGAAATGGGTGCTGTGGTCGAGACCGGCCCCGAAGGCCGCCCGCCGCTGACCATTCGCGGCGGCCACAAACTCAAGGGTCTGACTTACACGCTGCCAATGGCCAGCGCCCAGGTCAAATCCTGCCTGCTACTGGCCGGCCTGTACGCCGAAAGCAAGACCACCGTCACCGAGCCTGCACCGACCCGCGACCACACTGAGCGCATGCTGCGCGGCTTCGGCTATTCGGTCGAGAGCAATGGCCCGGTGGCTTCGTTGCAGTCTGGCGGCAAGCTGACCGCCACCCGCATCGAAGTGCCAGCCGACATTTCCTCGGCGGCATTCTTCCTGGTAGCGGCGTCCATCGCCGAAGGCTCCGAGCTGGTGCTGGAACACGTCGGCATCAACCCGACCCGTACCGGTGTCATCGACATCCTGCGCCTGATGGGCGGCGACATTACCCTGGAAAACCAGCGTGAAGTCGGCGGCGAGCCGGTGGCCGACCTGCGTGTTCGCGGTGCGAAGCTGAAAGGTATCGACATCCCGGAAGAGCTGGTGCCGTTGGCCATCGACGAATTCCCGGTGCTGTTCGTGGCCGCTGCCTGCGCTGAAGGGCGTACCGTGCTGCGTGGCGCCGAAGAACTGCGGGTGAAGGAATCCGACCGTATCCAGGTGATGGCCGACGGCCTGATCACCCTCGGCATCAAGTGCGAGCCGACCCCGGACGGCATCATCATCGATGGCGGCCAGCTGGGCGGTGGCGAAGTGCATGGGCACGGTGACCACCGTATCGCCATGGCCTTCAGTGTGGCCTCGCTGCGCGCCAGCGCGCCAATCCGCATCCACGACTGCGCCAACGTCGCCACCTCGTTCCCCAACTTCCTGGCGTTGTGCGCCGAAGTGGGTATCCGCGTGGCGGAAGAGGGCAAGTCGTGAATTCGCAGGCGCCAGTCATCACCATCGACGGGCCAAGCGGCTCGGGCAAAGGCACGGTCGCCGGCCTGCTGGCCCGCGAGCTGGGCTGGAAGCTGCTGGACTCCGGCGCGCTGTACCGCTTGCTGGCGTTCAACGCCAGCAACCACGGCGTCGACATGACCAACGAAGAGCTGCTGACCAAGCTTGCCGCCCATCTGGATGTGCAATTCATCGCTGCCGAGCCCGGTAAGCTGCAACAGATCATCCTTGAGGGTGAGGACGTCAGCAATGTCATCCGTACCGAAACCGTCGGCGCGGGTGCGTCGATGGTGGCTTCGCTGCCGGCCGTGCGTGATGCGCTGCTGGTGCGCCAGCGCGAGTTCCGCGAGGCGCCGGGGCTGATCGCCGACGGCCGCGACATGGGTACCGTGGTATTCCCCGACGCGCCGTTGAAGGTTTTCCTCACCGCCAGCGCGGAGGAGCGGGCACGTCGCCGCTACCTGCAGTTGAAGGGCAAGGGTGAAGATGTTAGTCTGTCGAGTCTGCTGGATGAGATTCGTGCGCGTGATGAGCGCGATACCCAACGTGCAGTGGCCCCGCTGAAACCAGCGGCCGATGCCATTCAGTTGGACTCTACCGAGTTGTCCATCGAGCAGGTGTTGCAACGTATCAGGAGCGAGATCGCCCAGCGCGACCTTCTCTGATAGCCAGGAGAGCAGGCAGGTTCACCAGTCAACGTCTTGCCGGCTTTCCTTTACTTAAAACAGACCCACATTGTCTGGAATGTGGCGAGGGGCGTTTGTTTCGCCCGAATCTACAGGAATTAAAATGAGCGAAAGCTTTGCAGAACTCTTTGAAGAAAGCCTGAAAACCCTCAATCTTCAGCCGGGTGCCATCATCACCGGTATCGTTGTCGACATCGACGGCGACTGGGTTACCGTACACGCTGGCCTGAAGTCCGAGGGTGTCATCCCGCTCGAGCAGTTCTACAACGAAGCTGGCGAACTGACCATCAAGGTCGGTGACGAAGTTCACGTTGCGCTGGACGCGGTAGAAGACGGCTTTGGCGAAACCAAACTGTCCCGTGAAAAAGCCAAGCGCGCCGAGTGCTGGATTGTTCTGGAAGCAGCTTTCGCCGCCGAAGAAGTGGTCAAGGGCGTTATCAACGGTAAGGTTAAAGGCGGCTTCACTGTCGACGTTAACGGCATCCGTGCGTTCCTGCCGGGCTCCCTGGTTGATGTCCGCCCAGTGCGCGACACCACCCACCTCGAAGGCAAAGAGCTGGAATTCAAGGTCATCAAGCTGGACCAGAAGCGCAACAACGTTGTTGTTTCGCGTCGCAGCGTGCTGGAAGCCGAGAACTCCGCCGAGCGCGAAGCCCTGCTGGAAACCCTGCAGGAAGGCCAGCAAGTCAAAGGTATCGTCAAGAACCTCACCGACTACGGCGCATTCGTGGACCTGGGCGGTATCGACGGCCTGCTGCACATCACCGACATGGCCTGGAAGCGCATCAAGCACCCATCGGAAATCGTTAACGTTGGCGACGAAGTCGACGTACGCGTTCTGAAGTTCGACCGCGAGCGCAACCGCGTTTCGCTGGGTCTGAAGCAAATGGGCGAAGATCCGTGGGTAGCTATCACTGCCCGTTACCCAGAAGGTACTCGCGTACAAGCTCGCGTTACCAACCTGACCGACTACGGCTGCTTCGCTGAGCTGGAAGAAGGCGTTGAAGGTCTGGTACACGTTTCCGAAATGGACTGGACCAACAAGAACATCCACCCGTCGAAAGTCGTTCAGGTTGGCGACGAAGTGGAAGTCATGGTTCTGGACATCGACGAAGAGCGTCGTCGTATCTCCCTGGGCATCAAGCAGTGCAAGTCCAACCCATGGGAAGACTTCTCCGGCCAGTTCAACAAGGGTGACAAGATCACCGGTACCATCAAGTCGATCACCGACTTCGGTATCTTCATCGGTCTGGACGGCGGCATCGACGGCCTGGTTCACCTGTCCGACATCTCCTGGAACGAAACCGGCGAAGAAGCCGTACGTCGTTTCAAGAAGGGCGACGAGCTGGAAACCGTCATCCTGTCGGTCGACCCAGAGCGCGAGCGCATCTCCCTGGGCATCAAGCAGCTGGAAGACGATCCGTTCTCCAACTTCGTTGCTGTCAATGACAAGGGCGCTATCGTCAAGGGCATCGTGAAAGAAGTTGACGCCAAAGGCGCCATCGTCACCCTGGCCGACGACATCGAAGCCACTCTGAAAGCTTCCGAAATCAGCCGTGACCGCGTTGAAGACGCGCGTAACGTCCTGAAGGAAGGCGAAGAGATCGAAGCCAAGATCATCAGCGTTGACCGCAAGTCCCGCGTTATCAGCCTGTCGATCAAATCGAAAGACGACGCTGAAGAGCGCGAAGCCATCCAGAGCCTGAAAAACGCTCCGGAAGCTGCTGCCGACACCACCATGGCTGCGCTGCTGCGCGAAGCAATGGCCAAGCAGAACTGAGTTCTGTTTGATCGGTAAAAAGGGCGACCCTCGGGTCGCCCTTTTTTTGTGCCGGAAATGGCGCGTTGTGCATATGTGGGAGCCGCGCTTGCCGGCGATGGGCTGCGAAGCAGCCCCAATGCAGGCGACACCCTTCTGACGGGTTGTGAATGGCTTGACACTTTGGGGCCGCTGCGCAGCCCATCGCCGGCAAGCGCGGCTCCCACATTGCTGCGCGCGCGGTAGACCATTCTTGAATTACTTCAATCTTGAATTTTTTTATTAAGTCAAGAACCACCCTGTTCAAATCCTTCCCGGCGTGCTACAAACTGGTTAAGCAATGATCTAGCTGCTTGATAACGAAGGGAAAAATATGACGAAGTCGGAGCTGATCGAACGTATTGTCACCCATCAGGGGCTGCTCTCGTCCAAGGACGTAGAGCTGGCCATCAAGACCATGCTTGAACAGATGTCGCAATGCCTGGCTACCGGCGATCGCATCGAGATCCGCGGTTTTGGCAGCTTCTCGCTGCACTATCGCGCCCCGCGCGTTGGGCGTAACCCGAAGACCGGGCAGTCGGTCAGCCTCGAAGGCAAGTTCGTGCCGCACTTCAAGCCCGGCAAAGAGCTGCGTGACCGGGTCAATGAAGAAGACGAGGCCGAAGCCTGATCATTCTAGGAGCAATCTGATGCGTAACCTCAAGCGCGCCCTGGCGGCGGTGTTCGTGCTGCTGTTGGCGGCTGTGGTGCTGTTCTTCGTGCTGGAGAACCAGCAGGCCGTATCTCTGGTCCTGTTCGGCTGGGCTGCGCCGGAAGTGCCAGTTGCTGTGTTGGTGCTGGCAGCCTTGGTCATCGGCCTGGCCGTCGGGCCGTTGCTGGGAGCCTACGGCGTGCAGCGCAGCAAGCGCAAAATCAGGGCGTCTGCTCGGCAGGCAGCACTGAGCGGCAACTAAGGAAATTTCCTACACCTGCTTCGGAAAGCCTCACCTATGCATGCACTGGCCGTCATGGAGTAATAGCCCACTTCATTTTCGGCCCAGGCGAGTGTGTGCAGCATGGAATTTCCCAGCCTTTCCCATCACGGTGGAACCCGCGGCGTTACCGGGTCTTGCCACCAGTTGCACCTCGGTCCGTCTACCAGTCTGCTGGTCGACTGTGGTCTGGAGCAGGGGGGCGAGGCCGCGCCAGGCACAGATACCTCCTCGCTCGGCTTCGATGTGCAGGGCATCGAGGCCCTGGTCATTACCCATGTCCACCTTGATCATGTTGGCCGCATACCTGCGCTGCTGGCTGCCGGCTTTCGCGGCCCCATCCTGTGTAGCGAACCCTCTGCACGACTGCTGCCACTGGTACTGGAGGATGCGTACAGGCTAAGCATCAGCAGCGAGCCTGCGCAGGTGGCTCGGTATATCGATTTCATTCGCGGGCTTATCGTGCCGCTGCCTTTCGGGCAGTGGCACGCGGTGGTCGATCGCCCTGGCCTGATTTGCCGCATTCGCCTGCAGCGAGCCGGGCATCTGCTGGGTTCGGCATATGTCGAGTGCGACATGCAGCATGGGCAGGCCAATACACGCTATGTGTTCTCTGGTGACCTGGGTGCGTGCGGTAACCCGTTACTGCGCCCTGTGCAGCCCCCGGAGCGGGCTGATGTGCTGGTGCTGGAAAGCACCTATGGTGACCGCTTGCATCCGCATGCCGGCGACCGCAGGCAGCGTCTGGAAGGCGCCATCGATCGCGCCCTGGCTGACAAGGGCACCATTCTCATCCCGGCTTTCAGCCTGGGGCGCACCCAGGAACTGCTGTACGAGCTTGAAGACATACTTCATCGCAAGGCTTTGCTGGGCATCGCTGGCCCCGGCCCCGATGGCGATCCGGTCGACTGGTCGCAGTTGCCCATCATCCTCGACTCACCCCTGGCTCAACGCATCACCAGCGTGTACCGCGACTTGCACGAATACTGGAATGAAG
This sequence comes from Pseudomonas sp. NPDC008258, assembly GCF_042956345.1. Taxonomy (NCBI): domain Bacteria; kingdom Pseudomonadati; phylum Pseudomonadota; class Gammaproteobacteria; order Pseudomonadales; family Pseudomonadaceae; genus Pseudomonas; species Pseudomonas sp. NPDC008258. The sequence continues at coordinate 111,977 of NZ_JBIBGE010000002.1, forward strand.
AGGCCAAGGCACGCCTTGCTGAGGGGCGTGACCCGCTCGGGTTCAGCCAACTGATCAGTGTCGACACCCATGCTCGCCACCAGCAAGTGGTCAACTACCTCAAGAGCACTGGCCGGCCGGCCATCGTGATTGCAGGCAACGGCATGTGTTCGGGTGGGCGCATCGTCAATTACCTCAAGGCCATGCTCGAGGACCCGCGGCATGAGGTAATGTTTGTGGGGTATCAGGCCAAAGGCACGCCGGGGGCGGTGATACAGGCCTGCGAAGGAGCGGAAGGGTTTGTGCAGATTGATCTGGATGGGAGGATGTACGAGGTCAAGGCGAAAGTCATGACGCTGTCGGGGTACTCGGGGCATGCTGATCAGGCAGCATTGGTAGGGTTCGCCGCAGGGGTACAAAGCGCGCCAACAGCTATCGCGTTGGTGCACGGCGAATCACGCGCAAAAACTGCTCTGACTGCTGCGTTGCTGCGTCAAATGCAAGCGCGTGGCTGGGCTACCCAAGTGCAAATTGCAAGATAAATCCCCAGGGTAGGGAACGATAGGCATGCGCGGTGTCTGATAGCCATTAGCGCTGGCACTGGCTTTGGGTTTCGCCCGTGACTGCTTCGAACTTGACTGCGCAAGCCGCGCGTTGGGCTTGGCGCGGGCAAGCTACAAATAGAATTCTCTGGTATTCTAATTGTTCAAGCTTGCGTCTTTAGCCTATGGATAGCCAGGGATTACACACGCTGGGCGCGTAATTTAGCGTCGCCGCGCACTGTGCGGCGGCGGTCAGAAATAAGACACATGCCGGCTGCTTGAAACCAGATATTCAAGTGGCCTTTTAAGGATCCGAATATGGAATTGATCCCGGTAATTCTATCCGGTGGCGTTGGTAGCCGTTTGTGGCCAGTATCCCGTGAGGCTCATCCCAAGCCGTTCATGACCTTACCCGATGGGCAAAACCTCATCCAGAAGACTTTCCTGCGCGCGGCGCGGCTTGACGGTGTGGTCGAGGTACTTACAGTCACCAACCGCGAGTTGCTGTTCAAGACCGAAGACGAATACCGCACCATCAATACCAAAGGTCATCCCCAGGGGTACATCCTAGAGCCGTTCGGCCGCAATACCGCAGCTGCTGTCGCAGCCGCAGCGTTGCAACTCCATGAGTCCCATGGGCCCCAGGCCCATATGCTGGTACTGGCTGCAGATCACCTGATCCAGAACGACGCCGCGTTTGCCCAAGCGGTGACCAGCGCAGTTCGGCTTGCCGAGCTAGGCTGGCTGGTAACATTCGGCATCAAGCCACAGTACCCGGAGACTGGTTTTGGCTACATTGAAGCCGCTGCCAGCGGAGTGCTGGATGGCGGGTTGAAGGTTGAGCGCTTCGTTGAAAAGCCGGACGCGAAAACTGCAGAAGCCTATGTAGCTGCTGGCAATTATTTCTGGAACGCCGGGATGTTCTGCTTCCAGGTGGGTACCGTGCTCGAAGAGTTCAAAGCCCACGCACCTGACGTGCTGGAGGCGGTTAAAGTCACTGTCGAGGCTTCGCGCCGGTCAACCTCCAAGGGTTATAGCTGCCTTGCTCTAGACGCCGAATTTTTCACCAACGTGCCCGATATTTCCATCGATTACGCCTTGATGGAGCGCTCGCGGAAGGTCGCTACCATACCTTGTGATATCGGCTGGAGCGATATTGGCTCGTGGAACGCCGTCAGCGAGCTGACGCCACCAGATGAATGCGGCAACCGCTTCGAAGGTGAGGTCATGGCCTACGAGGCGCGTAACAACTACGTCAGTACCGAGGATCGCCTGGCTGCGCTGGTGGGCGTTCAGGACTTGCTGGTGGTGGACACCCCAGACGCGCTGCTGATTGCGCACAAGGACCATGCACAGGACGTCAAGCACATTGTCAAGCGCCTGAAAAGCGATGGCCACGCAGCGCATTTGCTGCACCAGACGGTCCACCGTCCGTGGGGCACCTACACCACGCTGGAAGATGGAGATCGCTTCAAGATCAAGCGCATTGTGGTCAAGCCTAAAGCGTCCCTCTCTCTGCAGATGCATCATCATCGCAGTGAGCACTGGATCGTGGTCAGCGGTATGGCCGTGGTCGTGAACGACGAACAGGAACTCATGCTCAACACTAATGAATCCACGTTCATTCGTGCCGGGCACAAGCACCGCCTGCAGAACCCTGGTGTAATCGACCTGGTGCTGATCGAAGTACAAAGTGGCGACTATCTCGGCGAAGACGATATCGTCCGCTTCGAAGATAACTACGGTCGTTGCGACGCCTGAATTCAGGCCTTCCCCGTCGGCCCGCCGCTGCCTTGTCCAGCTGCGCCGGGCCGGCCTTCGGTGGCAACCCGTTACCGGTAACCTCTTCAGTTCGGTGTCGTTCAGGCGCCAGCGCACCAAGTGAGATGTATGTACGCACCTATTCAGACCCGCTGCTTCAAAGCCTATGACATTCGGGGCCAAGTGCCGGCCGACCTCAGTGACGATGTAGCCTACCGTATTGGCCGGGCATTGGTTGCCGAGCTTGGCGGGCACACTTATGTGGTCGGGCGCGACATGCGCCTGGAAAGCCCCGCTTTGTCCCGTGCACTGATGCAAGGTTTGACTGAAGGCGGCGCCGATGTTATCGACATTGGCCTGTGCGGCACCGAAGAGGTTTATTTTGCCACCAGCCATTACCAGGCAGACGGCGGCATCATGGTCACGGCCAGCCACAACCCCAAGGGCTATAACGGCATGAAGCTGGTGCGCGAGCAGTCGCGCCCGATCAGTGGCGACACGGGGTTGAACGACATCCGTGATCGGGTAGAGGCAGGCCACCTCGGTGACCATGCCGTTACCCCAGGTCAGGTCCGCGAGGCCTTGGACAAAAGCGCCTACATCGACCATCTGCTGACCTACGTAGACCTGGCTGCGCTTAAACCCCTTAAAGTGCTGGCCGACCCAGGCAATGGTGCAGTCGGTCCTGTAATCGAATTGCTCAAGGCCCGCCTGCCGCTGAACATTACCCTGATCAACGGTGAACCAGACGGTAACTTCCCGAACGGGATCCCCAACCCGCTGCTGCCCGAGAACCGCGACCTAACCCGCCAGGCCGTTCTTGCAACCGGCGCCGACATGGGAATTGCCTTTGACGGTGACTTTGACCGTTGTTTCTTCTTTGACAGCCACGGCCGCTTTATCGAGGGTTATTACGTGGTGGGTCTTTTGGCCGAAATGCTGTTGGCCAAAAAACCGGGCAGCAAGATTATTCACGATCCGCGCCTTACGTGGAACACGATCAAGCAGGTAGAAGCTGCCGGAGGTATAGCTATCCAGAGCAAGACCGGGCACGCCTTCATTAAAGAACGCATGCGTGCCGAGGATGCTGTGTATGGCGGCGAGATGAGCGCGCATCACTATTTCCGTGATTTTGCTTACTGTGACAGTGGCAACATCCCGTGGTTGCTGGTGGCAGCGCTAATGAGCACGACCGGCAAGAGCCTGGCGCAGTTGGTGGACGAGCGTATTGCTGCTTTCCCATGCAGTGGCGAAATAAACTATGAGGTGGTCGATGTGAAGGGCACCATCGAAAAAATTCTGGCCTTCTACCTGCCTCACAACCCAAGCGTCGACCGCACCGACGGCATCAGCGTAGAGTTCGCTGACTGGCGCTTCAGCCTGCGCGGCTCCAATACCGAGCCGCTGCTCCGTCTTAATGTGGAGAGCCGGGGTGATGAAGCTCTGGTCGCTCAACGTGTTGCAGAAATCGCACGCCTGATTCAAGGATAATTATGTTTGGCATGTTTCGGGGCGTCTGGGACTACAGAGGTTTCATTCTCACGTCCATCAAGAACGAATTCATCTCAAGGTTCGCGCGTAGCAAGCTGGGCGGCTTGTGGATGATTATCCACCCCTTGGCGCAAGTGGCGATCTATGCCTTGATCTTGTCCAACGTCCTGGGGGCTCGCCTGCCGGGCATCGATAACAAGTATGCTTACGCTCTGTACTTGATCGCCGGTATCCTGGCCTGGAACTTGTTTGCCGAAATCGTCCAGCGTTGTCTCTCGGTTTTCATCGACCAAGGCAACCTGATGAAAAAAATGCGTTTCCCGCGCATCGCGTTGCCGGTGATCGCTGTTGGTTCCTGTTTGCTTAACAATCTGTTGTTGTTCGCAGCAGTCATGGCCGTGTTCGCGGTTCTTGGTCATGCGCCGGATGTTCAGATTCTGTGGTTACTGCCGCTGACCTTGGTAGTGGTGGCCCTTGCGGTTGGTATTGGCTTGGTTCTAGGGGTATTGAACGTGTTCCTGCGTGATATCGGCCAGGTTGTACCGATTGTGATGCAGGTGTGGTTCTGGTTCACGCCTATCGTGTATACGGTGAATATCGTACCCGATTACCTGAAGGGTACCCTTAGCGCCAACCCGATGTATCCGATTGTCACGGCTTACCACAACGTGCTGGTTTACAAGCAGGCACCCGAGATTAGCGAGGTTGGCGTGGTATTGGCCATTGCGGTTGGGCTGATGGTGCTCGGCCTGTTCCTGTTTCGCCGTGCCTCAGCCGAAATGGTGGACTCTCTATGACCCTGCTCGCCGTCAGCAACGTAGGCAAGGCCTACCGCAGTTACCGTTCGGAATTGCAGCGTATTGCGCGCTGGTTCTACCTGCCGGTCAGGGCTAGCAGCGAACATTGGGTGCTCAAGCACATCAGCTTCAACATCGAGGCCGGTGAAGCCATTGGACTGGTGGGCCAGAATGGGGCCGGCAAGTCGACATTGCTGAAAATGATCACTGGGACTCTGCAGCCAACCGAAGGCAATGTTCATGTGCATGGGCGTATTGCCGCCATCCTGGAGCTTGGCATGGGCTTCAATGGTGAACTGACCGGCCGCCAGAATGCTTATCATGCTGCGGGGTTGATGGGGTTTGCTACTCAGCAGATCGACGGCGTGATTGATGACATCGAAGCTTTTGCCGAGATCGGCGAGTACTTCGATCAGGCTGTGCGTACCTACTCCAGCGGCATGCAGATGCGCGTGGCATTTGCTGTGGCTACCGCCTTCCGCCCGGAGATCCTCATTATCGATGAGGCATTGTCGGTGGGGGATAGTTACTTCCAGCACAAAAGTTTTGGCCGCATCAAGGAGTTTCAGAAAGCCGGCACCACGCTGCTAATTGTTTCCCATGACCGCGGCTCGATCCAGGCCCTGTGCAACCGGGCGATCCTGCTGGATGGAGGCACCGTTATCAAGGACGGCCCACCTGAAGAAGTGATGGACTACTACAACGCCATTATTGCCCAGAAGGAAAACGCCACCGTCGAAGTTCAGACATTGTCCGATGGCACTAGGCAGACGCGCTCCGGTAGTGGCAAGGCAAGCATCGAAACGGTTGCCATGCACAATCGTGAAGCCGCCACGGTCGAATATATCTCGGTAGGCGAAGAGGTTTGCCTGCGTATCCAGGTCAAGGTCAATTCACCTATACCGGAGCTGGTGGTGGGTTACGTGATCAAAGACCGCCTTGGCCAGGATGTATTTGGCACCAATACCCATCACTTGAAATGCATTCGCACAGATTTGGCTGCAGGTGAGTTACTGACGTACAGTTTCCGTTTTCCTGCAAACCTTGGCGTGGGGTCGTATTCGGTAGCAGTAGCCCTGCACGCGGGCGACACCCATATTGCCGATAATTATGAGTGGCGTGACCTGGCGTTGGTATTCAACGTTGTGAACATGTCCGAACAAACCTTCGTAGGCCTGGCGTGGATCCCGCCGACCGTGGAGTGCAATTGATGAATGCTGGTTTCTACAGGGCTTTCGAAGACCGCTACCGTGGTTCGAGGGAGCTCATCACCCAGCGGCTCGAAGCCTACTTGCCGTTTCTGCAGCCCCTGAAAACACTTTATGCCGACTGCCCCGTATTCGATATCGGCTGTGGCCGTGGCGAATGGCTGGAGTTGATGAAACGCGAAGGCTTCACGCCAATGGGTGTCGACCTGGACGAGGGGATGCTGGAAGCCTGCCGAGCCGCCGGCCTGCCTGCGCAAAAAGCTGATGCACTGCAAGCCCTGCGGGGGCTTGCGGATAACAGCCAGGTGGTAGTGAGCGGCTTTCATATCGCAGAGCATGTGCCGTTTTCGGTACTTGGCGAGCTGGTGAGCGAGGCGCTGCGCGTTTTGCGCCCGGCCGGCTTGCTGATTCTGGAAACCCCCAACGCTGAAAACGTGATGGTGGGTACCAACAATTTCTATCTCGACCCGACCCACGATCAGCCGATCCCCAATTTGCTGATGTCGTTTCTTACGGAACACACCGGCTTCGTTCGATCCAAGGTAGTGCGCCTCCAGGAAGCCGCCGCATTACACGATGAGCAGGCCCGGGTAGGGGTGCGCGAAGTGCTGTCCGGCGCCAGCCCCGACTATGCAGTGGTTGCCCAGAAGCAAGCGGGCGCGCAGCAACTGGCCAATTTTGAGGCAGTGTTCGAAGCCTCCTACGGCTTGTCGCTTGATGATATCGCCCTGCGGTACGACCAAGGCATCGAAAGCCGTTTCGGCAACTTGGAGAATAGTGTAGAGGAGGTGCGTGCCACCTTTTTCGAGCCCGCCGAGTTCCAGAGGCTGATGGCCGAAGTGAGCCAGCAGCAAACCCAGCAATTGCTGGCGATGAAAGAGCATTACGAAGCCGCCGCAGAGGCCTCGAACCGCCAGTGTGGTGCTATGCAGGAGGCGCTCAGCCAAGCCCTGGCGAATGCCGAGGCCATGACCCAGGAACGCAACGCTGCCCTGGATAATTGCCATTGGCAACACATGCGTGCCCAAGGCGCCGAGCAGCAGATTGAAGCCATGCGTAACAGCACGTCATGGCGGATTACAGGCCCTCTGCGCGTTACCGGGCGGGTAGTGTTGTGGCCGTCCCGCCACGGTAAAGCGTGGTTGCGCAAGAAGCTGCGTCTCGCCGCACCACACGCCCGGTTGTGGGTGGCTCGCCGCCCAGCTGTGCGCCGCCTGGCGCTGGCAATGTTGAACCGTACCCCTTGGCTGGCTACCAAGCTGCGAAACCTGCTGGCCCCCGACCCGGCTAGCGTAGCCGTTGACCACCAGCACGGCGTGATCGATCACGCCCCTTTGACACCGCGAGGCCGCGCTATCGAAAACGCCCTCCGAGCTGCAATGAAAAAGGGCTAACACCGAATGCGTATTGTAATTGACATGCAAGGCGCGCAAACCGAAAGCCGCTTCCGTGGCATCGGCCGATACAGCGTATCCTTGGCTCAAGGTATTGTTCGCAATCGCGGCGACCACGAGGTTTACCTCCTGCTCAATGGCATGCTCAGCGAAGGGATTGAAGCCATTCGTGGCGCCTTTGACGGCTTGCTGCCGCAAAGCCATATCCGTGTCTGGTATGCACAAGGCCCGGTGGCAGGCATCAACCCGGCGAACCGGAGCCGTCATGAAGTGGCCAAGCTTGTTCGCCAGGCTGCTATCGATGAACTGCAGCCCGATGTAGTGCACATCACCAGCGCGGTAGAGGGCTTCATCGACGACGCGGTAATCGGCCACCCGCCTGAGAACAAGCGGGCCATTCTCAGCGTCACCCTTTATGACCTGATCCCGCTGACCAACCCGCAGCAATACCTGGATCACGCCCAGTACAAGCAGTACTACATGGACATTGTTGGTTCTTTCAAGGACCACGGCGTGTTGCTGGCGATCTCGGAATGTGCCCGTCAGGAAGCACTCTCGTTGCTGCCGTTGGACCAGCACAAGGTGTTCAATGTGTCGGGTGCAGCAGACGAGGTTTTCCAACCCGTCACCCTCAGCGATGAAGCGCGCAGCGCACTCAAGGCCAAGTTCAGGCTGCGCGATGCATTTGTGCTGTACTCCGGCGGGGCAGATGAGCGCAAGAACCTGTCTCGGCTGATTGTCGCGTTTGCCGACGTCAAGCGGGAAGTCAAAGATGTGCAACTGGTGTTCGCTGGCAAGATGTCTCAGCACATTGTCGAGCGATACCGTGGCGAAGCATTGGCGCAAGGGTTGAGTGAGGATGACCTAGTGTTTACTGGTTTCATCACTGACGATGAGCTGGTAGCGCTGTACAACACTTGCCGCCTTTACGTATTCCCGTCCTGGCATGAGGGCTTTGGCCTTCCGCCGTTGGAGGCCATGAAGTGCGGCGCTCCGGTGATCGGGGCGAACACATCTAGCGTGCCCGAAGTGATTGGTTGGGACGAAGCTACCTTTGACCCGCTCGACACAGCCTCCATTGCCCAGAAAATGAACCAGGCGCTGGTAGACGATACCTTCCGCGAGGCCATGATTAGCCACGGCCTGGAGCGCGCCAAGCTATTTTCCTGGGACCTGACAGGCAAGGCTGCCGTTGCCGCGTTCGAACAGTGCGTGCAAGACCAAGCAGCTGTTAGCCAGCCGGTGGATGAGGACTTGCCTGCCGAGCAACGCATCCAGCAGCTGGCCGAGGCGCTGGTTGCTTCGGTTGACCTGGGCAACGGCGAGATTGATGTCGAGCGCCTGGCGAAGGCCATAGATTATTCGCTGCAAGGGCCAACTGCCAAACCGAATCTGTTGGTGGATATTTCACAACTTTGCCGACATGATGCTAAAAGCGGTATTCAGCGCGTAGTTCGAAGCATTCTCCTGGAGTGGCTGACCAACCCGCCCGAAGGCTATACTGTCACGCCGGTCTACACCAAAGTAGAGGAGTCGTTCTACCGCTACGCCAGGCAGTTCACGGCCCAGTTCCTCGGTAATGTCCCCGGCGATGACGACGTGGACGAGGCCATCAGCTACAAGGCCGGTGATGCCTACATCTGCCTGGACCTGCTGCTGGATATGCTCCCGCAGCGCCAGCCGTATCTGGACACCATGCGTGCCCACGGTGTAAGCCTGTTCTTCGTAGTGTACGACCTGCTGATCTTGCAGATGCGCCACTTCTTCTCGGACCACCTGCACCCGTTCTACGTTGACTGGATCAACACCATCGCTCGCTACGACGGTGCGATGTGCATTTCCCGCGCGGTAGGGGATGAACTGCAGGCGTGGATGGACGAAAACGCACCCAAGCGTAACCGGCCATTCCGCATCGGCGTGTTCCACCTCGGTGCCGACATTGATCAGTCTGTACCGACTACCGGCACACCGGAAGACCCGGCCATGCGCATCGAAGCCTTGCAACTCAACCCTGCCTTCCTAATGGTCGGTACGCTGGAACCGCGCAAAGGGCACCTGCAAACGCTGGAGGCTTTCGAGTTGCTATGGCAACGGGGTGTGCAGGCGAACCTGGTGATTGTTGGCAAGCACGGCTGGCTGGTGGAAGAGCTGGCGGCCAGGCTTACCGACCACCCCGAGCGCGGCAAGCGCCTGTTGTGGCTCGAAGGGGCAAGCGACGAGTATCTCGAGCATCTGTATCAGCAATGCGACTGCCTGCTGGCTGCGTCGTATGGTGAAGGCTTTGGCCTGCCGCTGATCGAAGCGGCACAGCACGGGCTGCCGATCATTGCCCGCGACTTGCCGGTGTTCCGTGAGGTAGCGGGCGAACATGCCTGGTTCTTCGCCGGCAACGACGCGCGTGACATGGCGGACAGCATCGCTGCCTGGCTTGAATTGCATGCTCAAGACCAGCACCCCAAGTCGGTCGACATGCCGTGGCTTACCTGGCAAGGCAGCGCGCAACAGCTAATTGGCGAAATCAGCAAAAATGCGTTTTGACCGCATCGCCTTGAAAAACTGCATGGACGGGAACATAGAATAATGGGTTTGAAGCTTGACTCAACAGGGAGAGCCGGCTTTGCGTTCGCGTTGGCTTTCGGGTTGTTCTTTGTATTGCGGCACTTCCCGCTGGACTTCATTTTTGGCACCAATTCGTATTGGCAGACTGAAGTCGAGGACGTAACCCAATATTTCGCGGGTTTCAATGCGTTCTTCAACGCGCCGTTCAGCTACCCGCTGCTGGCATTTGACGGCATAAACTATCCGCAGGGGACCAGGGCTACGTTTGTAGATGCAATACCCTTGTATGCCTTCCTGCTGAAAGTCTTCGTGCCGAAGAGCTTCGCTCCGTTCAACCCGTTCGGCCTGTGGATCGCAGGCTGCTTCATCGCCCAGGCCATATGTGCGTGGTGGATTTTGCGCGAACTGCGGGTGCGCTCATGGCTGGCGCTTGCAGCTGCTGTGGTTTGCCTGGTGAGCATGCCCGAGTTTACTTCGCGCATTGCACATGTGTCGTTGATGTCGCAATGGATCGTGCTGTGCGCATTGGCGATGTACCTGCGCTGTCGCAACACCGGGCAGCCGCATGGCTGGGCCTGGGGCGTACTGCTGGTTGCCGGCTTCTACGTCAACATCTACCTGTTCGCCATGGCCAGCGCAATTTACCTGGCAGGCTATCTGGGGAGCGCTGATCGTTTCAGTGCTGCGTCTATTGCCCGAGCCCTGGTGCCATTCGTTGTGATAGGGGTCAGCTTGTTCCTGACCATATTCCCGATGGGTGAGGCAGCAGTGTCAAAGGAAGGCGGGTTCGGTGTGTTCTCGATGAACCTGCTGTCACCGCTGCATGGCGGTAAGTACCTGCACTTCCCCAACCCTGAGATGCCAGGGCAAGGTGAAGGCTTCAACTACCTTGGCATGGGCGTGCTGCTGGCCTTTGTACTGAGCCTGGGGTTGAACCGCAAGCATAACGACGGCACATTCGCCCGCCATAAGGCGCTCACTTGGCTGATGGTGCTGTTCACAGTCTATGCGTTGTCCAACGAGATCTATCTGGGCACAAGTCACCTGGTATCGATCGACTACCCGTCAATCCTGGGGCCGATCACTTCTCAGTTCCGAGCCTCTGGCCGGTTCTTCTGGCCGGTAGGCTTTTGCGTGGTGATCTTCTCCATCACCTACCTGTATCGCCGGCTGGATACCAAGGTGTTCGCAGCATGCATGCTGGTAATGCTGGCTGTGCAAATCAGCGATTTGTCTGCATTCCGGCGCTTGCTGGTGGCTGTGGCCAGCAGGCCGGCTGAGCCCGTGTTGACTCAGGCCGCGTGGAGCGAGCAGGCAACGAAAGATACCAAGTACCTGTATTTTTTCCCTAAGTTCAAATGTGGCCGTGGCGACCAAGTGCTACAGACGTTGATGCCGGCCATGCGTTACGCTGCCGTTAACAATATCAAGATCAACACCGGTTACGTTGCTCGCTCCAACGCCAACTGCAGTACCGAGAGCACCCAAGCGGAAATTGCCGGGTCGCAATTTGCACAGTCCATGTACGTGTTCAATGCTGGCGACTTCCCGCAGGTTGATCAGGTCAAGCAGTTTTTCCCACCAAACCGTCAGCCTGAGTGCAAAGTGATCGACTTTGCCTATGTCTGCCGTGTCGGCCAAGCAGGGCAGATGAACCCATGACCGAACCGAACAAGCGCACAATCTCGTTGGTATCGCCTTTCTACAATGAGGAAAAAGGCGTTGATGCGTTTTTTCAGCGCATCAATGAAGTATTTGCCCATTTGGCCGATCGCTACGAACTCGAAGTGATCGCTGTCAACGATGGTAGCCGCGACCGCACCTATGATCAATTGGTCCAGGCCAAGGCAGAGAATGCCTACCTGACCGTCGTGGACCTGTCGCGCAACTTTGGCAAGGAGGCCGCGATCTCAGCAGGACTCGACTTCGCGACTGGCGATGCCATTGTGCCGATAGACTCTGATCTGCAGCACCCGCCAGAGGTCATTCTGGAACTGGTCGAAAAGTGGGAGCAGGGCGCGGAAGTGGTTTTGGCCAAGCGCGTTGACCGCGAAACCGACCGGCCAATCCAGAAGCTGACGGCCAACTACTTCTACAAGGTCCACAACCGCATCTCGGACATCGACATCCCCGCTGACGTGGGTGACTTCCGCCTGATGGACCGAAAGGTCGTCGACGCGTTGAAGACGTTGCCGGAGAGCCGCCGCTTCATGAAGGGGCTGTTCGCCTGGGTGGGCTTCCGTACCACTACCGTCGAGTACAAAGTGGCTGCCCGGGAGCACGGTACTTCCAGCTTCAACACCTGGAAGCTGTGGAACTTTGCCATCGAAGGCATTACCAGTTTCAGCTCGGTGCCATTGCGTATCTGGACTTACCTGGGCTGCGCGGTATCGGCGCTATCATTCGTCTACGCGGCCTTCCTGCTGGTGAAAACCTTGTTCTTTGGTGTGGATTTACCCGGTTACGCGTCGATCATGATCACGGTGCTATTTGCCAGTGGTGTGCAACTGATCGGTATCGGTGTGCTGGGGGAGTACGTGGGGCGGATTTTCACCGAGTCGAAGAACCGACCTGTGTATATCGTGCGTGATGTGATCAAGTGAGGCACATCATCCCGGCGCGTTATCACGAGTTCATACGTTTTGGCTTGGTCGGCGTTGCCAACACCGCTGTGCATGCCGGTATCGTGGTGGCATTGATGGAACTGCTTGCGCCACCGGCCTTCGTGGCCAACGGTGTGGCGTTCTGTTTTGCGAACGTGATGTCCTACCTGCTTAACAGCCGGTTTACTTTCCACACACCGGCCAGCCTGCTAGGTTATCGGCGTTTTCTGGCGGTGTCGTTGGTATCGTTGGGGCTGACATTGCTGATCACCTCTGTGGTTGAGTACCTCGGCCTGCATTACGCGGTGGGCTTGGTGATGGTGATCTTTGTAGTGCCGGTATTGAATTACCTGGTGATGAAGCTCTGGGCTTTCAAACCAGCCGGGTGATTTCCTGTGTGGTAGCGGGCCATCACCGGTGTTGAATCCTTGGCCCGCCAACTCGCCTCACAGGTAGTGCGCAGTTCTCAGGCTCACCGGCTATCTGTGGTGGCCGGCGCCCGTGTTGACTGAGTGGTACGCTGCCTAACCGGCCGCATTCTCCTGGTTTACAGGCGCGAGAGTTGCAAGCCTGGCTCCCTTTCCGAAAATCCGCTTGCCAAGATGCATGGTAGGTACCTCGACTAGCCGATAAAGCACGTAGGCAAGCGTCAGCACGAAGATCAGTGTCAACAAACCCGACACCGGGAACGACAGGCCCTGGTCCATCAGAATACGCAGGCACAGATAGCCGATGATCGAGTGTGTTACATAGATCGAGTAGCTGATATTGGCAATGAAATCCAACGGCGCAAACGGGCGGAAATACCGGCGCAGCATGTAACTGGCGCTGAACAGGATAAGGCCGTAAACATAGTTTTGCGGCACCGATGGCATCTGCACATCCCAGTCGGTGTGTGGCCAACACACCAGGAACACCAGCACCAAAATGGCCACATAGGCCAGTAACTGTCGAGTCGTGTAGGTACCGGTGTAATGATGATAGAAGCCGGTACCAATGAACATGAAGATCACGCACATCAACTCGGTTTCAAGCGACTCCACCAAGCCGACGCGCAACTCCCAACCCGCCAGCAATGTGGGAAGCGCCTCGCACGCCGCGAGCACCGCGACGGCGAACAAAATCACCGGGAAGGCATTGCCGGCCTTGATTGAGCGATACAACAGGGCGGCGATGATATAGAACTTGATCTCGATGGCCAGGGTCCAGTTGACCATGTCGATTGAGGGGTAATGCAAGTTGCCCTGCAGGAGGAACAGGTTGGCAAACAGCCGATCCAGCGCCATGGAGAACGGCTGCCCCCAATATCGACTGGACATATAGACCAGCCCCAGCATGATCAGCGATGCGACGATATAGGTCGGGTAGATACGCAGAAACCGGGCGATCAGAAACTTCGCAGGTTCCAGACGATTCAGCGAAAACGGGATGACAAAGCCGCTTATCAGGAAGAAAACCGAAACGCCAAAGGGTCCATAGTTGAAGGTGGGTATCGTCAGCCAGTAGATCATGCTCGACGAAGGCCCTTCCACGACTGGGGCATGAATATAGGATGCCACCACATCCCGTGAAAACCAATAAACGCCGCACCAGTGGACGATGAGCACGGCGATCACCGCCACGCCTCTTAACTGGTTGGCGAAAAGCGCTCTATCTGAAGCTTGTTGCATGCCGGTTCTCCTTGAGATGGAGGCATTGTAGTGGTCACCCAGATTCAGGAGAAGCGCATTGCCATTATTCTGTAACCGTCCTATAGAACCGGCTAAGCTCGGCTATGGCAAAACTCGAGAGAATCCCCATGCGACCATGGATAGGCGTAATGCTGGCAGCAGCCCTTGCTGGCTGCGGAACCGTACACACTGTGTCTAACGAGGCCAAGGCGGTAGATGACCTGGCGAAATGGCAGAGTGATTGCCACAGCATCCCCAGGGCCTATAGCGGTGTCGCATACCAGTTTTGCAACCTGAACGGCCCACCCAGAACGGGCGCCCATTGGGCACCGTTCCCCATTCTGGTCGACATGGCTGCGTCTGGCATTGCCGATACGATCATTCTTCCCTACACCGGCTATTGGCAATACAAGCGCGGTAATGTCCCCATTCGCCGCCTGGAATATTGAATTTCAGCCATAGCCGCTGAGCTGGCAGGTGGATAAGTGGTCAAACTCCGCGGCAATCAGCGCACCCACGCTTACTTTAACCAGGGATGATTGTTCGAACGATTGGGGTTTTTTTGATGACGTAAGTGATTACCCCACACACAACAAAAACCACCGCCATCACGGTCGGGATAGCCAGCCACGGGTTGGTGAAATTCCAGGCGAGGCCATTGTGGTGCAGCTCCCAGATAACCATCGGGTGCATCAAGTAGATGCCGAAGGTGAGGTTACCGAAGAAAATCATCGCTCTGCGGATTCCCGGATATCGGCCGAGCAAAAGCTGGGCAAGGTACCTGACAACGCAGAACAGGAAAATGGAAGCAGCGACCACGAACGGAGCGAAGTACTCATAAAACAGTTCGGTATTGGTCGCAGCGTTTTTGGAGTAATACCATGTCAGTACTGCGGTTCCTGCACTGCACAGCAGATAGAGCACCACGCCTGCGTACAACCCTTTCAGGCTCATCTTGAAATGGTGGTACAGCAGCGCGCCTGCCAGCATATAACCGGGGTAGATATAGAAAAAACGCGTATCAATGAACGCCCGGGCTTCACCGAAGACGCGTTCGGCGAACGGTACGATACTGGCCGCTATCAACCATACCCCAAGTACCAGGCACTGCAGTCTCAATGGGCTGCTGCGGAAAAAGCCCGCCAGAACAGGAATAAAGAAGTAGGCAGCCATCAGCGTGTACAGGTACCACAAGTGGCCTGCCACCGGCCAGCGCACGATTGCAACCAGCCAGTGTTTCAGCTCCGAGAGGTCTGGCAGTATCAGCCCGGTGACCTTGTACTTGTTGTAGGCTAGATAGAGCAATGACCAGGCAAGTAGCGCGAAGCCCATTCGCCATACACGGCGTAGTACGCTGCTGACGCTGTGCGAGCGCGGCAGTAGCAATGCACCGGTGATCATGAAGAAAATCGGTACACTGGCTCGCGACAGGCTCTCGTAGGTGTTCACCCCCCACCAGTGTGGCGCCAGCTGGGCAAACCCGGTGGCAGAGACATGAATCAGAATGACCATGAGGGTGGCGATGATCCGTAGCCCGTCAAGTGACACGTCGTGGTTTTTGATGGCCGGCTGCTCCAGCCCAGACAGATGGGGTGAAGATGTCGCGGTTAAATTGTTCACGGGTTTTACCCATTTTTTTATTGAAGGGCGGAAAATAGTCGAGTTCCTTCAGGCAAAGAGCTCAGCGTGGCTCAGAGCCACGCCCAGTTGGTCCTTGGCGGAAAGCAGCGGCGCTAGGTCATGCGGCCATTCAATACCTATCTGTGGGTCGTTCCAGGCAATGCATCGCTCGCTCTGCGCAGCATAGAAGCCAGTGGTCTTGTACAGGAAATCGGCTGTCTCGCTCAGCGTGACAAAACCGTGAGCGAAGCCAGCAGGGATCCACAGCTGACGCTTGTTTTCGGCCGAAAGCACTGCGCCTACCCATTTGCCGAAGGTAGGGGAGGAGCGGCGAATGTCTACCGCTACGTCGAATACCTCGCCATGCACAACGCGGACCAGTTTACCTTGAGCATGGGGAGTTAGTTGGTAATGCAAGCCGCGTAGCACGCCCTTTGTCGAACGGGAGTGATTGTCCTGGACGAAGTCGGCCTGCAGGCCAACCACTTCATCAAAGACACGGGCGTTGAAGCTTTCGTAGAAGAAACCCCGGTCGTCGCCAAATACCTTTGGGGTAAGTAGCAGCACGTCGGGGATGGCAAGAGGTTCCGCCTGCATTAGAAAACCTTGACTTGAAGAAGATTACGTAAGTACTGCCCGTAGCCGTTTTTCAACAGGGGCTGCGCCAACCGCTCTACTTGTTCAGCATCAATCCATCCCGCGCGATAGGCGATTTCTTCAGGGCAGGCTATTTTCAGGCCCTGGCGACGCTCCATGGTGGCAATGTATTGGCTTGCATCGAGCAGGCTGTCGTGAGTACCTGTGTCCAACCATGCGTAGCCGCGACCCATGATTTCAACTTGCAACTGATCTTGCTGCAGGTACAAGTTGTTCAGGTCGGTAATCTCAAGTTCTCCTCGGCCAGAAGGCTTGAGTTGCCGGGCAAGGTTGACTACCTGATTATCGTAGAAATATAGCCCGGTGACGGCATAGCTCGACTTGGGCGCTTTGGGCTTTTCTTCGATTGAAAGGACGCGACCGGTGCTGTCGAACTCTGCGACACCATAGCGTTCCGGGTCATGCACGTGATAGGCAAATACCGAAGCCCCATGCTGACGGCTGTGTGCATTCAACAGCAGAGCCTGGAAGTCGTGGCCATAAAAGATATTGTCACCCAGTACCAGTGCACAACAGTCGTCGCCAATGAAGTCGGCCCCGATGGTGAACGCCTGGGCAAGGCCGTCCGGGCTTGGCTGTACAGCGTAGGTCAGGTTCAGGCCCCATTGGCCGCCGTCCCCCAGCAGTTGCTCGAAACGGGGTGTGTCTTGCGGGGTTGAGATAATCAGGATATCCCGAATGCCGGCCAGCAACAGCGTGCTGAGCGGGTAGTAGATCATGGGTTTGTCATATACCGGCAACAGCTGCTTCGATACTGACAGGGTAGCGGGGTGCAGACGAGTGCCTGAACCACCCGCGAGAATAATTCCTTTACGCGCCATTTGCAGTCCTTATCGCTGGATCTCGTCCAGCATGCGTTGCACACCGAGTTGCCAAGGTGGCATCTTGAGGTTGAAGGCTTTTTCGAGTTTATCCAAATTCAAACGCGAGTTGCGTGGCCTCGCCGCCGGTAATGGATAATCTTCGGTTCGGATCGCACCAATCTGCTCAGCCGCAACTTTTAACGGCCAACCTTGACGGCCGGCATGCTCGAGTACGAACTGTGCATAGCCATGCCAGTTTGTCTCACCTGCGGCTGCCAAGTGATAGATACCGGCAAGCTCGCGGGCATCGTCCCGCGTGGAAATCTGGCTCATGACATGAGCTGTTACATCGGCGATCAGCTCCGCCCCGGTGGGTGCACCAAACTGATCGGCGACAACATTCAATGCCTCGCGCTCCGTAGCCAATCGCAACATGGTCTTGGCGAAGTTCTGACCGCGTGCCGCGTATACCCAGCTGGTACGGAAAATCAGAGCGCGAGTACCGCTAGCCAGGACAGCTGCTTCGCCGTCACGTTTGGTACAACCGTAAACCGAAAGTGGGTGGGTTGGTGCGTCTTCCGACCAGGGTAATGACCCGCTGCCATCGAACACATAATCGGTGGAGTAGTGGATCAGCCAGGCGCCGATAGCCGCCGCCTGCTGCGCCAGTACTCCAGGCGCGTCGGCGTTGATGCGCCTGGCCAGTTGTGCCTCGTTCTCTGCGCCGTCAACCGCGGTGTAAGCGGCAGCGTTGACGATAATGTCCGGCCTCAATGCCCGTATCGTCGCCGCGATGGCGTCCAGGTCTGTGAGGTCGCCGCACAATCCCGGACAACCATTACGGTCCAACGCCGTTACATGACCAAGCGGTGCGAGTGAGCGCTGCAGCTCCCAGCCTACCTGGCCATTTTTACCCAATAGCAAAATTTTCAAGATTCAACAGAACCATATTGCTGCGCTACCCAGTCGCGGTAGCTGCCATCGATGACGCCAGCTACCCATTGCTGGTTGTCCAGATACCACTGCACCGTCTTGCGGATACCCGTGTCGAATGTTTCTGCGGGCCGCCAGCCAAGCTCTCGCTCGATCTTGCGTGCATCGATGGCGTAGCGGCGGTCATGGCCGGGGCGGTCTGTGACATAGGTAATCAGCTCTGCATACTGTCTGACAGATTCACCGGTGTTCACGTTGATGACATCCCGCTCGCTGGCGGGCGCCATTTCATCGAGCAATGTGCACAGTGTGCGAACGATGTCGATGTTGGCTTTCTCATTCCAGCCACCGATGTTGTAGGTTTCCCCACAGGCACCGGCTTCCAGCACGCGGCGGATACCGGCGCAGTGGTCTTCGACGTAGAGCCAGTCGCGAATCTGCAGGCCATCCCCGTACACAGGCAATGCCTTGCCGGCCAGAGCATTCACGATCATCAGCGGAATCAACTTTTCCGGGAAGTGGAACGGCCCGTAGTTGTTGGAGCAATTGGTGGTCAGTACTGGCATGCCATAGGTATGGAAGTACGAACGCACCAAATGATCGCTGGCGGCCTTGCTAGCCGAATAGGGGCTGTTCGGGGCGTATGCGGTGGCCTCGGTGAACGCCGGTTCGTCGCTACCCAGCGTGCCATAGACCTCATCGGTAGAAACATGCAGGAAGCGAAAGCCTGCCTTGGCTTCCCCCTCCAGTTGGTTCCAGTAGGCCCGGGCCGCTTCCAGCAAGCGGAAGGTGCCAACCACGTTGGTTTCAACAAATGCTTCGGGGCCTGCAATGGATCGGTCAACGTGAGACTCGGCGGCAAAGTGCACCACTGCCCGTGGGCGATGCTCGGCGAACAGCCGTGCAAGCAGGTCGGCGTCGCAAATGTTGCCTTGAATGAACCGATGCTGGTGGTGGCCTTCCAGCGATTGCAGGTTGGCCAGGTTGCCAGCATAGGTCAGGGCATCGAGGTTCAGCACCTCTTCGCCACTTTTCCCACACCATTGCAGCACGAAGTTGGAGCCGATGAAGCCGGCTCCGCCTGTGACTAGAATCATGTCAGTTCCTCTGTCTGCAGCAGGGGATAGTCAAGGATCGACGTATAGGCCTCGCCCAGCTGCTTGCACAAGCGCTTCAAATTGTACTGCTTGGCACGTTTGCGCCCGGCAGCTCCCAGCGTGCGAATTTTTTTCGGGTTCCGGCAGAGCTGGCGCAGCCTGTTGGCAATCGCTTTGGTGTCACCGTGCTCGAAGGTGTGGCCATTGACACCTTCATCAACCAATTCGGGCAGCGCCCCCCAGCGGTAAGCCAGTACTGGGCGGCTGGCGGCCATGCCTTCGAGCAGCGTACGGCCAAAGGTTTCCTGGCAGTGCGACAGGTTGAGCACAATGTTAGCTTGAGAAATGGCAGTTTGCGGGCTGGTTGCGTAGGGCAACAGGCTGAAGTTGGCCGGCAGTTGGCCGCGCGCTTGCAGTGTTCTCAGGGCGGAAACACTTGGGCTATCTGGCCCAATCAGCAACAACTGAAGGTTAGGCGTGTCTCTTACGGTGTCGCAGGCCAACTGCAGCAGGTCCTGGATACCTTTTTTCGGCAAGTTGCTGCTGATCAACGCGGCCGTGACACGCTTGTTGTCAATGACGTTAGGAAGGTCGAATGCCTTCAGGTCAATGATGTTGCTCACCACGTGCGTGGCCCCTGGCTTCGACAGGTGCTGCGCAGTAAAGGCTGAGTTGGCCAGTACGTGATCGGCGCGTTCCAGGGCTTGCTCCACAACCTGTGGCGCAGCAAGGCCGATCGCGGCGCAGAGTGCCGGGTCATGGGCCGGGGACTCGTGTGCATGCAGCACTGCCGGTACGTTTTCATTGCGTGCAGCCAACAATGGCTCGCGCAGCATCAGGGTGTTGGCCTGGACCAACTCTACCGAATGGTCACGGATCAGCGTGCGGAAGCGTTCCACTGCCAGCGGGCATGGCGCTGTACTGGCTGCCCATGGTCGAGTTGGAATACAAGCGACGAACAGCGAGCGGGCGCGCAAGTCATCGATATAGGCCATGTTGGCAACGCATGGCACGCTGACCAACACGTTGAGTCGCAGGGCGTTGCAGGCATCGAGTACATCCAGCAGGCTGCGTTCGGCACCAAAGAGTTGCACATCGGCCGCGTGGGCGCACAGCAACACGGTTGGCCTGCCCGGACGATTCGCCTGGCTACCCGTGAAAGTAGGGTGGGTGGGGTTGTAACCTGCCTGGCGACCGACCTGTTCGTAATGCACCAGCGGCGGCAGGCCACTGTCGCGGGCCTCTATGCACTGTTCCAGATACCAGGCTGTATTGAAGTTCGGGCCCGGCTCGCGGCCTTCGGCAAAACCGTTGGCAACATAGTGTTCCCAAGGGCTGATGCCGGCGTTTGCTACATCGGGGTAACGTTGCAGGTACCAGGCTGCGTCGAACAAGGCTGGTAGCCCTGTGGCGTTATCTTGCACCGGGGCCGGCTCGAGCGGCTCAGGACCGTCCGCCAAGGCATTAGCAGGGGCGGGGTGCTCGGCTACCGGGTGCTGCTCTTCGCTTGGCGGACGGTCCTGAGCTACTGGTGCAATTGCCAGCAGCTTGGCTTCACGTACGGAGTCCACTACCTGGCAGCTTTGCAAGCTTTGAAGGACCGGTACTTGATCCAATGGGGAGGCCAACAGATGACGCCCTACGACCACCACACGCTGGGCGACCAGTGGCTGCTCGGCCAGCACGATGTCCACCGCACCGAGGACGGCCTTGCGAAGTATGTAGGGGCCCACCGGTTCGGGGCGCTGATAGTCTGGCCAATGCAGCAAGGCAACACGTTCACCTTGCCCTTGCAACCTTTCCAGTATCACGCGCAGGGCCTTGGCGCTGCGCGCTGTTTCGCCAAGGTCGCTGATCAACAGCCAGTCGTAGCTGGCCTGGGCAGATGACGTACGCAGCATCGGTGCGGGTGCCGGGAAGGCGCGTTCACCACCGCTTTCAGGCAAGCGCAGGTCAGCCGCATCTTCTGCCATTGCATGCCAGGTATCGGCCAGAGCGCTGTACAGCTGGCGCAGGCCGAAGAACGTCGAGCGCAGATGCGTGCCGGAAGCCATGGTCAGCGACTGTGGCAGGTGACGGGCAATCACCAGCGGCACCCCAGGCAGCAGGTAAAGCAGTGCCTCGTCGCCATGGCGACGTTGCAGGCGCTGGCGCAGCTCATGGTCGGCCGCGACACGCACCTCATCCCAGCCGCCAAGTTCGCGCACGGCATCGCAGCGCATCATGATGGTGGAAACGCTCGGTTCGATCAGGCTGTTTTCCATGCGCCAGCATTGGAAGTGCAGCTCGGTATCGGCCCTGACCCACTCAGCCAGGGTACCGACCAGGCCCGGGTTCTGCAGCAATGGAGTGGCCATGAGCTCCAGGCGCTGAGGGTGGGACCAGTCGTCGCTGTCATGGTTGACCACGAACGTGCCGGTCGCATGTTTCAACGCTGTATTGCGCGCCGCGTAAGCACCGCGGTTTACCGGTTGCTGTAGCAGCACGATGCGCGCGTCTTCGCGGGCCAGCTCAGAAACACGCTCGACCGTGGCATCGCTGCTGCAGTCATCGACAACCAAAATTTCCAGGTTGCTCCAGCTTTGAGCCAGCAGGCTGTGCAGGGCGGTTTCAATGAATGCCTCGGCGTTGAACGCCGGCATGATCACGCTGATCTTGGGCTGGGCCTGGGGCGGAACCTTCGCTGCAGACGCGGCCTGAAGGTTATCCAGAGTCAGCGCAGCCGCGGGGTTGCGCAGGGCAACCGGTGCCAGGTCGGCAGCGGCAAGTGCACGGTTAAGCCAGAAAAGGCGCAGGGCGGCTTGCGGCTGGTGCTGGGTGCCCTTGGTGGCCAGCGACACATTGGCGGCTGCCAGGCACAAGTCGGCTTGCAGGCCTTTTGCTGCGATAGCCTCGGCGATGCAGGCTTGCGCAAGCGACTGCTGGCCATTGCGTAGCAGCACCTCGGCCCTTAGCAATATTGGGCCAAGGGTGCCGATGTAAGGTGGCAGTGGCTGTGCAAGGGCGTCGATGTATGGCAGTGCGCTCGGCCATTGCGAGGCACTGGCATGCCAGCGGGCCAGGGCCCAGGAAGCGTAGGCGTGCTCCTCACGGTCCTCGGTGTGTGCCTGCAGGGCACTGAGCTCGGGCAACGCCAACCCGCTGAATCCGCCCCAAAGGGCCGACTCCAGGCGAAAGGCCTGCAGATACCGGGGCAAGCGGCCCTCAGCCGCACCATGCTGTTCATAGTGCTGTTGCGGGTCTACCCCCGCAGCCGCTACATCTGGATAAGTCGCTACGTACCACTGGGGGTCGACCACGCTGTTGTACGGGCTTGCAGCCTGGGGATTAGACATTGGCAGCCACCCGGCTGATCACTTTACGGGCACGGTGCAGCGTGTGGTTGGATTGGTCCATGGCCGCGAGAATTTCGCGATTGGCCAGGTAGTAGTTCTCCAGCTCTTCCTGAACCAGGTGCAGTTGTGAGAGCAACAGCTCGTTCTCTTCACCCAGCGCCTGAGCATTGGCTGTAGCACCAGCCAGGTCCACGCCGGACTGCTGTTGCGCGGCGAGGGTCTGGTCCAGCTCTTTCTTCAGCTTGGCGTACTTGTCGTTGAAACCCTGGCTTTCCAGGTGGCGCTTTTCCAGCTCTTCCTGCACTTCGTGCAACTGGGCCAGCAGCAGTTCGCTTTCTTCCTTGTAGCGCTGTGCAACGCTATGGTCGGTATGCACCTGTCGGGCTTTTTGTTGCGTAGCGCGAGCCTGTGCTACTTCCAGCTTCAGGGCTGCTACCTGCTGCTCCAGTGACTGGCTGGCCTGATGGCGCTTTTCCAGCTCTTCCTGCACGTTATGCAGTTGAGCCAGCAGCAGCTGGTTTTCCTCAGCCAGTGGCTTGGAGCCCGCGCTGGCAGCGCTTATAGCCTGGGTAGCCTGCTGCTTGTCCGTAAGCGCCTGGGCCAGCTGTTGCTGCAGGCTGCCGTGTTGGTCCCTGAGTAGCTGGCTTTCTGCTTCACGATCCGCCAGCGCTTGCTGTGCGCGATGCAGCTGCGACAGTACCTGCTCGCGCTCATCGTGGCGGCTTTGCTGGGCATTGCGCGCTTGCTCGGTTTCACGACGCAGGCTGGTGATAGCCCTTTCCCGTTCATGCAACTGCAGTTGAGCGTTGGGCAATTGCCGGCCGGCATGAATAAGGTCCAGCAGTTCGATCAAGCCTGTTGTAGTTGGCAGTGGGCGATTGGAGCGGAACTCCGGTTCACCGTTTGGCAGCCATGCTGCAGCTTCCAACGCTTCATACAGGGTCCAGCTTTCCGGCGCCATCTGCTCGAAGACGCCGGCCAGTGTTGCCGCCAATGGGTCGGCAAACAGCTGCACTGGCTGGTCGTTATAAGCCAGGCCCAGGCGCTCGAACAACGCTTGCGGCGTCACCCTGTCGATGTTCACCAGAGTCAGCCGTTGACGCAGCGTGCGTCGCAGTTGCAGCACCGCGCGTTGCTCGGCCTGCCACTGGTGCAGTGCCGCCGCGACATCGACGGTGGCACCGTCGGCCAACCAGGACCAAGGTGCGCGGTACAGCCACACGCGCTGGTGTGCCCCCGAAGCGTGGGTGAAGTCGACGCCGGCCATGAACTGTGCAGCGGGTTTCCACTGAATCGAAAATGCGTCGTCAAATGAGGCGCCTACATACGCGCGGCTGGCCTGTTCACTCAGGCCGGAGAGTAGGGTTTGCATCAATGTCTCCATAAAAACGGTAGCCATGTCATGGCCGCGCTCAGTCCTTGCTGTACAGGTCGCGGGTATAAATTTTGTCGAGTATATCGTTGATTTCATCGGTAAGCCGATTGGCTACAACGACATCGCAGCTGCGCTTGAACTCTTCAAGGTCAGTCAGGACCGGAGAGTTGAAAAAGGTCGCAGTTTTGAGCACCGGCTCATAGACCACCACCTCCACCCCCTTGGCCTTCAGGCGCTTCATGATGCCTTGAATGGACGAGGTGCGGAAATTGTCCGAGCCGGCTTTCATGATCAATCGATAGATACCCACTCGCCGCGGCTGGCGCTTGAGAATGGCCTCGGCGATGAAGTCTTTACGGGTACGGTTGGAGTCGACGATTGCCCGAATGAGGGTTTGCGGCACGTCGCTGTAGTTGGCCAGCAATTGCTTGGTGTCCTTGGGCAGGCAATAGCCGCCGTAGCCGAAGGAGGGGTTGTTGTAGTGGTTGCCAATCCGCGGGTCCAGCCCGACGCCTTCGATGATCTGGCGGGTATCCAGGCCGTGGCTTTCGGCGTAGCTGTCCAGTTCGTTGAAGTACGCTACGCGCATGGCCAGGTAGGTGTTGGCGAACAGCTTGATCGCCTCGGCTTCGGTAGCGCCGGTATGCAGTACCGGCACGTCTTTCTTGATCGCGCAGTGCTGCATCAGTTCGGCGAATAGCTTGGCCCCTGCGGTGTGCCCGCCAACCACGATGCGCGAAGGGTACAGGTTGTCGTAGAGCGCCTGGCCTTCACGCAGAAATTCAGGCGCAAAAATGATGTCGTCATAACCGAACAACCGCCGCATGCGCTCGGTAAACCCGACGGGCACTGTGGACTTGATCACCAATGTGGCCGCCGGATTCACTGCGCGCACATCGCGGATGACCGACTCGACGGAGCAGGTATCAAAACGGCCGCTTTCAACGTCATAGTCGGTGGGTGTGGCGATGACGACAAAGGCCGCATCGGCGTAAGCCTCTGCGCCATCGAGCGTTGCTTGTAGGTTGAGCGGCTTGTTAAGCAGATAGTCTTCAAGCAACGGGTCGACAATGGGCGAGCGCCGCTGGTTGATGGCGTCTACCTTGGCCGGGTCGCGGTCCAGTGTTACTACGTGCACGTGTTGAGCGAGCAGGGCGGCATTGGCAAGGCCTACGTAGCCCATGCCGACGGCTGTGATTTTCATGCTCTGCATACCCAGGCAGCGGGCCGTGGCAGGCACCGGGGAGAGGTGATGTTCATATTGTGCGTTCCCTTGCGCGCCTAGGCGTACTCAACCGCAGATAATGGAAGCGGGCCGGCTTGTCAGCCGGCCCTGCGAAGTGCCAACTCGGTGCGTTGCTGCCTGGGCTATTTCAGGCAAGCATGCAACAGGGGTATCAACCGTTGCAGGCGTTCGCCTGTATCTGGCTTGGTTGCCCGCATCGAGGCCCCGGCAACAGCCTTGCTTATGGCCGCATAACCCCAAGGTTTATGGGCACGGATAAGTGCCGACTGCTGGTCGTCCGCTTGCCGGAACTCATTGTACAGGCTGGTATTGGGCGAGGGCAGTTCCTGCAGCCAGTCCTCGGGACGGGCCAGGGCAATCATCGGAATATCGCGTTGCTTACAGAATACCGACAGGTGCAGGTCTGCCATGCCCGGAGTACCGAAATGGGTAAGGTCCAGCCCACGCAACAGGCCCGAGTGGAACGCTACGGTGCCAGTGCCCAGGTTGTTCACCAGCGCATCCCGTTCCAGTTCCTTTTTGAACATGTGCACCTTGCGGAAGGATGTGAAGTAACCATCTGCCTGCTCTGGCAGTAGTACCCCATGCACACCGATGACCGCCTGACGCTCGTAGTCTTCGATGCGACGTACCATGCTGGCAACGTAGTCAGGGGGATAGACGATGTCGTCATCCGCGGTGAAGTAGTAGCAGTCTTCTGCAAGGGCGGAAAACGCCAGGAACTTGCCGTTGTCGCGCAGACCCGGGTGGTCTTTGGACAGGTACACCGTTACCTGGGGGTGACAATTACGGACGAAGTCTGGGATCGAATCATAGCGGTCCAGGTAGATATGCAACGCGTCTACCTGAGGCGCGAGGCTAGCGAGTACCTGGCGCAGCAACTCGGCGCGTTCTGGGATGGAGCACAGACTAACGACCACGGGTTGGGTGGGGTTGGCGAGGCTGCTAAGCGCCGGTGGAACGGGGATCAGGTCACGAATGACCGGGAAGCGGAAGAATTCGCTAAGGCGTTCTATCCCGAGTTGTTGATGTAGGTGAGTAAACGCCTCGTGGTAAACAGCGTTGTGAGTCAAGCCATTATCGGGGGAATATCCTGCGTCTGAAAAGGGTGCAGTTAGTGGGATTTTATCCCCTATACTCGTATTGTAGACAAGTGAGTGCTCCATTTCAGTGATCGAGTAACCCTCAGTGGCTATCCAAGCGTGCAAGCGCGAATTGAATTCGCTCTGAAGTGAATTTTCATAGTAGTCCAAATAGCCAGTGCGCTCAAACACCAAGCGCTTAAGGGCAAGCGTCGGTGCTGGTGAGGGGGGGGGCAGCTCAGACCTGACGACTTGGTTTGATGGTATGAGAATATCCAGACGGTTTTCCACCACAGCGGCAACCTCTGTTTTTAGCAGGTGATGCATGCTCAGGCGAATGCGCTCTGGATGAGAAAGTTCATTTCCTGATTGAAAGAATAAGTAGTTGCCATGAGATTTCTGTATGGCAAGGTTTCTTGCAAAGCCCTTGCCGAGGCAAGTATTTAATCGATGGCAAAAGAGATTGCCGACTGTTCTCTGTAGTCGCTGCAATATTGGCCATGTGTCATCTGAGCTGAAGTCGTCTACAATAATTAGCTCTAGGTTTTCCCAGCTCTGGCGAAGTACTGAGCTTACTGCTTCTTCTATTAGTTCGGCATCATTGCTGGTTGTCATTAGGACCGAAACTAAGGGCGTAGGAGAGCCTGATAATGGCAATGAGTTTGGTGAAGCTTCGGCGATACGTCTGTAGATTTCCTCGAGTGGTATGAATGACAAGTCAGCGTTATTGCCAGGGGGTGTTTGATGAGGCGATGTTGATACTGATTCGGCTTCGTGTGCAGTGTTTTTGGAAGTGCCAAGTTTTTTGTGGGCGATATTTAGGTTGAATTGATAAAGGCGGGCAAGTTCTGGCTGTTCAAGAATCGCGCAAGTATAAAGTTCAATTGCTAACGCATACTGTCCAGCATTAAATGCCGCCTGGGCACGATTGGTTAGCGACATTTTTGAGGCTCCTGATCGCAGGAAGGTTTTGGCGTGCTTCTGTTTGAGAGGCTTGAGTGGGGTCGTGCATTTTTCAATTGAAACGGCTGAGGGGTCGGTGGTTTTACCTAATACAAGGTTTTGGATGTTCGCAGTGCCGGAGCCCTTCAGCTGTAACGCTATACGGATATAATGGCATTCATCAGGAATAATAAATGAGTATGCCGCGCCTGCACTATTTATGCTGTGCCCAATACCAACTCTGCTAGCGTTTTCGAACTCGAAGACTGTCTTAATTTCGGGTAGGTCGTGCTGTAAAATTAGGCGAATCTGATTGTTGGACAATAAGTTTAATTCGCTGCGGCTAAAGCGCTGCGCAGCGTAAAGCGTAGCAGTTGCATCGTCGTCGAGGTGCGATGTGAGTATTAAGCTATCGCCTTGGAGTTCGAGTTCGATTTTTTCAGGTAGCCGAGTTTTAAGCCAGCTGTAAAGCACGTCGCCAGTTATTTGTACAGCCTTAATTGATACTGAGGGGTCGCAATAGTCAGCGGCGGTAAGGCGCTCAGCAATTGGTAGGATATCTTCGGCTAAAGATAATCCTGTGTTAAGCGGTATATCACCCGTGAATTCGGTGACTTGCGAAAGGCTTAAGTGGTAGCCGTTGCGGCAGTATTGAAACTCATCGGTAGCCAGCGAGGAAATAGACCAGTCAACTGTTGCGCCATCTAAGTCATCAATCTGCTCTTCCAGCCATCCTGCTGGCAATTTTGAAGAAAGCATTATTGATGAGCGCGCTAGTAATTTATCGACGAGGCTATATTGCTCTCCATCTTCGTTGAGTATGCAGGTATCTTTTTCTGCTGAGAAATGGGTTTTTTTACCAATCGTATCAGCTTGAATAAACTGAGTTGCGAGAGAAAGATCCGTTAGGTAATTGGGGCCATAGTAGTCATCGCTGGAAAAATAAGTCAGCCAAGAGTGCTTAGTTATGGCGGTTTGAAATGCAGTTATGAAATCAGATTTATTAGTATATATGCTGATTCGAGAAGCGTGCGGCTCAGTTGTACGTGTGTCATCGCTTTCATACACACGGAGGATTAATGAGCGGCAAGGATGCTGCTGGCGTTTGATGTTTTCAATGGCTGCGCATTCTGAATCAAGGGTTCGCACTACTGTGAAAACTAACACTTCAGATTGGGCGGGCTGCCAGCGTTCACCGTTGATTCGAGATTTGATGTACTGTAGTCGATGCTCGTATGTGTGCTCTTTTAAGACGCTGCGAAGCGCCATCAAACGTTGTTTCCGATAACTTGTTTCGTCACGCCACGCTGAAGATATCTTGTTTTTAAGTTCGGCCTTGTCAGGGTCTGAGATAACCAAATCTCCAAAGAATAGATTTAGTCCTTTGGAGGGATTGCTGACCACTATGCTGTTGCTGCACATGAGTTCGTAAACTCGTCGTGCAAACATGCTTTGCGATTGCGTTACGGTGTTTATGTTTAGGGCGAATCGATAGCCCTTGTAAGCTACGTCGATCTGATCGAACGGTAAAAACCCCTTGATTAGATGGGTGTATTCAGTTGGGAATTTAGTGTCGGCTTTGTTGTTGTTATAATTGCGATCATAAATGTCTAGTCGACCTATGTCTGATATGGCCTGAACTAGCGAGTTGAATTCTCTTTGGCGTTCGGGGTAGCGTTGATACCATGAGCCCGCAAAGCAGAATGCGTTTTTTCTAGCCATGGAAGAAATAGGATTGTGCACGGTGGGTTGCACAGCAAATGGAAGCAAGGATACTCGATCATGCCCTAGTGCTTTCTTATAGCGTGGTATGCAATCGATATCTGTAGTGAAAACATGGTCGAAGTATCGAACTAATGGCAAGAAGGTCCCAAAGTGAACCGGGTCTTCTTTGTTCCAAAAGACGGTTGGAATGTTAAATTCTTTGCACAGGCTTACACATTCCAAAATTTCCAAAGATGGTGGTGATAGTTTTCTATGCCAGGTGTTGTCTAGCCCTTGCCATGCTGATTCCACGAATAAGAAGTCGGCATTGCTGCGTGGAACCTCTACCCGGTAAGAGTCTGGGGTGAGGTGGGTAACCCGCTCGCAAGCTTCTGTGAGTGCTGTGGTAGTAAAATCGTCGGAAATGAGTAATATATTCAAGTTGGTTAGATCGCAAATATTTTATGTCTGAAGAGGTCAGATAAGGACTCTAAAAGGTCTAACCGCTTTGGTGAGGCTGGTAATGACATACCGAATATTGCGAGTATGTGCGGATTTAGTTGTTTCGTTAGTGAGGCGCAAGAGCGAGGAAAAATTTGCATTACCCATGATAGCATGTAAGTTCACCTCGCTCGCGATTGGTTAGTTTGGCTTTAGAGTCCTGTTGCTACGCGCCGGAGGTGGAGTCTCAATCTCCGGAATTTCCCATTCTCTACGCTTGTAGCCGTCAATCATAATGCCTCCTAAGTAAAGGTCGAAGTCTTCAGAAAACTTGAAAATACTTCCGAAGTATGGGCCGCCAGGAGTTGGTGTGAGTTCACCAATATAAACGTCAGTGCCGGTTGTATACATGTCGACACTGATAAAAGGGCGATCGATTTCTTTGGATGCCTTTTTAGCAGCTTCTAACATGTCGAGATAGTTCCTGGGTTTAGCTGGGGCTCCCAGTTTTGTAAATTCACCTGTTGTTGTGGCTCGTGAGTCTGTAATTACTTCGAAATTCCCATCGAAAAAACAAATCTCGTCAATTTTGGGGTTTCGATCAATTTGTAAAATAAACTCAGGATTGCCGTTGAATGTATATATTTTGTAGTCGAACGGTATTTTGAGAGGGCCGTTTTCCCCAATTACTAACTCCTCAGCGATTAGCGGGCTTTTATGTCCCTTACAGAGTCTGCGGATGTCGGCCACAATTTCTGATTCGGTCATCAGCTTGTTGGAGAGCTGTTCGAAATAGCCACCCTTCACACGATAAAGGAGATAAATGCCGGCCTTAGAGGATAAATTGGTTAGCTTCAAGGCTACTGGGTCAGGAAGCTCGTCGAATATGACTGCTTCAATAGAGTCAAACTTCGAAATTTGGCTCGGTGTGTGGAGGCCTGCGGATGTAAGTACTTCTCTTGTAGTGAGCTTGTCGATGAAAAATCTGTTTTTATCGCTCCGCTCTGTATGGGCTTGGATAAAATCCGTAAAGTATGTGCAAATCATCAGCTTAGACCTCAACGATAGACTGGTAGTCGCCTTTTGTTATAAATTGAGTTTGTTTGCCGCTCAGAATCTCTTCGTCAGAGATCTGCCAAGTGTGATTCGTACTCTTTCCTCGGAATTGTACAAAATTGAATGAGTCTGAGGCGTAGATTTTTGAGCCAGATGCTAAAAGTGCTTTAATAAATGAGCTATCTTCGCCTGTATTAGTAGGCTGGAATTTAATGGCGTCAAATACGGCTCGTTTTATAACAAATGTCGGGCCTGCTACAAAATCAACTTCTTGATGTTTCATGCCTGAGAATCGTTTTACCAATTGTCGGGACTCTGAAAGGTACATGTAAAGTTCTTTTTTTCCTACCATGCCGTAGTTGCCAAATGTAAATGGTATTAGCATGTCAGACAGGTAGTTTTTAAAATAAAAGTCGTCATCATCCATTTTTGCAATATAGTCGCCCTTCGCCAACGTGACTGCGTGATTGAATCGTTCGCCGAGCGTAATGTCAGGGCTGTCATTGATGATGACTTCAATGCGTTTGAGTGTCGAAGATCTCCGCTTTAGCTTGTTAATCAGTTCTTCTTTTTCAGTTGTGCTGAAGTCTTGCAGTACTAGAACTAACTCGCAATTAGGGTGACTTTGTCGCGTCATATTTTCGACAATGCGGTCAATCATGTTTGGGCGTCGTGTGCATGTAATGATGCTTACAAGCGGTATGGCGGTTTCGCTGGTGATGCCCAATGCGTTTTGAATGTCTTTTAATCTGTGAGTGTAGGTGTGCTTAGTCATAACTTCGCGATAACCTAAGTGCGAAGTTTTTTCCCAGTGGTGCTCATCGTTTAGCAGCTTTTCAATAACTGCTTTGGCTTCTTCAGCATCTTTGGCGATGTGGACGATGCCAGGGAACTGTTCTTCGATAGCTTTGGATGGCGTCGAAACTACTGGGGTGCCACATGCAAGAAGCTCATAAACCCTTCGAGACATCATTGTAGGCGAGTCGATAATAGTGTTAACGTTCAAAAATACTTTGAAGCGCTTATACAGCTTAACTACTTCTGCAAAAGGCACGGCCTCTCTAATAAAGGGAGTGTATTGAGGTGGGAATTTATAACGATCACTGTCTATTTTGGACATGCGATCATAAATCGCCCCGTTGAAGTCAACGATGGAGGGAAGGAGAGCATCCATCTGTCGTTTTCGTTCATCATGGCCAACCCCATAATAAGAACCGGCGAAGCATACACTTTCTGGCTTTTTGCGAAATCTATTTGAAGGGTTGCAAATTTTTTGCTGCGCAGCAAATGGCACAGCGTACACTTTTGCATCAGGTACATCACGCTTGTAATCTGATACTTTATTGGAGTCGGTGGTGAAAATAATGTCTGCATGTTTGGCTATCGGAAGATAGCGATCATAATGCATGGGGTCTTCTTTATTCCAGAAAACGACAGGCATGCGACTCTTCGCTTTCGGAATAAGATCAAGCAGTGCCTGCGCATTGGAATGCGTCAATCCTGGTGACGTGAAAGCGTACTCCCAACGACCGCGATTGCCTTTCCAACAACTTTCTAAAAAGCAGAAGTCGGCGGTGGACTTCATGATCTGCTCGGCGTAGCCATTTCTGTTGATCGGGAATCCGGTCATTTCATGGCGCCAGCATTCCTCGGAGATCTCGTCCATTATATAAATAGATTTGAGTCGACCTCCTGAGGGTTTCAATCCTTTGGCGATGTCCTTAATCGTGCTGCTAGAGGTTAGTGGGTTTTGGTTGGCCGAAATTTTGCTGATCAGGCTATTGTTCAGGCGCTGTTCACACAAAGTTATGTTGGCTTGGAAGAACTTTTCACCAATGGTGCTTGCCAGCAATCTGTATGTCTCAAGGGCAAGCTTATAATTTCCGTTGGAGTATTCCGTTGCAGCCAACTTTGCTTTGGAGGTAAAGGGTTGTGGTTTGCTTTTGAGTTGCATGTTACTTACCGTATTTTAGGAGGGCTGGTTATGCGAAAATACCAACGGCATCAATACTAAATTGGTGGCGTCGAATTGAATCGACTTCCTCCGAAAATTGACGGTGTTTCACTAGGATGCAGATCACATCAGCTGAATCGAGCGCATGTTCTAGGGAGGTTAGAGTTAAGTTTTCTTTGAAGATTTTGCTCGGTAGTTGCTCAATGTTTGGTTCTACGGCAAGCACTTGGCATCCAAGCTCAGCGAGTTGCATGGTTGCTTTTACCGCTGGGCTTTCCCGGAGGTCGTCAATGTCAGGCTTGAACGCCAAGCCCAAGCATGCCACTTTAATATCTCGTAGCGTACTGCCTGGTTTCTTGGACATAGCCTCTGTGATGCGGGCCTTAACTTTTTCGTGAACCCACTCAGGCTTGAAATCGTTAACCTCACGAGCGGTGCGAATAAGCCGTGACTCTTCGGGGGCAGTGTCTACAATAAACCAAGGGTCCACCGCGATGCAGTGTCCGCCAACGCCTACGCCAGGCTGCAAAATATTAACACGCGGGTGGTGGTTGGCTAATGCAATCAGTTCCCAAACGTTGATTTCCAGTTTTTCGCAAATTATTGAAAGCTCATTGGCAAACGCGATGTTCACATCCCGAAAGCTGTTTTCAGTAAGTTTGCACATCTCAGCCGTACGCGCATTGGTAATAATGCACTCACCTTCTACGAAGGTTCTATAAAGCTCAACCGCCATTTTGCTAGCCTTGGCACTCATGCCGCCAATTACGCGATCATTTGATACCAATTCATGAACCACTTTGCCGGGGAGTACACGCTCCGGGCAATGGGCAACCTGTACATCGGCGTCTTCTCCGGCCTGCTGTGGGAAGCTCAGATCTGGGCGTACTTCGGACAGCCATGCCGCCATCTGTTCAGTTGCACCAACAGGAGACGTGGACTCTAGAATTACCAAGTCTCCCTTTTTCAATACTGGCGCAATAGCTTTACTAGCTGACTCAATATAGCTCAGGTCAGGCTTATGGCCGTCTTGGAACGGGGTAGGAACTGCGATCAAAAATGCATCCGCAGGCTCAGGGGTCAGTGTGGCACGTAGATAACCTTCAGTAACAGCCGCGTGTACCAAGATATCGAGTTCTGGCTCTACAATGTGAATCTTGCCACTGTTGATGGTATTCACTGCGTGTTTAGAAACATCGACACCAATCACTTTTTTCTTGCGCGAAGCAAAAAGGGTTGCGGTCGGAAGGCCGATATAGCCGAGGCCAATCATAGAAATCGTTTGAAAGGAGTATTTAGAGTTTGGCATGGTCTTTCCTGACATTGTGTGCTGCATGCTCGAAAAGTTATCGAGCATGCACGCAAGGGCTATAGGATTAAGCGTTCTGCAGCAGCGCTTGAATAATTCTTTGGCAAGCAGTGCCGTCGCCATATGGATTGTGAGCAAAGCTCATGGCTTTATAGGCGTCGTGGTCCGACAGAAGACGGTTCAGTTCACGAACAATATTTTCCACATTGCTGCCTACCAATTTTACGGTGCCAGCAGCAACGGCTTCAGGCCGTTCGGTGGTGTCCCGCATTACTAGAACAGGCTTGCCCAAAGATGGCGCTTCTTCTTGAATACCGCCTGAATCAGTAAGAATGATATGTGAGCGGGTCATCAGATGAACGAAAGGCAGATAGTCCATCGGCTCAATCAGGTGAACGTTGTTGATGCCTGATAGCAGGCGATTGACAGGTTCTCTTACGTTAGGGTTCAAATGGACTGGGTAGACGATATCAACTTCTGGGTGCTGTTTGGCAACTTCCAGCAGCGCCTGGCAGATGCGTTCAAACCCGCTTCCAAAACTTTCGCGACGGTGCCCGGTAACCAAAATCAGCTTGCGAGACGGATCCAGGAAACTAGAAGGCGCTGAGGCTTTTTTATACAGCACCTCATCGTTTTTCAGGCGATTTACAACGTCTAAAAGCGCATCGATCACTGTGTTGCCGGTGACGACTATCGAAGCATCAGCAACCCCCTCACGCAGCAAATTCGCTCGCGAGTCTTCGGTGGGGGCGAAATGAATGTTAGCCAATGCTCCTGTCAGCTTGCGGTTACCCTCTTCGGGCCATGGGGAATACAGATTACCGGTGCGCAGCCCAGCTTCAACATGGCCAACAGGTATTTGGTGGTAGTAGGCAGCCAGGGTCGTAGCAAAAGTAGTTGCCGTGTCGCCATGCACCAGGACCATATCAGGCCTGAAGTCCTGGAAGACGCTTTTCATGCCCTGCAAAATCGAAGTGCTTACATCAGTCAGGTCCTGGCCTGGCTTCATGATATTGAGATCAAAATCTGGCTTGATTTCGAACAATTCCAGGACTTGGTCAAGCATCTCTCTGTGCTGCCCAGTTACGCATACTCTCGCATCGAAGCGCTCATCTGCTGCGAGTGCAAGCGCAAGGGGGGCCATCTTGATTGCTTCGGGGCGAGTGCCGAATACTGTTAGGATTTTCATGAGATTATGCTCGTTTACACCTTATGGGGGATGGAGATAAGACAAGCGTCTTTTTCCATTTTGCGAGTAGACATCTGAGCAGTCAGGCCCTCAACTTCGATGTCTTTCAGCCATAGCTGGACGATTTCCTTTTCATCTTCACGGATGTAGTCGTCGAGCAAGATGTCGATGTGCGCACCTTTGAAGCCCGCAAGTACCGAAGGCACAGCAGGATATCGCGCATGTTTTCCGATTGATGCAGGTGGGCCGTCGACTATAATTAGTATTTTAATATCTGAACTTAGCTGCTCAGCCAATTCATGGAGGGCAGCGTGGCAGCTGTAATATGAGTATGTGCTGCCGTTGAGTGCCTTGAAGTCGGCCAAGGGCGCGAGCTCCAAATGCACGGCATCCAGCAACCCTGCATGTTGCAAGTTCGCCTGCGTTTGCGCGTGGTACTGCTCCAGGTGTTCGAATGCCACCTGCACGGTGGCGGGCTTGCCGTGTTGCTGGCGAGCAATTCTCGCCAACGCTTTGGCAATGACTACGGTTGAAGTGCCAGAGCCAAACTCGAGGACCAGGTCATAATCATTGGCGTCGATTAATTCGACCAGGTACAGCGCAAAGTCCGGGCTGATTGGCCAGCCGTGCATGCTTGGCAAATGCTCGCCGTGATTCAGATAGTTCTGAACGCCCATGAATGCCTCCAGCTGCTGTGCAGCATTGAGCATCTCGGACTTCACCGTGCGCTCCAGAGACTGGCGCACTTTGATCATTTCGGCATTCTGCTGCTTTATCTGTTCGCTCAAGGTTGCGTGCTGTTTCTGCAAATCTTCGGACAGCTTCTGAACGGCGCTTTTCTCGGTGGCGGGGCGGATGGCGCTTGTGCCTGGCTTTGGCTGGGCTTCCAGGGCTGGCAGCCCAAGCTGGCCCAGTTCCTCGCGCACGCGGGCTTGTACCAGCAGGCGTACATCTGCGCCGGGTGGGGCAATTTTCACGGCGTTCTGGAAGTGCCCCAGCGCCTGTTGCGAGCGGCCAGCAATGGCCGTGGCGCGGCCCAGAGTGTTGTGCACGCCGGCAATCAGCACCTGGCTGATCAGCTTCTTGCTGCAACCCCAGTCCTGGGCCAGGCGGGTGAACTGGCGCGCGGCGGTCATGTTGCCCAGTTGCTGGTGGGCGCCGGCAGCCAGCAGCGCCAACTTGGCGCGGTCCGGGTGATGCTGCAAGGTTTCACGTTGCAGCTTGGCAAGGCTTTGCCAGTCCCCGAATTGCCATTGCGTGCGGCTGCGCTCAAGCAGGTTTTCGTCATAGGGGACCAACTGAGCATTCAGGCTTTCATCGGCATCTTCCAGAGCAACCGGCTCGGCAGCGGGCGGTTGCTTGGCAGGTGGGGCCTTGCGAAGACGCAGCCAGTTGGCAATGGCTGTAAACATTGGCAAGCCCATTGTCAGAGCCCTGGCTCGCGCAGAAGCAGATCTTTGATCAATTCGAGCTGGGCTTCGCTCTTGACCAGTTCTTCTTCCAGCAAGCGCTGCCGATGCTGATACTCGACCGCTTCGCGTTCAAGCGTGTGCACATAACCCTGATTGACTTCGAGCGTATCCTTATGCTCTGCCAGCGCCTTCTGCAACTGGTCACGCTGTTCGCTGACCTTGTCCAGGTACGCCTTGTATTCACCAGCCGATCTGGTTTGCGCCTGGCAGGTTTCGGTGAGCCTGGCGTTGTCCTTGGCCAAGGCATCGCGTTCACCTGCAAGCTCGCTGGCCGTGGTGCCGAGCGCGTCAGCGCGGGCCTGGCGTTCGTCTGCCAGTTGGGCCTGCGTCTGGCAGGCACCCGCCAGCTCGGCCCGTTGGTTCTCCAGCGCTTCGTTGATCAGGGCCAGTTCGCTGTTGCGGCTAGTCAGTGTGGCAAGCTCTGCTCGCAGGTCGTCTATCTGGCTGGCTTGCTGTTCGTAAGCTGTAGTCAACGCTGCATGCTGTTGCCGTAGCGCTTCGCAAGCGCTGGCAAGCTGGTCGCGCTCAATGCCAATTGCATCAACTTGCGCCTGCTGGGCGTTAG
The DNA here is from genome assembly GCF_042956345.1 of Pseudomonas sp. NPDC008258. Classification (NCBI taxonomy): domain Bacteria; kingdom Pseudomonadati; phylum Pseudomonadota; class Gammaproteobacteria; order Pseudomonadales; family Pseudomonadaceae; genus Pseudomonas; species Pseudomonas sp. NPDC008258. The sequence goes on from NZ_JBIBGE010000002.1 coordinate 148,761, forward strand.
CTTTGCCGACCTGTTCTTGCAGCGCCTGGTGCAGCTCGCCTTGTTGGGCTTCCATTGCTTCGCACGCAGAGAATAGCCGGGCGTTCTCGCCTGCCAGCTCATCGAGCTGTTGCTTTTGCTCGCTGGCCAGCCCGGTCAGTTCGAGCAGGGTTTCGTCGCGTTGCTGCAGTTGCTGCTCCAGCTCCTCTAGCTGCTGCTGGCTGTTTTGAGCAGCAGACGAAGACTGCGAGCGCAGCTGTGCAACTTCGCTGTGCAGGCGGTGCTGTGCCAGGCGCGTAGCGTTGCGTTCGAACAGCAGCTGGCTTTGCGGGAAAATGGCGTCCGGGTTATCGGTGACCAGCTCGAAGCCAATGCTGTCCATCCAGGCGATGATCTCGCTGGCACTGGCATCATTTTGGTACAGCGGCTCACTGCTGCATTCGATAATTACCCAGCTGAAGGTGTGCAGTGTGGCTGCCTGGGTAGCTTGAAGTAACTGCAATGCCTGCCCCGGTGCGGCAATGAGCAATGCGTGGGGGTGCCGGCCGTCCAGGGCCTTTTCGGCCACGATCGCTTCAAGGCTGCGCGCTGGCACCTGCAATGCTTCATCGCGGCGCAGGTTGGGGTAGTAGGTAAACAGGTCGGCTGCCTGGTTGAGGCTGCTGTAGGCCAGATTGTTCAGCGCTTGCAGCGTTGCCACCAGCTGTTCGTCGCCGGTAACGGCTACGGCAAGCAGGTGTTCGCCCTGATCATGGCGCAAGCGACGGCCCAGTTCCTCCGCCAGGCGTGGATGGGCCTCGGCCAGCAGCAACTGACGGCAACCCAGTTGGCGCCAGTCGCCAAGCTGGCTGCCGGTACCGGCACCCACGATCAGGCTGGTGTCCAGCCCGTCAGCGCTGTGTTCATGAATGTGGCGCAGCAGCTTTTTCATTACTCGATGGCCTCGTCCAGCCGGGTTTCGACATCGTCCAGCAGGGCTTCAAGAATGCACTGTGCCTTGCGCAGTTCATGCAGTTGCGTCATGCCAGGCAGGGTGTTGTCACTGGGCTCGCACAGCAGGTCACCCAGCAAGGCGCAGGCCTGGGTGCTGTCCGGGCGCTTGAGCAGGAACGATTTCAGCAGGGCGATGGCTGCTTCGCGCTGCTGTTGCCCAAGCAGCAGGTCAACACGCTGCGGCAGGCCGTGGTCTTGCATGAACTTCAGGCGCTTGGCCAGCGCGGCGTCTTGGGGTTGCAGGGCAATGGCCACCTGCAGGGCCTCTTCGGCCTGTTCGAACTGGCCCAGGGCGAACAAGCTGTTGGCCATGCCCAGGTGCGCCCAGTGCAGGCGCAGGTCGCAACCGGCTGCTACGCGGAAGGCGGCCAAGGCCTCGCCCGCATTGCCCAGCAACATCAGGCATTCACCCAGCTTGCAGTAGCTGAGCGGGTTTTCGCCGAGTGCACCGTTGATGGTGGCCCATGCACTTTGAGCCTCAGCAACCTCGCCGGTTTCTTGCAGGCGTGAGGCAAGCCGATAGGCCTGTGCGAAGTTGCGCAGGTTGCCAGCGAAGCGGCTGTAGTTGGCTTGCTTCATCAGTTCGGTCAGCATGCTCAGGCCAAGCGCCCGCGGTATCTGAGGGTGGCTGGGTTCGCGTCGCTCCGGGCCGAAGGCGATGGGTTCGCCGCCGAGAATGCCGCCCGTGTCTGCAACGCGTGCGGTCAGGCTATGTAACTGCCCGTCGAACAATTCGTGGGACAGTTGCAAATCGAACATATAGCAACCATCGCCTATCCCGGCAGTTTGCAGGTCCTCACGAAACTGCTGCGCAAGGCCTTGGGCAACGACTTCACCATTGGCGATGATTTCAATGGTCAGCCGTTTTTGTGGGTGAGCAGGAGCAAACGCCCAGCCGAAAGCGCGGTCGTCAAGAATGTAATCGAAATGGCCGTTGACTTCGGTGCTTGATGCTGCCGGTGCAGAGAGGGAGTTCATGGCGTTTGGTCTGCAATTGAGTACGAGTGGAGGTTTGCGGGCCGCACCAGGTCATGGCAGTGCCGCCGTAGCGCGCGCATGCGGTGGGGCAGCGACCGTGCATATTTGTCGATGCCTGGCTCGGAGGTAATAAAGTGCTTATTTACCGTGGGGTTAATCAGGCAATAAATTTTTGTTGCCATACCGCAAAACCGAGCTAATCTTGAAACTGATTGGAATAACAAAGCGCCAGACACGGCATAACGCAGTGCGGGGGGCAAAATCGCCAGCACTGTAATCAGACGTGAAATGGTTTGGGCATTGCCATCCATGCCGTACATCTATTGATTCCTTTCTTCCCGCAACCTATTGGCAGGCTGAGGGTGCTTGCGTGTAGCAAAACTGCTAACAGGCATTGCTAATCCACCGTATGGCCCGGTCAAATAATCCAAGGCCAACGCTGGGTTATAAAACGGGTCATTGTAGTGGCCAAGCGTCCAGCGCTCAATGAATTTTTGCTGTTCGCGTTGAGCCCGTGCGCGCTTTTCAGGCGCCAAATCTTTGCCGCGGCTCGCTGATTCCGCGTGGATCAGTTGTGCAAATGCGCTCCACACCAGATGCAGCCCTGATTGTTTAATTCTCAGGCAGAGGTCGACATCGTTGAATGCCACCGGGAATGTGAGCTCATCAAGTCCACCCACTTCGTCGAACACTGCTTTGTGCATGAGCATGCAGGCTGCCGTGACTGCACTTTGGCGACGCGTTAGCTGATTGAGGCCCAAATATCCCGGGTCTTCTTCTGCTAGCGTATTGCCGCTATGGGCGGCCAGGCCATTGATGCCTACTACTACACCGCCGTGCTGAACCATGCGGTTGGGCCACAGTAATTTTGCCCCCACTGCGCCTACGTTCGGCCGCAGAAGTTGCGCCACCATTTCTTTCAGCCAGCCGCTGTCAATGATTTCGATATCATTGTTCACCAGGCCGATCACGTCACCCGTCGCCAGCTGTGCTGCGCGGTTATTGATGGTCGAGTAATTGAATGGGAAAGGATGGCGGAGCACTGTGACGCCGCGCTCACTTAATGCAGTCAGGTAATCCAGCGTTTGCGGGTCTGTGGATTGGTTATCCACGACAATGAGTTCGAGATTTGGGTAATCGGTATCGTTGAGTAGGCCTTCCATGCACGCGGACAGAAGTTTGTATTGGTCACGCGTTGGCACGATCAGACTGACGCGGGGCAGTACAACGGGGAGTGGCCAGTGGGCCCGCAGCAATGCCGGGTAATGGTCTACCGTGCTCACGGTTGCACCAGCTGCCAACTGTTCGCACAGCCAGCCAATAGCCTGTTGGCGTTCGGCGCAGGGTGCTGCCTGCTCGGGGCTGGCGGCTGCATGGTGGGCGCGGTGGTACAGCACGCGGGGCAAATGACTTACGCACAGTTGGTTGCGCTGCGTGGCGAGCGCAACCGCTGAGCTCAGATCGTGCCAGTTGCAGGCCTGTGCGTCCGGCCCGGCAGGTAGCAGCGCCATCGCTTGCTCAATAACCTCTTTGCCAAATATTGCGCCTGGCGTGAAGATGTCGGCGCCGATGAACAGGTCAATGTCCCATGTGGGTTTGAACCAGGGGAAGCTGCGTTCGCCTTGTGGGCCATCCCGGTCGCAGTCGGCGTAACCCCAGGCACTACAGTCGTCCAGCAGGGTGCTGAGGTGGCTGAGCGCATGCGCTGCCAACCTGTCCCCTGCAACCAGCGGAAGGATGCGATCACAGCCCGCCTCGAGCAACTGCCGCAGCCCAGGGGTGAGCGTTTGCGGTGGCGTGGTTGCCAAGGCGTGCACGCTGGCTCGGTCAGCACCCAGGCTTGCCAGGCTGGCCTGCTCGAGGGTGTTGTCACCGTCACTGATCAACAGTATGCCGAGAGTACCTTCCAAGGCGGGGGGCGGTGCGTTGTCCAGGCGCTGAAAAGCGTCAAACCACTGTGGGTACAGATGCCAGCCTGCGCTTTTGGGTAGGCGCAAAGCCTGCTCTTTGGCGATGCCGCTCAGCAGGGCCAGGGTATGGTCGCCCTTGGCAACGGGTAACTGTTGAAGCAGCCCTTCCAGGCCCTCCGGCAGGCAACGCAAGCGCACCGGGCTGCCTGGTAGTGGCTGGCCAAGGTCATTCACCACCTCCAGCACATGCAGCTCACCATCGGCAAGTTCCCAGGGCAGGTCGAGGGAGAAGCCGTGGTCGGCGCTGGCTCGGTAGGCCAGCGCCTGGTGATGTTGGTCGCACGTTGCTTGCGCGATCTCACTGCCGCCTTCGCGTACGCTGATTTGAACGTGCCGTCGGGGTGCTTTGGGGTCCCATGCCCAGCCGCTCAAACGTAGGCCGCCTGTATGCCAAACCTGTGCAGCAATGGCTGACGTATCCGGCGCTGGCGCGGCGGGGATTTGCACCTGACCTTGAAGCGGCAAGCCGGTATTAGCGATTTGGGCTGTGATCGAGCGGGCTTCTTCCAGCCAGCTTTGGCGTAGTTGCACCGCAAAGCCGTGGAATTCGTCGCCCTCAGGAGCGCCGGGTTCGTATTGGTCGGCGCGGGCAATTGCTACGCTAGCGCCGTCGATGAGTACCTCAACGATCAAGCGTTGCTCAGGTTGCGTGGCATCGAATGCCCAGCCCTGTAATACGTCGCCCTGCAGGCCGGTGATGGCACCGGTTGCAGTGGCGGGGCTGACGATAGGGTCGCCCGCCTGGGGCGTATCAAGGGCTGCGTGGGGCATCAGGCTTGGCTCAGTAGAAAGATAATTGGGTGATCGGGGTTGCGCCGAGTGTGTCGGCAACTGCTCCGGAATTAGCGTACAGCGGCACGCCGAGTTCGGCCGAAATGGCTGCTGCGGGCCAGCCCGCCTCTGGGTTTTCAGTCAGGCTCAGTACGGCTTCACAGCCTGCCGCTTTGGCCCGCTCGGCAAATGAGAAGGCTGCTATCTGTGGCAGCAGCTGTACCGTGCCAGTGGCTTGCAGGGGTTTCAGCCAGGGTGTCTCTGCCTTTGCCAGCAACACCGTGGGCAGTGCCTGGCGTGCCAGGTGGCGCGCCAGTGCCAGCCATTGGGGCCCTGTTGTGGCATCGAGGTTGTCGCCGATCAGGATCGCGCGAAGTGTGCCTGCAGGCAATTCTGGTGATGCTGGAGTGGCGTCGGTCAACTGGTGGTTATCGTGGCGTGCAGTTGCATTTGCATATTGCAGCGCTTGCCAAGGCATTTGGATGCTGGTGGCCTCGCTTGCGAACCGCTGCCAGTCATACGGGGCGTCGTTATTCAGCAGGCGCGGATCGCTGCCGTCAATGCGGTAGGGTGTACCCAGTAGGGCAGGAAGCCGGCACAGTTCAGCAGGGCAGCGGTATAGGCTTTCGAATACGAACTCGTCTTGAGGGAGCAGGCGAAGCGCTTCTACCAGTTTGTCGAGGTCTTGTGGCAGGTCGAAATCGAGCGTCAGGGCCAAGGCAGTCAAAGGTGCATGCAAGTTGACCCAAGTTCGATGCGTGTCGTGATGCCATGTCAGGCTAAAGCGGGCGTCATTGGCCTGCGTGCTGTTCAGGTACAGGGTCTTTTTGCCCCGTGCTGGCCATTCCCCCCGCAGCTTGCCTGAATGGCGGGCAAGCTGCGCAAGGCGTGCACGTTGCAGGGCATCGCGTGCCGGCTTGATAGGATCCCGCAGGCAGAAGGCCTGATAGCGGGTTGACGCATCCGGGTACCTTTTGCGCAATACGGCGTTGTTCTGTGCTACACGTAGAATTTTTTCTGCGCCGAATGAAATGCCGCCTTGGTGCGCCACAAATACGTTGGGTGCCCCCACATGCGTCCAGCCCAGGCTGCGCGCGCGCAAGCACCAGTCGGTCTCTTCGCCGTAGCCACGGGCCAGGTGCAGTTCGTCCAGGTAGCCTACCTTGTCCAGTGCCTCGCGTTTGATGTAAAGGCAAAAGCCGCAACCGGTTTCGATATCAACCGGCGGGTTGTCGGTGCGGCGCGCAAGGTCGTCCAGTTCGGCTTGTTCGTCTGCGCTGGGCATGTCGTGGCTGACCCGGCTGCGCGGAAAGCTCATCAGTTCGCCATTGTTGGTAAAGGGCGTTGCGGAGGCGATGCTGGCATCGCTGTAGGCTGCGTGGCGCAGGCGGTCAAGCCAGTTGCCGTGAACGCGTGTGTCAGCGTTCAGCCAAACTACGTCTTTGCTTGGGCTTAGCGCCATCCCCCTGTTCATGCTGCGGATAAAGCCCAGGTTCACGGGGTTGTTCACCAATGTGATCTTCCCCTTGCCAGCCAGAACCATCAGTGCTTTGGCCAGCGCAGGTACCGGGGTGGCGTCTTCAATCACAACCAGGCGATGTGGTGTTCGGTTGCGTTTGCGGGCTTCCAGGGCGCTATTGATGCATTCCAGAGTTTCATTCAGGCCGTTGAACACCGGTATCAATACGTCTACAGCCTCTACCTTGCCGTGCTCAGGCAGCGGGGCAGGCGGTACGAACGCGGGCATTGCGAACACTGGGCTGCCAAGCAGTGCCCTGCCATTGGCAAGGTTTACCTTTACCTCTGGGGTCGGGTTGGGTACGCGAATGCGGATGCCGCCATGTGTGCCTGGCAGCCCGGCTGCACTCAGCAGTGGGTGTGGCGCACTGGCAAGGGTGTCGATTTGCCGGCCATTCACTTCTACTTTCAGGGCAGCGGGGCTTTGCAAGTTGCGCAGATCAATTGCCCAGCCGTGAATCTCCCGTCGCTCAGGCAGGTAGCGGACCACACCAAGTGTTGTCAGTGGCTCGGGCTGACCTGCCAGCAGTTTGAGTACAAAGGCCAGTTCGTTGGCGGCGGTGATCTCGGGCAGGTGCGCGAGAATCATCTGTCGTAGGGTTGCGGGGGATTCGGACTGGCTACAAGCCTGCCACAGGGACATTCGCAGCGCGGGGTCGTTGGGCTGCTTGCGCCAGGCTTCGGTAAGGTACCGGCTTGCCAGGTCGGCGTGCCCCTGGGCCAACAGGCTACGCCCGATAAGTGCGTGAATGTCGGCGCGGTCAGGCAGCGCCTGTGCGGCGTTGCCAAAAAATAAAAAAGCCAGTGCAGGCGCATCCGGGAGCGCCGCTATACCCTTCCAAACCTGTGCTTCCGGCCGATATTCGGCGATTTGCAAGGCGCGTTCCAGCACGGCAGCAGCGAGGCCTGGTTCGTTGGCCTGGCGGTGACGGTGGAAAATATCCATGAGCGTTTCACGCCCATGGTCGGGATGTCTGGACATAGGCTTGGCTTTACTACAAAAAATAAAAAGAGGGCGACCCGAAAGTCGCCCCTTTTCGCATACGACCCAGCCTTTCGGCTGGGCGTATCCGTAGCTACAGCAGGGCTAGTTACACTTGGCCGTGCAGCACAACGACGTTGTCGATGTGCTCAACAGCTTCAGCGGAACCAACGATGCCCAGGGCGACGTCAGCGTGCGAAACGCCGGCAGCCAGAGCTTCAGTCCATGCAGCTTTGCCGGCTTCGTCAGCAGTGCGGCCCAGAGCGGACTGGTACAGAGCGTCGACGAAGTCGCTGTTGGACTTGTCGGATGCTTCAGCCGAACCAACGATGGCTTTGGCAACGTCCGCACGGCTTGCGCCGTTGAACAGTGCGTCTACCCAGTTGTTCAGGCCAGCTTCTTCAGCCTCACGGCCCAGTACGTTGACGTACAGGTCGTTCACGAAGGTAGCGTTGGAAGCGTCCAGCTCCTGAGCTTCTGCCGATACTGCGATTGCAGCAGCGATGTCAGCCAGCGAACCGCCGTTGGCCAGCAGCTCTTGCCATGCAGCCGAACCGCCTTCTTCAGCGTTGCGACCCAGCAGAGCGTTGTACAGCTCGTTGATGTCGGTAGCGTTGTTGGCGCCAGCGAACTCGGAAGAGTTCAGGAAGGCGTTGGCAATGTCGGTCAGCGAGGTGCCAGCGTTGACAGCTTCAACGAAGGTCTTCGCGCCGCCAACGTCAGCGTCACGGCCCAGGATGCCTTGATACAGGCGCAGGGCAGCGGCTTCTTCGTCGCTGTGAGCCAGGGCCACAGTTTCAACGGTGTCACCGTTGACGAAGGTCAGGAACTCAGCGTTGCTGATCGAAGCGGTCTGGCCAACACCTGGAGCAGCGCTGGTCAGGTTGACGTTGAAGCCGTTGCCGGTGGCGAAGTTGTAGTCGTCACGCGAACCATCCAGTTGAACAACGTCGTAGCCTGCGCCAGTGTCGACGATGTCAGCGTGGTTGATGCCGCTCAGCACGACGGTGTCGTTGCCCGAACCGGTCTTCACGTTGTTGTTGCCAGCGCCAGCGATAACGGTGTTGTTGCCGTTGCCGGTAACGATGGTGTCGTTGCCGTCACCTGCGTCGATGTGGGTGTTCTGGTCGCCGTTCACGGTGATGACGTCATCGCCGTTACCGGTGGTCACTACCAGCTCGATAGCGCTGTCATCGGCAGTTACGGCAATGTCGGCGGCAGCGAAGGCAGCGAAGGTGGCAGGGGCAGCGGAGTTGCCCTGCAGGGTAACGACCAGGTTGGCATCGCTTTCCAGGATGTAAGTGCTGGCGCCAGCGGCTTCAGCAGCAGACAGGTCCAGGGTGACCTGGTCGCCTTTCTGGCCAGCGATCACGCCGGTTACTACCTGGGTAGGGGCGTCGGTTGGCTGCTGCAGGTTAACGCCGTCGAACGAAGCCACGCCAACGGTGGTGTCTTCGCCGGTCAGGTTCAGCAGCGAGCTGATAGCGGCAACGGTGCCGGCCGACAGGGTGGAGTTGTCCAGGTGTTGTTGCAGCTCGGCGGCCGCTACGGGGTTATCGTATTGCATGATTTGGTCCTGTTACTTCAAGCCGGTTGGCTTGCTGCACTGATTTTCTGCTGAGGCGCAGAGTTTTCCCACGGAGACTTAGAGCGGGCAGCGTTCATCTTCGTAACGGGAGTAATGGCGATATGCAGCGCCACCAGCGGCTCGTTACCGCTGGGGCCATGCATCATCTGGTTGGTTACCAGGCGCTGTGGTTCGGCAGTGCCGAATGCGATCAGGCCGGTTAATTCGTAATGCTTGCGCAGGGGGCCGACGAGGCTGAAGCCAGCACAGATCAGGGGCAGGCCCTGGTCGCGTGCGCCCACGAAGGTGCCGGTTGAAACGTAACGGCTGGGGCCGGAGCCGGCCACCATGCAGGTATAAAGCAAATCCACGCCGGTTGGCTTTTCTGGCCAGTCGATGGCAAAGCTTTCAATGAAGTCTTCGCTTTCAGGTGCGCCCACCCAGCCTTGGGGGGATACCACTTCACCCAAGTGCCGCAAGTGCGCGGTAACAACCAGGGGAGTGGGTGAACTGTTGTCACAGACGGCCTGGACCGGCTCTGCTGTCGGAATCACTGCGAACGTGCGCATGATGGCTGGGGAGGTGTCGATGCGGTCGATGCGCAGGTCGATAGGCTCGATCACGTCGTCGAACATGTGATATTCGGTGATCAGTACCGTTGTCACGCCGCCTTTGACACGCGCCACGATGGTGTCGCCGAGCTTGGTCAGCATGTTCTTGCTGATGCCTTCGGCTGGGAAGAAGTCGATGGAGCCCTTACCTAGTGGCGCTTGCTGCAGCGCAATGCACACGGGCTTTTCGGCAGGTGGCTGAGAGGCGTAGCGGAAGATGTACATGCCAGGTTCGAGCAGCGTCACGCGTGAGCTGATCTTCAGGCCGTCAAGGGTCTGTGATGGCATAGACATGGCTTTGTTAAGCTCCTTTTAAGCAAAAACACTGGCAGCTAACTTGCTCAGACCCGTGCATACACTAAACGGCCAGTGGTGGCTCCCTGCGAGTGGCGAAGATGCAGTCACAGGGAAAAGATGTCAACCTAAGAATCTAAAAAAAATTTCATGCGCCAATGGAACTTACGTAATCTCTGGATGATCCCAGTGCCCGTTTTCGCATTTCCTGATCGTGACGCTTGGCCATTATTTTGATTCCAAAATGCCTTAAAAAACAGCAATTTGAGATATTTGATGGTGTTTCTGTGTTTTTTTCAAGTTTTTATGGCGGCGGGTGAAAATGTTGGGCAGAGCTGGGGTTGCCGTTTGTCGACTGGCATATCTGGTGTTAGTGGCGATTTGCCACCTTCCAGTGAGAATGCCCGGTAGTGTTGGCTCAAGCGTGTTTGGCAGGAAATTCATGTTGCCAGGCAGCTCGTCGGCAGCAGGGTGGGGGCGAGGATAATCTGACACGCTACCGCGATGAGTGGGTGGTACACTGCCCGCCGCTTTCGCCTTTCTCAGTATGGATACCATGAGTTCACAATCCGACAACAACCTGCATGCCGCCCTCAAAGCCTGTAAAAGCAGCTTTCTCTCGGTCGGCTTCTTCAGCTTCTTCGTCAACGCCCTCATGCTGGTACCCACCTTCTTCATGATCCAGGTGTCGGGCCGCGTCGTACCCTCCAGCAGTACCTCCACGTTGCTTATGCTGACGTTGATCCTGACGGTGCTGGTTGTGACCATGGGTGCTTTGGAATGGGTGCGCTCGCGCATCATGGTCAGGATCAGCAACCGCCTGGACGTCATGCTAAGCCGCGATGTGTACCGGGCGAGCTTCAAGCGTGCGCTGACCAGCGGGGGGGCAGATGCTACAGCGCAGTCACTCAATGACTTGACGTCGTTGCGCCAGTTCTTCACCGGGTCGGGTCTGTTTGCATTCTTCGATGCGCCGTGGTTTCCCATCTACACCATTGTCATGTTCCTCTTCCATCCTTGGTTCGGCTGGATGACCCTGGCGTGTGGTGCAGTGCTGACCATCCTCGCCGTGGTCAATCACCGGATGACTGGCAGTGCGCTGGCAAGCGCAAACAAGCAAAACGTGGCCTCGAACGTGGTTACCACCAAGACGCTGCGCAATGCCGAAGTCATCGAGTCCATGGGCATGCTCGAAACCTTGATGAATCGTTGGGCGAAGCGCCAGCGCCAGATCATGATGCTGCAGTCCGAAGCAAGCGATAAGGGTGGGGTGGTCAGTACCACGTCCAAGACGTTCCGGAGCTGGTCGCAGTCAATCATGCTGGCAATCGGTGCATACCTCGTTATCACGCATGAAATCAACCCGGGTCTGCTGATGGCCGGTTCGCTGCTGCTCGCGCGGGCGCTTGCGCCAATCGACCAGATGATTGGCAGCTGGAAGGGCTTCGTAGCCGCCAAGGTCCAATACGACCGCCTGAGCAAAGTGATGGATGATCTGAAGAATGAGCCAGAGCGCATGCCTCTGCCAGCGCCGGAAGGTCATATCCAGGTAGAGAACCTGATCGTCGCTCCGCCGGGGGCCAAGTCGCCGGTATTGCGCAGCATCAGTTTCGTGGCGCCAGCCGGCTCGATTGTCGGCATCGTTGGCCCCAGCGCCGCGGGCAAGTCCACCCTGGTACGTGCGCTGATGGGCATCTGGCCGCCGCAACACGGTGTGGTGCGCCTGGATGGTGCCGATATCGCAGCGTGGGACAAGCAAGCGTTGGGCCCCTACGTCGGTTACCTCCCGCAGGACATCGAGCTGTTCGAGGGCAGCATCAGCGAGAACATTGCCCGCTTTGACAAGGTCGACCCGCAGAAGGTGGTCGAGGCAGCCCAGATGGCCGGTGTACACGAGATGATCCTGATGCTGCCAGACGGTTATGACACCGTCATTGGCAGCGAAGGTGTGAACCTCTCTGGTGGTCAGCGTCAGCGCATCGGCCTTGCACGCGCCATCTACGGCAAGCCGCGCCTGGTGGTGCTGGATGAGCCTAACTCGAACCTCGACGATGTGGGTGAGCGCGCCCTGGGCATTGCCCTGCAAAAGCTGAAAGAGTCGGGCGCAACCGTGTTCATCGTCTCGCACCGCCCCAACATTCTTACCCGCCTGGACCGGGTGCTGGTCATGGCTGGCGGTACCATTTCGCTTTATGGTGAGCGCGACCGTGTCATTGCCGAACTGGCGCAACAGGCCAAGGCCCAGCAGCGCGTTGGCCAGCCGGCCGCACCTCAGCCGCCGGTGGCTGCCCAAGCAGTACCCAACCCCGCTCCACCTGCGGCCCCAGCCGCTGCGCCTGCCGCCACGACCAGCACTGGCGCTTGAAAGGATTCCTAGATGAGCAGCAAAGCTATAACCACGTTCGACCACAACTTCGATGACATGCCCACCTCCGACCGCGGCATTCGCCGCGTCGGGTTGACCATTGTGTTTGTCACCTTTGGTATCTTTGGCACTTGGGCGGCGTTTGCGCCATTAAGCAATGCTGTTCACGGTGCCGGCACCGTGACCGTGCAGAATTACCGCAAGACCGTGCAGCACCTGGAGGGTGGCATCGTCAAAGAGCTCTATGCCCGTGATGGCGACCTGGTGAAGAAGGGTGACCCCCTGATTGTGCTGGACGAGTCTCAACTGAGTGCGGAGTACGAGTCCACCCGTAACCAGTTGATTGTTGCACGCTATAAAGAAGCACGGCTGCGGGCTGAGCGTGACGGGATGGAAACGATCCCGGCTGTATCCATGGAAGGCACCGATTCGGATCGTGCCATGGAGGCGCTGGCCGGTGAGCAGCAAGTGTTCAAGGCCCGCCATGATTCGTTGCAGGGCGAGATTTCGGTCAACCGCGAACGTATCGAACAGATGAAGCAGCAAATTGCTGGCCTCAACGACATGATTCGCACCAAGCGCAGCCTGGAAAAGTCCTATACCGGTGAAATCAAGCAGTTGAAAGAGCTGCTGGCCGAAGGCTTTGTCGACAACCAGCGCCTGCTGGAGCAGGAGCGCAAGCTGGACATGTTGAAGACAGAGGTTGCTGACCACGAATCGACGATCACCAAGACCAAGTTGCAAATTGGTGAGACCGACTTGCAGATAGTGCAGCTGAAAAAGAAGTTCGATTCCGATGTGGCCAATGAGCTTTCTGACGTTCAGGCCCAAGTGTTCGATCTTCAGGAGAAGGAGGCAGCTCTGCGCGACCGCCTTTCTCGTGTGGTCATACGCGCGCCGGAAAGCGGCATGGTTCTGGACATGAAGGTGCACACCATTGGCGGTGTGGTCAGCGCGGCTACGCCTTTGCTCGACATCGTACCGGCGCAGTCCGAGCTGGTGATCGAGGCGAAGGTGGCGACCAAGGATATCGACCGGCTGGAACTCGGCAAAACTGCCGATATCCGCTTCTCCGCGTTTAACAATGCCACCACCCCTGTTATCGAGGGCAAGTTGACCCGCATCTCTGCAGACAGCTTGATCGAGGAGCGTACAGGCGACGCATATTACCTGGTGCGGGTGAAGGTAACCGAAGACGGCATGAAAAAGCTCGGCAACCGCAAGCTGCAACCCGGCATGCCAGCCGAGGTCCTCATCAACGCAGGCGAACGCACCATGCTGCAGTACCTGTTGAAACCGGCGCGCAACATGTTCGCTGAATCGCTGATCGAGGAATGATTGTGCTGCGTTTGCTACCTGGAGTAATGATGTGCATGGTCGCCTGGCAGGCGGTGGCCGTGGAAGAGCAGGGGGCGGTAGGTGAGCAGCCGAAAGGGGTTTCGGCGTCCACGTACGCGTTGGACCTGGCGGGGCTGTACCGTGAAGCGCGCCTGGAGGACCCGCGGGTCCTCGCCGCTTACGCGCGTGCGCGCTCCGCCAGCGAGCAGCAGCGGGCGGCACTCGGGGGTTTGCTCCCACAGGTGGCGGCCAATGCCAACTCTAGCCGTATCCTGCGCAAAAATGAGGCTGAGCGCGACCTCTATAATACCGAGACTTACTCGCTCAGCCTCACCCAGTACCTGTACAACAAGCCGGCCTGGGAGCGGTACCAGAAGTCCAAGAGCGTGAAAGACCAGAAAGGTCATGAGGCCGAAGATACTTTGGCAGAGGCCACGGTCGACCTCGCCAAGCGCTACTTCGTGGCACTTGCCGCAGACGACGAGCTGGCACTGGTGCAGGCTGAACGGCGGGCGACCCAGAAAAACCTCGACCGCGTCAGCAGCATGTTCGATCGGCAAATGGCCAAGATCACTGACAAGCTCGACATGCAGGCGCGGGTGGACTTCTTGCTTGCGCAAGAAGTGGAGGCGCGCAACCAGGTGCAGGTGAGCCGCGAAGCCTTGGCTGAGATCGTCGGTCGGCCGATTACCGAGCCGCTCAGCCGTGTTCGCAACGACGTGGCATTGCAGGCCCCAACCCGGCCCTTGCAGAACTGGATCACCCAGGCGGTTGAGACCAACCCGTTGCTGAAGTCGTATCAAAGCGGGGCGGAGGCGGCCAATGCGGCGGTGCGCGAGGGTAAAGGCGAGCACTATCCGCAGCTGTCGTTGAACTTGAGTGCGCAGCAAAACGACCAAGGCTACGACAATACGCAGGCACCGCGCAGTGACAGTTATGTGGCTTCGCTGGGGGTAAAGATCCCGATCTACAGCGGTGGTTCTACTTCCGCTCGGGTGCGTGGCCTCTACGACGACCAGCTGGCAGCCGAGGAACAGCTGGAAGGCGTACGGCGTCAGGTGGTCAAGGAAACGACCACCGCTTATCTGACTGCACAGGCTGCGGTCGAAAAGATTCGTGCTAACCGCAACGCACTGTCTTCGGCGCAGCAGTCCAGCATTGCCGCGCAGAAGGCGTTCACCTTCGGTGTGGTCAATGCCGTGGATGTGCTCACCGCCGTACAGAACGAATTCAAGGCGCGCCGTGATCTTCTGAAGACCCAGTACGACTTCATCACCAACCTGTTCCTGCTCAACCGTTGGGCAGGGGAGTTGACTCAGGAAAGTGTGGATAACGTCAATGTTTGGCTAAGCCCGGTACCGGAAACCAGCTTGCCGGGTGGCGAAGTTGCGCGGGGGGATGCACGCAGCTGATCGGGCTGCGGGCGTTCGTATTGGGCATGAGGGTGGGGCAGATATCGAGCGCCGCCCGCGCGGCGATCAATATTTGCCCCACCCTCTCAAGCCGAGCCCGCGTCAGTCGTCCGGTTCGGACTTTTCCTACGCGATTTATTGTGGCGGCCTCGGGCCGTGGAACTTATTCTCCCCCAAGGCGCCCAAACCGTTCGACGGCGCCCGCCCTGTTTTGGGCGGTTCCAGGCGACCCTGAAGCTGGCAGCCCGCGTCGTGCCATTAGTTTGTAAGTCGAGTAGTGCGTACGACCTATGTATACTTCGGCATGGAACCGAAAATGCGTGGCTGGAACTGCCCGCATCAAAACCTATTAACACATGCCCGCACGGCACTATCGGAGTTGGTTAAGTCGCATGAAAGCAATCGTTACTGGGATCACTGGTCAAGATGGCGCCTACCTGGCGGAACTGCTGCTGGAAAAGGGCTATACAGTCTATGGCACCTATCGTCGTACCAGCTCGGTTAACTTCTGGCGCATCGAGGAGTTGGGCATTCATACCAACCCTAACCTGCACCTGGTCGAGTACGACCTCACCGACCTGTCGGCCAGCATTCGCTTGCTGCAAACCACCGAAGCCACCGAGGTGTACAACCTCGCAGCGCAAAGCTTCGTTGGCGTATCGTTCGAACAGCCACTGACCACCGCCGAAATCACCGGTCTGGGTGCCGTGAACCTGCTTGAGGCCATCCGTATCGTCAATCCGAAGGCGCGTTTCTATCAGGCCTCGACCTCGGAAATGTTCGGCAAGGTCCAGGAAATTCCGCAGGTCGAAACCACACCGTTCTACCCGCGTAGCCCCTACGGCGTGGCCAAGCTGTACGCTCACTGGATGACCATCAACTACCGCGAGTCGTACAACATCTTTGCCACTAGCGGCATCCTGTTCAACCATGAGTCGCCATTGCGCGGCCGTGAGTTCGTGACCCGCAAGATCACCGACTCCGTGGCCAAGATCAAACTGGGCCTGCTGGACAAGCTGGAGCTGGGCAACCTCGATGCCAAGCGCGACTGGGGCTTTGCCAAAGAGTACGTCGAAGGCATGTGGCGCATGCTGCAGGCTGAAGTGCCTGATACCTTCGTGCTCGCCACCAACCGCACCGAAACGGTACGCGACTTCGTTTCCATGGCGTTCAAGGCTGCTGGCATTGAAATCAAGTGGAGCGGCAAGGACGAGGCTGAGCAGGGTACCTGCGCAGCCAGCGGCAAGGTACTGGTTGTCATCAACCCGAAATTCTACCGCCCGGCCGAGGTCGAGCTGCTTATCGGCAACCCTGAGAAGGCTAAGCAGGTGCTGGGCTGGGAACCGAAAACCAGCCTGGAAGAGCTGTGCCGCATGATGGTCGAAGCCGACCTGCGTCGTAACGAAAAAGGGTTCTCGTTCTGATGCAAATGGCCAGCAAACGCGCGCTGATTACAGGTATTCACGGGTTCACCGGCCGCTACATGGCGGCCGAATTGCGAGCCAGTGGCTATGAAGTTTTCGGGACTGGGAGCCAGCCTTTGCAGGCACCTGACTATCGTCAGGTCGATCTCACCGATGGGCCGGGCCTGCGCGCGTTGCTGGCCGAACTGCAGCCCGATGTCGTTGTGCATCTGGCTGCCATTGCTTTCGTCGGGCACGGCGCCGCTGATGCGTTCTATCAAGTCAACCTGATAGGCACGCGGAACCTGCTCGAAGCCATCGCGGCCTGTGGCAAAACACCAGAATGCGTGTTGATTGCCAGCAGTGCCAACGTGTATGGCAACGTTTCCGAAGGGATGCTGGGCGAACAGACCCCACCAGCGCCGGCCAATGATTACGCGGTCAGCAAACTGGCCATGGAATACATGGCGCGGCTGTGGTGTGACCGGTTGCCTATCGTAATCACGCGTCCTTTCAATTACACCGGTGTTGGGCAGGCAGAAAACTTCCTGCTGCCCAAGATCGTTTCGCACTTCCGCCGCAAGGCCGACACAATCGAGCTGGGCAACCTCGATGTCTGGCGGGATTTCAGTGACGTACGTGCAGTCGTTCAGGCGTATCGCGGCCTGATCGAGGCCCGCCCCCTGGGGCAGGTAGTCAATGTCAGCTCGGGTTCCACCCACTCGCTGCGTGAAGTTATCGCCAAATGCTCCGCCATCACCGGGCATTCCATTGAGGTGCAGGTCAACCCGGCTTTTGTTCGCGCCAATGAGGTCAAGACCTTGTGTGGCGACAACAGATTGCTGAAAGCGCTGGTGCCCGGCTGGCAAACCCCCTCGCTGGATGACACTCTGGGTTGGATGCTTGCTGGTAAATGAAGCTTATCCTTTCTGTCGAGCCGATACGCTTCCCGCTCACGGGTATTGGGCGCTATACCTACGAGTTGGCTACGCGCCTACAACAAAACAGTGAGCTCGATGAACTGCGCCTGTTTGCCGGGCGCAGGTTCTTGCAGGCGCTGCCCGAGGCTAACGATAAATCGGGCGCCGTGCATGGTTTGAAGCGCTTGGTGCAAAAAAATGCCCTGGCGGTGGAGGCCTATCGGCGCTTGATGCCGTATTTGCGCGAGCGAGCGTTGCGTGGCCATGATGACTTTATCTATCACAGTCCCAACTATTACCTGCCATCGTTTGCCGGTCGTACCGTGGCGACGTTCCACGATCTGTCGCCGTTTACCTGGGCGCACTGCCACGCGCCGCAAATCGCCCGGTATTTGCAAAAAGAGCTCAAGCTGACACTTGAGCGTGCAGATGCGCTGATCACCGATTCCAACTATACCCGACAGGAGTTGGCGGATTATTTTGCTTGGCCGCTTGAGCGTATTCACGCTGTTCCGTTGGCCAGCTCGCCAGAGTTCCACCCCCGTCCGCTTGAAGCGTTGCGCGAAGTGCTTTCGCGTCACGGCCTTGAGCCCGGTGGTTATAGTCTGTTCGTCGGCACCATAGAACCGCGTAAGAATATCGAGACCCTGCTGGATGCGTATGGTCGGCTGCCCCTGGCGTTACGCCAACGCTGGCCGTTGATCCTCACGGGCTATCATGGCTGGCGGAGTGAAGCAATCCACGGCCGCATTGCCCAGGCGCAACAGCAAGGCTGGGCGCGCTACCTCGGCTTTGTTGCCGCTGAAGATTTGCCCCTGCTATTTGCTGGAGCACGGCTGTTCACGTTCCCTTCCCACTACGAGGGTTTTGGTTTGCCCGTGCTCGAGGCCATGAGCTCTGGGGTGCCTGTGGTGTGTTCCAACAGTTCTTCGCTTCCGGAAGTGGCGGGTGCGGCGGCGTTGATGTGCTCACCCGATGACGTGGAGGGCCTGAGTGGGTTGCTGTGCCGGGGATTGGAAGACGAAACCTGGCGCGCAGCTGCTGTGCAGCAGGGGTTGATGCATGCCGGGCGCTTCTCGTGGGAGCGCTGTGCACAGGCAACCATCGAGGTCTATAAATCGGTCAGGGAAAGATGATCAAGGTCCTGCATTTTTTCAAAACGTATTACCCAGACTCGATGGGGGGCATCGAGCAAGTCATTTTCCAGATTGCAGAAGGGACGCGAGCCCATGGCGTGCAACCCGAGGTGCTTTACCTCAGCCCGCGTGGCGCTGCGCGTAACGAAGCAGTGGCCAATCATGTAACACATCGCTCCAAGCTTGATTTGCATGTGGCTTCGACGGGCTTTTCGCTGTCGGCCATGAGGGATTTCGCCGAGTTGGCCGCGCAGGCCGACATTGTGCACTACCACTTCCCGTGGCCCTACATGGACCTGGTGCATTTCCTGGCGCGCCTGAACAAGCCGACGGTGGCCAGTTACCATTCCGACATCGTCAAACAGAAGTGGCTGTTGAAGCTGTATCAGCCGCTGATGAACCGTTTTTTTTCCAGTGTTGACCGGATCGTTGCTTCTTCGCCCAACTATGCTGCGCACAGCCCTGTCCTGACGCGTTTCAAGGAAAAGGTCGACATCATCCCCTATGGCCTTGACCGTGCCACCTATCCCAAGGCATCGGTTGAAAAGCTGGCTTATTGGCGTGCGCGGCTGGGCGAGCGCTTCTTCCTTTTCGTCGGCGCCCTGCGCTATTACAAAGGGCTGGATTATCTGCTGGAGGCCGCGCACATCAACCGGTTGCCGGTGGTGATCATGGGCGGCGGCTTTCTTGAGTCGCACCTAAAGGCGCAAGCGGCGCAGAAGGGGCTCGACAATGTACAGTTCCTGGGCGGCTTGGCGGATGACGACAAGGCGGCATTGCTGGAGTTGTGTTACGCATTTGCATTCCCGTCCCACCTGCGCTCCGAGTCCTTCGGTATCTCGCTGCTGGAAGCGGCGATGTATGGCAAACCGTTGATTTCCTGTGAAATGGGTTCAGGTACAACCTTCATCAACCTGGCTGACCAGACCGGTATGGTGGTTGCGCCGCGTGACGCCGTAGCGCTGGCTCAGGCCATGCAACGCTTGTGGGATGATCCGCTGATGGCGCAAGCCATGGGCGCCAAGGCGTTGCAGCGTTATGAGGAAGTATTCACTGCATCGGCAATGGCCCGTGCGTACGCGGACCTCTATCGTAGCCTGTTGTAAGAGATTACCCGGCCCTTAGGCCACGCTGCCGTGCATCGAGGCTTGTTCACAAGCGTAGCGCGCAGCCTGGGGGTACCTGGGTGAATTGAGATCGAATTTCATGGGACGACGCACGATTCTAGTGACAGGCGCCAGCGGTTTTGTTGGCGGCGCAGTCTGTAGCATGCTGGCCACGATGGACGGATTCGCCACCCGGGCGGCCGTGCGTGGCAGTGACCGAGAGCCCATTGCCGGCGTTCCGGCTGTGAGGGTAAGCGACCTGGCTGCCACCACCGATTGGGCGCTTGCTCTGGCAGATGTCGAAGTTGTGGTGCATGCCGCAGCCCGGGTGCATGTTATGAAGGAAACCGCCTCCGACAGTTTGGCCGAGTTTCGTCGGGTCAATGTCGAGGGCACTCTCAACCTGGCTAGCCAGGCTGCGGCAGCAGGAGTGCGGCGTTTTATTTTTATCAGTTCGGTCAAGGTCAACGGTGAGGTCAGTCAGCCCGGCCGGCCAATGTGTGCCGACGACGTACCGGCACCGCAAGACGCCTACGGCTTGTCCAAGCACGAAGCGGAGCAGGGGCTGCGCCGCTTGGCGGAGGCCACTGGTATGGAAGTTGTGGTGATCCGCCCGGTGCTGGTTTACGGGCCAGGTGTCAAAGCCAATTTCCATAGCATGATACGCTGGGTGCAACGCGGTATCCCCTTGCCTTTCGGTGCGATCGCAAACCGTCGCAGCCTGGTATCGCTGGCGAATCTGGTCGACCTGATTATCACCTGCATCGATCATCCGGGCGCCGCTAACCAGACTTTCCTGGCCAGTGATGGCGAAGATGTTTCGCTGGCGCACCTGTTGCGTGCTCTCGGCCATGCTCTTGACAGGCCTGTCCTGCTTCTGCCTGTTCCTTCAGGCCTGTTGCGCTGCGTAGCCCGGCTGCTTGGCCGGCGCGACCTTGCCCAGCGTTTGCTCGGCTCGCTTCAGGTGGATATCGAGAAGAACCGCCAACTGCTTGGCTGGCACCCCCCTTACACGCTGGAGCAAGGCCTGGACATGACCGCTCGATCTTTTCTGGAAAACCGCCGCTCATGATATGGCTAATTGTAGTGGCATGCGTCGCGTCCTGGTTGATGACCGCGGTATTGCGCCGCTACGCACTGTCGCGCAGCCTGCTTGATATCCCCAATGCACGTAGCTCGCATACCTTGCCAACGCCCCGTGGCGGCGGCCTGTCTTTTGTGGTGGCTGTGATGGTTGCCTTGTTGGGGCTGGCCTGGGGCAAGTACATCGCCCCGGCACAGCTTGCCAGCTTACTCGGCGCAGGCGGGCTGGTTGCGTTGATTGGTTTCATGGATGACCACGGGCACATCGCAGCACGGTGGCGTTTGCTGGGGCATTTCGGTGCCGCTGGCTGGGGGCTAGCCTGGCTTGGCGGTATGCCTCCCCTTACCGTCTTCGGCCTTGTGCTGGGGCCGGTCTGGTTGAGCACTGTCATCGGCCTGCTGTATCTGGTATGGCTGCTTAACTTGTACAACTTCATGGATGGTATCGATGGCCTTGCCAGTATCGAGGCCATTTGCGTGTGCCTGGGCGGGGCCTTGCTTTATTGGGTCAGCGGACAGGCCCAGGCTATGTGGCTGCCGGTATTACTGGCGGCTTCGGTGGCTGGCTTTCTGGTCTGGAACTTCCCGCCCGCCCGCATCTTCATGGGCGATGCGGGTAGTGGCTTCCTCGGCATCATACTGGGCTTGCTGGCATTGATGGCGGGTTCCGTAAACCCGCTATTATTCTGGGGGTGGTTAATACTTTTGGGTGTGTTTGTGGTCGATGCCACGTTTACCCTTGGGCGGCGTCTGCTGCGCGGTGACAAGGTTTACGAAGCGCATCGTAGCCATGCTTATCAGTATGCTTCGCGCCGGCACGGTAGCCATCGCTCTGTAAGCCTGGCCGTGGCGGTAATCAACTTCTGTTGGCTTTTGCCAATGGCGCTGGCAGTGGTGCTGTTCAAGGTCGATGGCGCCATGGGAACCCTGGTCGCCTATGTGCCTCTCATAATCTTGGCGGTCACCTACCATGCGGGAAGAAAGGAATAGGATGGACAAGCAAGGAAGCCGTCGTAGAGCGCTGCTGAGCCCCTGGTTTGACCAGCCAGCGCTCTGCTCATCCAAGCGAGGCCCTTTTACGCTGAGGAGTGCTGAATGAGCGACGCGAAGAAAGACAGACTGCGCCAGTACCTGGTCAATCTGTCCCGGCGCCAGAAACGCCTCACTCAGGTATGTACAGACATCGTGCTGATCTGGTTTGCGTTGTGGCTGTCCTTTATCGTGCGCTTGGGCATCGATGAAATGTACAACCCCATCGTCACGCATGCCTGGCTGTTCATGGCTGCACCGGTGGTGGCCATCCCGCTATTTATCCGGTTTGGCATGTACCGAGCGGTGATGCGCTATTTTGGCAATGATGCCCTCATTACCATCATCAAGGCTGTGACACTGTCATCGCTCATCCTGGCGGTTGTGGTGTACTGGTACAGCAATCATCAAGTGGTCGTGCCGCGGTCGATCATATTCAACTACTGGTGGTTGAGCATGGTCATCATCGGCGGTTTGCGCCTGATCATGCGTCAGTATTTTCTGGGTGACTGGTTTACCGGAGCTCATCAGATACCGTTTGCCAACCGCGATGACGGCCTCATCAAAGTCGCCATCTATGGTGCCGGAACGGCAGGCAATCAGTTGCTGGCTGCGCTTAGAATGGGGCGGGTGATGCGTCCCGTCGCTTTTATTGATGACGATAGCGACCTTGCCAACCGCGTCATTTCTGGCTTGCAGGTCTATAAGCCCAAGCATTTGCAACAGATGATCAAGGAAACGGGGGCGCAAGAGATTCTTCTGGCGTTACCCTCGGCCTCGCGTGCAAGACGAAAGGAAATACTCTCTTTCCTTGAGCCTTACCCATTGCACGTGCGCAGCGTGCCGGCTTTCGCCGACCTGGCCAGCGGGCGGGTGAAAGTGGATGATATCCAGGACGTGGACATCGCCGACCTTCTGGGGCGGGACCCGGTACCCGCCCAGGAAGGGTTGCTCGAGCGCTGTATCTACAAGCAAACCGTGCTGGTCACCGGGGCAGGGGGCTCCATAGGCTCCGAGCTGTGCCGCCAGATCATTGGGCTGGGGCCAACCACCTTGCTGTTGTTCGATCACAGTGAGTTCAACCTTTACAGCATCTTGAGCGAGTTGGAGCAGCGCATTGTGCGCGAGTCACTGCCGGTGCGACTGTTGCCGATTCTGGGTTCGGTACGCAATCAGCAACACTTGGTTGATGTGATGGCTACATGGCGCGTCGATACGGTCTATCACGCTGCGGCGTATAAGCATGTACCTATGGTTGAGCACAACATCGCTGAAGGCATCCTTAACAATGTCTACGGCACGTTGTGTACTGCCCAGGCGGCGTTGCAGACCGGGGTGGCCAACTTTGTGCTCATTTCCACTGACAAGGCAGTACGGCCGACCAATGTGATGGGCAGCACCAAGCGGCTGTCCGAGCTCATCTTGCAGGCGCTGAGCCGCGAGGCAGCACCGGTGATGTATGGGGACAGCAGCAAGATTGCCCGGGTAAACAAAACACGCTTCACCATGGTTCGGTTTGGCAATGTTCTAGGTTCTTCCGGCTCGGTGATTCCGCTGTTTCGTGAGCAGATCAAGGCGGGTGGGCCTTTGACGGTTACGCACCCGAAAATTACCCGATACTTCATGACCATTCCAGAAGCCGCCCAACTGGTGGTGCAGGCAGGTGCAATGGGGCAGGGAGGCGATGTATTTGTGCTGGATATGGGAGAGCCTGTACGCATTGTCGAGCTGGCCGAGAAAATGATTCATCTCTCGGGGCTGAGTGTACGCAGCCAAGGCAATCCGCAGGGCGATATTGCCATTGATTTCACGGGGCTGCGCCCTGGTGAAAAGCTGTACGAAGAATTACTTATTGGCGATGACGTATCACCCACAGCCCACCCGATGATAATGGCAGCCAACGAAGATTTCCTGGCGTGGGAGTTTCTGCGGGAGCGGCTGACCCAGTTGCTGGCTGCGGTTGCCGACGATGACTTCACCCGTGTGCGGCAGTTGTTGCGAGAACTGGTCAATGGTTATTCGCCTCAGGGCGAAATCGTAGATTGGGTGTATCTGCAGCGGCGCCAGGGGCCGTTGGAACGATAGAGCGCCAGGTAACGCGGCCCGACTTCCCGGCGGTGGGCCGCGTAACAGTCGCAGTTGATTATCTGACTGTTTCCAGGGCAAATTCGCTGCTACACCTGCAGCCTGCTCCAGGCATTACCATCGGCTTTCCAGCACGCCATTGCTGAAGATGTCACGCCGTTCCAGGCGCCCCACTTCCTGGTGTTTCGCCAATGCATATACCCGGTCGAAACCAGCGCGACCAACGTTCGGGAAGTATTTGGCCAGCGCCTGCTCTACCGCGCTGTCATAGTCTGCTTCGGTGATGTACCGATAAATCTCACGGAAATAGACAAAACCAAACTGGAAGCCCAGGGTTTCATCCGGGTATTCAGTGTGGCCGAAGAAGCAGTTCTCCAGGTCGATGGCGCGAGCTTTACCCTGCTCGGGCAGCATGACATTGGCAACCCACAGGTCCATATGCGAAATACCATGGCGCTGCAAGGCATGCAACAGCTCGAAAGTTGCCTCGATCACGGCGCTCACCGCTTGGGGTTTCGCACGAACTTTGCTTAACCCATCGACGTGATCGTGCAGCAATTCGGTAATGAGGAAAAAGTCCTGCATCAGCCCAAGCTTTGAGCTTGTGTATCCATAACCGATCAGGCCCGGTACCCTGGCGCCTCGCCTGGATGCTTCACGCGTGTTGATCAACTCTTCAAGGGGCCAATCGTACATCCCGTTGCGCTTTGGGGTGCCGCGTTTCATGCGCCACTTTTTTTTCAGTGAATCGAGCTTTTCGCGTTTGGCGAAAAGCTTGCTGGCGCTGCACGGAAGCGGTGAACTCACGCGTTTGGCGGTTGGTGTCTGTTCAACCAACCGCTCGATGGCTTGTTGGGTATGGCGGGGTAGGGCGGTTTGAAAATGCAGGGTAGCATCGCGATAACGCACAATATGAGGATATTCGTCCTGCCAAATCTGGGGATCACCAACCACGCCACGTCCTTATGAAATCAAAATGCCATCAATTAATGGATCCAATGATACATTTTTCGTACTACTTAGTACAATTTTTTACAAATTTGGACGATTAGCGACAGGTACCAGCAACGAAGGCTCCCTCATGGTTGACAACAGGCTGTTAGCGACACGAGCAGAACGGGCTATGTGGCACCCCGTGGAGGCCACATAAGGGGGTATCTACGTGGCTTAAGGGTGAGATCACTGATTTGTCGCTAGAAGTCGGTACAGTTAGTTGCCCAGCCTTGGGGCGGGACATTTCTCGTTCTTACTTCCGGCTCCCTGAGCCAGTAGGATGGAGTATCAAGCTCAGCCATGACTCGAAAAGGTTCGAATGAAGAAAAGTATGCTGCTGATATTCATCGTATGTACCATTGCCGGGTGTGCAGCATCCTCTGAAATGAGGACGCTGCGGGGCAAGACAGGCGTACACATCAACTGCTCAGGGCTTTCTTCGTCGTGGGACCACTGCTATCAGAAGGCGAAAACGTCCTGCGGTGCGCGGGGGTTCCGTGTAGTGGCGCGTTCCGGGGATACAGAGGAAGAGGCTGGGGACTACTTGTTCGGCATCAATCCCGCCGGGTTTACCAGCCGTAGCATGATTGTCCGTTGTAAGTAGGCACTGTACGCAGGACCTCTCGATGGATAAAACGGCGGGAACCTTCAGTGATGAGTGCGGTTAACTACTGGCCCCTGGTTCAATGAGCGATATCCATCGGACCTGACGAGGTGGGCCGAATTATGGCGATGTCCACGTGATAGTTAGCGTATTCAGTGGAACGTGCTTCGGTCCGTAAGGTGGCGCTCAATACAACCTCTTGCTGGCGGTTGATTTCTGTCAAGTGGTTCTGGAACTGGTGCTCCTTCACGACTACCAACACAACACAGTGTGCACCTTGGGCAAGTTGCGCCTTCATTTCTGTCAATGTGAACGCTAGCCCAACGTTGCGTTGATAGCTCTCGACCAGATCAGCGGTGCCGGTCGTATCCATACTGAGCACGCCTTTGATACCACGTCGACTTGCCACCTTGCTTTGAGTGAGGACATGACTGCACATCTGTAAGAAAAGCGACTCGTACCACTCCACTGCCTTCTCCCTTGGTCCAAAGGGCGTAATGAATACAACAGATCCGAGGTGGTTGCCAGTCCAGGAAGATCAATGGATGAAAAGCACAGGCATGTAAATTCACGACAACGAGTCTCAGCGTGACGAAACCGGTCCTGAGCGAAACCACGATTGTCAGTTGATTCTGACCCAAACAAAGCCATCAATGGCGCTTGTTCTTCGCTATCTCGATGTCCTTCATCAGGGCTTTGGCCATGGCCAGCAGGTAATCCGCTGCGCCCAGCGTCTTGTTGTCGTCTTCCATGTCGCCTTCGCGCACAAGGTGTCTGCAGTAGCCCAGCAGGACCGAGACGTGCTCATAGGCATCTTCGACGGGAACACCGGGTTGCACGCGGAGCAGGTCAAGTGTGGGGTTGCCGGATTAGAGGAAGGTTTTGATGCCTGCGGTGAGGATGGGGATTGGTCGTCGTTTTTCATGGTGTGATTCCAGTGCGTTGTCAGAACCCACCACCTCGATCTTTCTCACAGACAAAGGTGGCAGCCATTGCGCGGGGTGAGAAACCGATGCACTGAAAACCGGCCAAGCCGAAGCTTGCCCGCGAATGGCTGCCATTGCCGCCCGCGCGGCGCTCGGTCCCACAGGCTCTACATTACTCCCCTGCAAACGTTGCCAGCGCTTCGCGAATGCGCGCACACGCCTTGCCATCGCCATAGGGGTTATGTGCAACGCTCATCTTGCGGTACACCGCCTCATCGGTCAGCAGGGTTTTCAGCTCCCTCACAATCGATTTCACTTCTGTCCCCACCAGCCTCACCGTACCCGCCGCCACCGCCTCCGGCCGCTCGGTGGTGTCGCGCATCACCAGCACCGGTTTGCCCAAAGCCGGCGCTTCTTCCTGAATGCCTCCCGAGTCGGTCAGGATCACGTAAGCGCGGGTCATCAGATACACGAACGGCAGGTAATCCAGTGGCTCGATCAGGTGGATGTTGCGAACATCCCCCAGCAGCCGGTTGACCGGCTCGCGCACGTTGGGGTTGAGGTGTACCGGGTACACCACGTCCACTTTGGGGAATTGCTGCGCTATCTGCACCAGCGCCTGGCAGATGCGTTCGAAGCCGCCACCAAAGTTCTCGCGCCGGTGGCCGGTGACCAGCAACAGGCGGCGGTCGGCTGTCAGATAGCTGAAGTGGCTGGCGAAACAGGCGTTCAGCGATGGGCTTTGCAGCTTTTGCTCAACCTCCAGCAAGGCGTCGATCACGGTGTTGCCGGTGGTAAAGATGTGCGCGGGGTCGGTGCCTTCGCGCAGCAGGTTGTCGCGTGAGGTGCTGGTGGGGGCAAAGTGCAGCGCGGCCAGGGCGCCGGTGAGGCGTCGGTTGCCTTCTTCGGGCCAGGGCGAATACAGGTTGTTGGTGCGCAGGCCGGCTTCTACGTGGGCAATGGGGATTTGCTGGTAGTAGGCCGCAAGGCTGGTGGCAAAGGTGGTGGCGGTGTCGCCGTGCACCAGCACCACGTCGGGCTTGAACTCGGCCAGTACCGGTTTTATCCCCTGCAGGATGGCGGTGGTCACGCCAGTCAGGTCCTGGCTGGCTTTCATGATGTTCAAGTCGTAGTCGGGGTTGATGCCGAATAGCTCCAGCACCTGATCAAGCATTTGCCGGTGCTGGCCGGTGACACATACGCGGGCTTCGAAGCGGCTGTCCTGAGCCAGTTGCAGGGCTAGCGGGGCCATCTTGATGGCTTCTGGGCGGGTACCGAAAACGGTCAGGGTCTTGAGGGGCACGGCGGTGATCCTCTTGCTCGGGTCCTTGAAGCGCGGCGGTTCCATTGCTCAAGAAATCTAGCAGGCGGGCAGTGGGGTGCCAGTTTGCAGGGGGGTGTTGGCCGGTTGGCGGGTGGGGGTGGTTTGCGTGACGGGCCTTGTTCGGCGGGCGCTGTAGGAGAATGGTCAGGTAGCGGTAGGTAGGCGTCATCAGACAAACGGGGTGTTGCCGGCAGGCACGTGGCAAACCCTTGGGTAGCAAGGAGCGGGGGTGTCGATGGCGAAATAGCCATCGTTTTTGGGTGGGCGAGGCTGGTCATTTTGCTGACCGATTCGGTAACCATTCGCCGGGGTTAGTGGGTGTTTCGCTACCGGGGTAAACGCTAGGGTTATTGGCGCAGCTCAAGGAAAACGGCTGCTGGAAATATGACCAACCCAAGGAGTGTTGACCATGCGAAATAAACTTCTGTCGTCCCTGCTGCTGCCGCTGATCGCCAGTCTGTCCTTCTCCGTAAGCGCCGCCCCGGCCAGCGCCACGGCGGTGCCCGAGCCGGTACCGGTAGTGGCTCAGGCGCCTGCGCAGGCGGCGCCACGGCTGGACCTGAACAAGGCAGATGCGCTGACCCTGCAAAAGGAGCTGAACGGGATAGGAAAGGCCAAGGCCGAGGCGATCGTGGCCTACCGCGAGGCCAATGGGCCGTTTGCTTCGGTGGATGAACTGCTGGAGATCAAGGGGATCGGGAACGCGTTGCTGGAGCGCAACCGCGACAAGGTGATGGTGGAGTAAGAGGGGGGTGGGCTAGGGCTTTTTGCCCTGGCCCTGATAACTAAAAGTTTGACGTTTTAACCGTTTGACTCTTTAACCTGTTGAAAATGAGTCCCTGGAGCGGCCTTGCGTCGCGATGGGGTGCAAAGCGCCCCCAGATTGTCAGCGTCACCGCACCTATTGCCGGGGCCGCTGCGCGGTCCTTTCGCGACGCAAGGCCGCTCCCACACCGGCTGCGCCTATCTGTAAGGCAGCCGTGCTTCGCCAGCGCCTGTCAGCGGTCTTGCGCATCCTTGGCGTCCGCCTCGGCATTGCGCTCATGCACCTTGCGCAGCTGCTCATCGGTCAGGGGCAGTTTTTTCGCCGTGTCGCGAAGCATCATCAACCCACCAACGATGGAGCCGAGGGCTATGATGAGGATCAGCCAGGCATACCAGGGCATTGTCGTTCTCCTTGAATGGGATAATGGGCACCGCTTGTATGAATTTTGAGCAATTGCCCGTTCCAATGGTTCAATTATAGGAGCCAGGCCGTGCCGGGCCAATTCCGTGACCCGCGGGCCCCAAAGCCTGCGTTACTTCGTTTACAATGCGCGCCGTTTTCGACTTGCCAAGAGACCCTGCCATGTCCGCCTGCCAGACGCCCCTGATCGTCGCCCTGGATTTCCCTACCCGTGAGGCCGCCCTGAAGCTGGCTGACCAGCTTGACCCTGCGCTGTGCCGGGTAAAGGTTGGCAAGGAGCTGTTCACCAGCAGCGCTTCGGGCATTGTCGAAACCCTGTGCGACAAGGGCTTCGAAGTGTTCCTGGACCTTAAGTTCCACGACATCCCCAACACCACTGCCATGGCGGTAAAGGCTGCGGCCGAGATGGGGGTGTGGATGGTGAACGTGCATTGCTCCGGTGGCCTGCGCATGATGGCCGCCTGCCGTGAAGAGCTGGCCAAGCGCAGCGGCCCGCAGCCGTTGCTGATTGGCGTGACCGTGCTGACCAGCATGGAGCGTGAAGACCTGGCTGGCATTGGCCTGGATGTCGACCCGCAGGAGCAGGTGCTGCGTTTGGCGGCTTTGGCACAGAAGGCAGGGATGGACGGTTTGGTGTGTTCGGCACTGGAGGCTCCGGCACTGAAGGCCGCGCACCCGTCGCTGCAACTGGTGACCCCGGGTATTCGCCCGGCGGGCAGCGCGCAAGATGACCAGCGCCGTATCCTCACCCCGCGCCAGGCGCTGGATGCCGGGTCGGATTACCTGGTGATTGGCCGGCCGATTAGCCAGGCTGCGGACCCGGCGCAGGCGCTGGCTGCGGTGGTGGCGGAGATTCGTGGGTAAGTAGCTCGCGTTGACGAAAAAGGCCAGTACGCGAGTGCTGGCCTTTTTTATTTCTGTGTCCTGTATGAGCTCTTCATAATACAAGACTGCTTCTACAGGCCCTTTACCTAGCTTGTGGGCGATGCGGTCCGGGTGGGAGCGGGCGAGCCCGCGAAGCAGGCGCTGCCGTGGATGGCACGGGCTTCGCCCGTGTTCGCGGGCTCGCCCGCTCCCACAGAGATTGCGCGAGCTTGAAGATTTTGAATAAGACAGTTGATCCCACAAGGGAAGGGTCGCTGGCCGTCAGTGACGCTTGTTCTTGGCAATCTCGATATCGTTCATCAACGCCTTGGCCATGGCCAGCAGGTAGTCGGCCGAGCCCAGAAACTTGTGGTCGTCTTCCATGTCGCCTTCGCGTACCAGATGCTTGCAGTAGCCCAGCAGGACAGAGACGTGCTCGTAGGCATCATCGATCGGGACGCCGGGTTGGACGCGCAGCAGGTCCAGGGTGGGGTTGCCGGCTTCGAGGAAGGTTTCGATGCCTGCGGTGAGGATGGGGGAGTGGTCGTTCTTCTTCATGGTGAAAGTCCAGTGCGTTACGGGGAGCATTCACCTCGATCTTTCTCACGGACAAAGGTGGCAGCCATTGCACGGGGTGAGAAACCGGTGCACTGAAACCGGCCAAGCCGAAGCTTGCCCGCGAATGGCCGCCATTGAACAATCAGGGCAGCAGCGCATGACAGGTTCTCACACCCGGTCACCAACACGGCGACCCGGTGAAGTTATCCCTGGGGCATTTCCCCGACAATTCAGCTGCTTCTGACCGCTGCGTAGGATAGTTCGCTTGCTGCGCCGAATTGAAGGGGTGGGGGCAAGGTTCAGGAAAGTCTGACGCGCTGGCCGTGTTGCACATATTGTCGGGGCCGCTTTACGGCCCATTCGCCGGCAAGCCAGCTCTCATAGAACTGCGCACCACTTACTGATTTAGCAGGGACCCTGTGGGAGCGGGCGTGCCCGCGAAGAATCCAACGCGGTGCATGGCACCGGCTGCGCCGGTGTTCGCGGGCGCGCCCGCTCCCACAGGGTACGCGATGTGCCCGGCATCAGTTCTCTGCGCGACAGCGCAGCCCAATGGGCTGGGCAATCTCCCACAGATACAGCGTCAGTCTTGAGCCCTGCGCGATACCTGTGGGAGCTGGCTTGCCGGCGATGAGGCCAGTATTGGCTACCTCATGCTCAGACCTTGAGCACCAATTTGCCAAAATTCTCCCCACTGAACAGCTTCAGCAGTGTTTCAGGGAACGTCTCCAGCCCCTCCACCACATCCTCTTTACTCTTCACCTGCCCACTGCCCAGCCACCCGGCAATCTCAAGCGCGGCCTTGCCGTAGTCCTTGCTGTAATCCATCACCACAAAGCCTTCCATGCGCGCACGGTTCACCAGCAGCGACAGGTAGTTGGCCGGGCCTTTCACGGCTTCCTTGTTGTTGTACTGGCTGATGGCGCCGCAAATCACGATTCGGGCCTTGAAGTTGATGCGGGTCAGCACGGCATCGAGGATGTCGCCGCCCACGTTGTCGAAATACACGTCAACGCCTTTCGGGCATTCGCGCTTCAGGCCGGCCAGCACGTCTTCGGCCTTGTAATCGATCACCCCGTCAAAGCCCAGCTCGTCCTTCAGGTACTGGCATTTCTCGGCACCGCCGGCAATGCCCACCACACGGCAACCTTTGACCTTGGCAATTTGCCCGACAATGCTGCCCACCGCCCCGGCCGCGCCGGAGATGACCACGGTGTCGCCGGCCTTTGGCTGGCCAACGTCCAGCAGGGCGAAGTAGGCGGTCATGCCGGTCATGCCCAGCGCCGACAGGTAGCGGGGCAGGGGCGCCAGGTTGGGGTCGATCTTGTGCAGGCCCTGTGCCTCGCCGGTGAAGTAGTCCTGCACGCCAAGCGCGCCGCTTACGTGGTCGCCCGGCTTGAAGGCAGGGTTGTTGGAGGCAACCACTTCGCCCACACCTAGCGCACGCATCACCTGGCCCAGGGCCACGGGTGGAATGTAGGACTTGCCTTCGTTCATCCAGCCGCGCATGGCCGGGTCCAGCGACAAGTACAGGTTGCGCACCAGCACCTGGCCTTCGCCAGGTTGTTCGGCGGGCACGCTTTCGAAGGTGAAGTCGTCACGGCGCACGGCGCCGACCGGGCGTTTGGCGAGCAGGAAGCGGCGGTTGGTCTGGGTCATGGCGGGTCCTTGTGGGCAGTGGAGGGAATCAGGCGTTCAATCTACCTTGTTGATGTAGGTAGGTGGTTAACATCACTGACAAGCATGGTAGCCCAACCGGTGGGGTGATGATGCTGCCCGGCCAAGCGGTGCCTGACTATGCTCTGAACCCCACCATACCTTCACAGGAGCACGCGATGAGCATGACCTTTTCTGGCCAGGTAGCCCTGGTTACCGGCGCTGCCGCCGGCATTGGCCGGGCAACCGCCCTGGCCTTCGCCCGTGAGGGCCTGAAAGTGGTGGTGGCCGACCTTGACCCGGTTGGCGGTGAGGCAACGGTGGCGTTGATTCAGGCGGCGGGTGGCGAAGCGCTGTTCATCGCCTGCGACGTAACCCGCGACGCCGAGGTACGCCAGTTGCACGAGCGCCTGATTGCCGCATACGGGCGGCTGGACTACGCCTTCAACAACGCCGGCATCGAGATAGAGCAAAACCGCCTGGCTGAAGGCAGCGAGGCGGAGTTCGATGCCATCATGGGCGTGAACGTGAAGGGTGTGTGGCTGTGCATGAAGTACCAACTGCCCCTGCTAATGGCCCAGGGCGGTGGGGCGATCGTGAATACCGCCTCGGTAGCGGGGCTGGGGGCGGCGCCGAAGATGAGCATCTACAGCGCCAGCAAGCACGCGGTGATCGGCCTGACCAAGTCGGCGGCCATCGAGTACGCGAAGAAGGGCATCCGCGTGAATGCCGTGTGCCCGGCTGTTATCGACACCGATATGTTCCGCCGCGCTTACGAGGCCGATCCCCGCAAGGCCGAGTTCGCCGCCGCCATGCACCCGGTCGGGCGTATTGGCAAGGTCGAGGAAATTGCCAGTGCGGTGCTGTACCTGTGCAGTGACGGTGCGGCGTTTACCACCGGGCATTGCCTGACGGTGGATGGCGGGGCTACGGCGATTTGAGCGCAGGCCGCGTGGCCTTCTTCGCGGGCTCGCCCGCTCCCACAGGTACAGCGCTGGCCTCAGGTTGGGTGCGATCCTTGTGGGAGCGGGCACGCCCGCGAAGAGGCCGAGCCTGCCAACGCTGATCTCAGCCCATATTGCCCACCCGCACACAGCACGACCTCTACCAGCCTGTTAGCGACACGCACATAGCTATTTGACACTATTCTGACGCCAGGCCCTTGTCCACCGGTTGGCAACGTTGCCACCCTTGGCCTTCAGGAAAACCTGGCACACAGAAGGGGAATCGGCATGGGCGCGAGCAAGCACGGTGTGCTGGCCAACCTGGGCATGGCCCGCAAACTCGGCCTGGGCTTTGCCCTGGTACTGGTGCTGACCCTGGCTGTGGCGGCCATCGGCATCGCCGCGTTACACAGCGTTGGCCAGCGCTTCGACAGTTTGCGCCAATTGGCCCAGTTCAATACCGATCTGTTGCGCTTGCGTCAGCATGAGCAGGCGTTTGCCCTGCGCTCCGACATCCAGCAGGCCGAAGCCTTGCGCAGCGGGCTGCAGGGCCTGGCCGAGCGCGCCCGTGGCCTGCCGGCACTGACGGCGGCCGAAGCCGACCTGGCAGCTTACGGCCAGGCGTTCGAAGCCTTTGTGGCGGCGGTGCAGGCCAAAGAGCTGGCGTTGGACATGGCCAGTTGGTCGGTGTCCAGCGTGGCCAATAACCTGGATGTGTTGCAGGCCGGCTTGGCCGACGACGGGGTGTATACCCTCAAGCAGTCCCAGGGCCAGCAGGGCGGCGAGTTTCTGGAGCAGGCCGCGCAGGTGTCGCAGGTGTCGCGGCTTATGCTGCAGGCCATGGACGAAGCGCGGGTGCGGCTGGAAAAAAGCCGCAAGGGTGAAGAGGGCGTAAGCCAGGAGCGCATTGCCCAGACGGTGGAGGCCGCCAGCCTGGTCGGCCAGTTGCAGGGCGCGGTCAGTGATGCCGGCTACCAGAATGTGCTGGGAGAGGTGGCGGGGCACATTGGCAGCTTCTCGGAAAAGCTCAACGAGTACACCGACCAGCTGGCCCGCGAGCAGGGGCTAAAGGCCCAGTTGCAGGCCAGTGCCGAGCAGGTTACGAGTCGGGTTGATCAGGCCTACCTGGGGCAGGAGCAGGCCTTGCAGGGCGAACTGCAGCGCAATGCCCTGGCCATCGCGCTGGCCACCGGCCTGGCGCTTTTGGTGGGTGTGCTGGCGGCCTGGCTGATTACCCGTGCGGTAGTTGGCCCGCTCAAGCATGTAATCGCCCGCGCCCAGCGCATTGCCGCTGGCGAACTGGGGTTCGACGCCCAGGCACCACGTGGTGACGAAGTAGGGCAACTGATGCAGGCCATGCAGCAGATGGCCGCAGGCTTGTCGGGTATTGTCAGTGGCTTGCAGCAAGGTATCGAGCAGTTGGCAGGAAATGCCCAGGCATTGTCGGCGGTGACCGAGCAGACCAACCGCGAGGTCGGTAGCCAGAAGGAGGAAACCGAGCAGGTGGCCACCGCCATGCAGCAGATGACCGCCACCGTGCACGATGTAGCGCGCAACGCCGAGGAGGCGGCGCAGGCGGCCCAGGCGGCAGACGCCAAGGTCGAGTCGGGGCAGCAGGTGGTGCGTCAGAGCATGCAGCGCATCGAGCAACTGGTGGCGGCGGCGGAGACGGCCAGCGCGGGCATCGACAGCCTCAGTGCCGAAATCCACACCATCGGCGATGTGCTGGAAGTGATCAAAAGCGTGGCCGAGCAGACCAACCTGCTGGCGCTGAACGCCGCCATCGAAGCCGCCCGCGCGGGTGAGCAGGGGCGCGGTTTTGCCGTAGTGGCCGATGAGGTGCGTGCTTTGGCGCGGCGTACCCGGCAGTCTACCGAGCAGATCGAGGCATTGGTCTCCAGCTTGCGTGGTAACGCGCAGCAATCGGTGGCGCAGATCCGTGGCAGTACCGAGCTGGTGCGCCTGGCGGTGGCTGACGCATTACAGACCGAAAGTGCACTGGGCAGCATTGCGGCGGCGGTGTCGTTGATTCAGCAGATGAACCAGCAGATTGCGGCGGCGGCCGAGCAGCAGAGTTCGGTGGCGGAAGAGATCAGCCGTAGTGTCACGCAGATCCGCGGTAGTGCCGACCAGGCGGCGTTGGCGATGCAGGACAATGCCAGGTCAAGTATCGAACTGGCGCAGCTGGGTAGCGATTTGAAGGGGATGGTGGGGCATTTCAGGTTGTGAGCCCGGCCCTGCCCATTTGTTGCCTGTACCGGCCCTTTCGCGGGCTCGCCCGCTCCCACAGGGATATCACAGGGCCTGAGGCCGGTGGAATACCTGTGGGAGCGGGCGAGCCCGCGAAGAGGCCGGTATAGGCAACCACTGCCCTCAGCCCTTGCGCGGGTTGAGGGTCAACAGGGCCAAAACCCCCGCCACAATCCCCCAGAACGCCGACCCAATCGAGAACAAGGTCAGCCCCGAGGCCGTCACCATAAAGGTAATCACAGCCGCCTCCCGCTCACGCGCCTCGCTCATGGCCACGGTCAGCCCGTTCATGATCGAGCCGAACAGCGCCAGTGCGGCAATCGACAGCACCAGCTCTTTCGGCAGGGCCGCAAACAACGCCGCCAAAGTCGCGCCGAACACCCCGGCAATGCCGTAGAAAATCCCGCACCATACTGCCGCGGTGTAGCGCTTGGCAGGGTCTTCATGGGCATGCGGCCCGGTGCAGATCGCCGCGCTGATCGCCGCCAGGTTTACCCCGTGCGAACCGAAAGGCGCCAGCAGCAGCGAGGCAAAGCCGGTGGCCGAAATTAGCGGCGAGGCCGGCACCTGGTAGCCGTCGGCACGCAGCACGGCCACCCCGGGCATGTTCTGCGAGGTCATCGCCACCACAAACAGCGGAATGCCAATGCTGATGGTTGCCGCCAGCGAGAAGCTTGGTGTGGTCCACACCGGTTTGGCCACTTCCAGGTGGAAGCCGCTGAAGTCCAGCAGGCCCAGCGCGCCGGACAACGCCGTGCCTACCAGCAGTGAAGCCAGCACGCAGTAACGCGGCGACAGGCGCTTGACCAGCAGGTAGCTGAAGAACATGCCCAGCACCAGCAGTGTGCGGTGCTGCGCGGCAACGAAAATTTCGCTGCCGATCTTGAACAGGATGCCCGCCAGCAATGCCGAGGCCAGCGAAGCCGGAATGCGTTTGACCAGGCGCTCAAAGCTGCCCGTCAGGCCGCAGATGAGCACCAGCACGGCACAGGTGATGTAGGCACCAATGGCCTCGCCGTAGCTCACCCCGCCCAGGCTTGTGATCAGCAAAGCCGCGCCGGGGGTGGACCAGGCGATGGTGATCGGGGTGCGGTAGCGCAGCGACAGGCCGATGCTGCAAACCGCCATGCCGATCGACAGCGCCCAGATCCATGACGAGATCTGCGCGTTGGTCAACCCGGCCGCCTGGCCGGCCTGGAACATCAGCACCAGCGAACTGGTATAACCGGTAAGCATGGCAATAAAGCCGGCGACCACCGCCGACGGGGAGCTGTCTGCCAGGGGCCGCAGGCGTGCGGAAGTGGCATCGGTCATGAACAAAGTCCTTGTAAAGGTGTAAGCAGTTTTTTCAGACTACAGCGCGCAAGGTTGATCCTTGCCATACAGCGGCCATTGCTTTTAGCCGTACAGTCGCCAACTATTGGGCGCAAATGCAAAACTGCTTGGAAGGGGAGGGGCAATGTACAAGGTCTATGGCGACTACCAGTCGGGCAACTGCTACAAGGTCAAGCTGATGTTGAGCCTGTTGGGCCATTCGTATGAATGGCACCCGGTGGACATCCTCAAGGGCGAGACCGAAACACCCGAGTTCCTGGCGATGAACCCCAACGGCAAGGTGCCGGTGCTGGCGCTGGAAGACGGCAGCTACCTGTGGGAGTCCAATGCCATTCTCAACTTCCTGGCCGATGGCAGTGAGTTCCTGCCCAGCGAGCCGCGCCTGCGCACGCAGGTATTGCAGTGGCAGTTCTTCGAGCAGTACAGCCATGAGCCGTACATTGCCGTGGCGAGGTTCATCCAGTTCTACCTGGGGCTGCCGGACGACCGCCTGGAGGAGTACCGCAAGCTGCACAAGGGTGGCTACAAGGCGCTGAAGGTAATGGAGCGGCAGTTGCAGATGACGCCGTACCTGGTGGGTGAGCAGTACTCGATTGCCGATGTGGCGTTGTATGCATACACCCATGTGGCGCAGCAGGGCGGTTTTGACCTGGCTGACTACCCGGCAGTAAGGGCCTGGCTGGAGCGGGTTAGCAGCCACCCGCGGCATGTGCCGATGGTAGGATAGTTTTTAATTGTACCGGCCTCTTCGCGGGCGCGCCCGCTCCCACAGGTAAACCACAGTATTCAGCCTTGTGGTAATCCTGTGGGAGCGGGCATGCCCGCGAAAGGGCCGGCACAGGCTGTCAAAAAACTTCAGGCCGAAGCAAACCGCTCATCCAGGTAGGCAATGATGGCCTTGGACTCATACATCCAGGTCACCTTGCCACCTTCCTCGATGCGCAGGCACGGCACTTTCACCCGGCCGCCACCTTCTTGCAGGGCCTGGCGGTGCACCGGGTCGTTCTTGGCATCACGCAGCGCCACCGGCACGTTCAGCCGGTGCAGGGTGCGGCGGGTTTTTACGCAGAACGGGCAGGCATGGAATTGGTACAGCGCCAGGCCCTTGGCCGCTTGTTCGACGCGGGCCTGGGCGGCAGCGTCGCGCTTGCGCTTGGCCGGGCGGCTGATCCAGTCACCGAACACGATGAGCTGGCCGAGGCCAACCCGCAGGGCTTTGACGATCATGGGCAACTCCTGAAATGAAAAAGCCGACCCTGCAGGGTCGGCTTGGGGTCAGCAGCCAATCATTTGATCAGGCTGAGGAACTCGCTACGGGTGGCGGCGTTTTCGCGGAACTCGCCCAGCATCACCGAGGTGATCATGGTCGAGTTCTGCTTCTCGACACCGCGCATCATCATGCACATGTGCTTGGCTTCGACCACCACGGCTACGCCGGCGGCGCCAGTTACCTGCTGCACGGCTTCGGCGATCTGGCGGCTGAGGTTTTCCTGGATCTGCAGGCGGCGGGCGTACATGTCGACGATACGCGCGACCTTGGACAGGCCCAGTACCTTGCCCTTGGGCAGGTAGGCAACGTGTGCCTTGCCGATGAACGGCAGCATGTGGTGTTCGCACATCGAATACAGCTCGATGTCCCGGACCAGCACCATTTCGCTGTTGTCAGAGCTGAACAACGCGTTGTTGGTGACTTCTTCCAGGGTTTGCTCATAACCGCGGCAAAGGTATTTCATCGCCTTTGCTGCCCGCTTGGGCGTGTCGAGCAGGCCCTCACGGGAGACGTCCTCACCAATCTGGCTGAGGATCTCGGTGTAGTTCTGTTCCAGGGACATGGATCTACCTGTAGGAAAAATCGCAAAAACGAAGGGTACGGCGGTGCGGACGGCGCTGCAAGCGCGGCGTTACTCGTCGCGGCCTTCGAGCATGGTTCGCTTGAGCATTACATACACGGCACCGGTGCCACCGTGGCGGGCGCTGCACGAGGCAAAACCCAGCACCTGCGGGTGCTGGCGCAGCCAGGTGTTGACGTGGCTCTTGATCATCGGGCGCTTGCCGTCCAGGCGTGCGGCCTTGCCGTGGGTCACCCGCACGCAGCGCACCTCCAGCCTGGTGGCTTCGGCGATGAAGTCCCACAGGGTTTCGCGGGCCTTTTCCACGGTCATGCCGTGCAGGTCGAGGCTGCCTTCGAACGGAATCTGCCCCAGTTTCAGCTTGCGCAGCTGGCCTTCCTGCACGCCGTCGCGGCGCCACATCAGTTCGTCTTCGGCGCCAACGTCGATAACGAACTGATCGGACATGCCGTCGATCACCAGGGCCTTGTCGCTGCGCACTGTCGCTGCCTGGCGCAGGCCAGCCAGCTTCTGGCGGTCGGCCTTGGGCTTGCCGACGTCGGCACGGTCGTGGCGGATTTGCTTTACGCCGCGCACTTCAGCCTGGAACAGGGAAAAATCGTCGTCTTGCATGATGCCTCCACGTGGGCGGCGTAGTTTACGCGACTGTGGGGCAGTGTGCAGCCTGTGCTGGCCCTTTCGCGGGCACGCCCGCTCCCACAGGTACCCTGCTGCCCTCAGGCCCTGTGATATCCCTGTGGGAGCGGGCGTGCCCGCGAAAGGGCCAGTGCAAGCGATACAGCACTATCAATCGTGCTTTTTCATCAGGTGCGGCGACAGGTTCAACTCACGCCCGCGACGCAAGCGAATCCGGCTGCGCCGCCAAAACCGCACACCCAGCCACAACAGCAGCAAGCCAGCCCCGGCAAGGATGCTGGACAGTGGCTTGTTGGTGTTGAGTTCTTGCAGGGCAGGGTAGTTGCCCAGCAGGCCGGCAACGCCTGCCATGGCCAGCAACACGCCCAGGGTCGCCAGCAGGGCCGACAGGCCGGCCGCCAGGCGGGCGCCCCAGTTACGCGGTTGGCGCGGGCGCAGGCGCTTGGCGTCGAAACTGCCTTTAAGCTTCATTCCGCTCTCCTCTGTGGATATCCGGAATTCGACCTGCTGCCGCCCATCGGGTTCCGCCCGGCTGCCGGGCGGTCGCGCCCGGTCGCTTAGATCAGGCTGGCGGTGGGGGCCACGCAAGCGAAGTTGTCGGCCATCACGGCCATTTCGCACTGGTGGATCTGCGCGGCCGGGATGACGCCATCCTTGAAGGCCAGGTCGCGGGTCGCCGAGGCGTCTTCCACCAGGGTGCAACGGTAACCATAGTCCTTGGCGCGGCGCACGGTGGTGCTGACGCTGGAGTGGCTCATGAAACCGCAGACAATCAGGTCCAGATGGCCCAGCGCCTGGAGTGTTTCGTGCAGCTGGGTGTTCTTGAAGGCGTTGGGCATGCGCTTTTCAATGACGATTTCGCCTTCCTGCGGCTCGAGCCCCGGAATGAACTGGCCGGCCGGGCCCTGTGGGTCGAAGCGGCCACCGACAGTGCCCAGGTGGCGAACATGGATGATCGGGCGGCCGCTTTTGCGTGCAGCGTCGAGCAACCGGGCGATGTTGGCCACGGCCTCGTCCATGCCCGACAGCTGCAGGGGCCCACTGAGGTACTCCTTTTGCGCATCGATGATGATCAGGCTGGCGTGGCTCAGCTTGGCCGGCGGGTAATCGCGGCCAGTGAGGCGGAACATCGTGGTTGGAACGGACATCAAGGGCTCCTTCGATAGGGCTTTTGTATACCTATTCTCCCCTGCCTTGGCGCCAATGGGAATGGTTGACAACGTAAGCGGCATGATTACTGGCCTGTGGCTAGCCATTGGGCAAGGCAAACAAACAAATGTGCGGGTGGGGCTGTTAGACTTTTGTCCGGTCTTAATCAGGAGTACCCCGTGATCACATCCCGCCTGCGCACGCTGCGCGACTACATCCGCTGGGCGGTCAGCCGCTTCCACGAGCACGACCTGTTCTTCGGCCACGGCGCCGACAACGCCTGGGACGAAGCCCGCCTGCTGGTACTGGGTGCCGTGCACCTGCCGTGGGAGGTCGCCGACAGCTACCTGGACTGCATGCTCGAGGACGACGAGCGTGTGCGCCTGCAGCACCTGCTCAAGCGCCGTATCGAAGAGCGCGTGCCGGCCGCCTACCTGCTGGGCGAGGCGTGGTTCTGCGGCATGTCGTTCATCGTCGACGAGCGGGTGCTGGTGCCGCGTTCACCCATTGGCGAACTGATCGAAAAACGTTTCGAGCCGTGGCTGGCCAGCGAGCCGGCGCGCATTCTGGACCTGTGCACCGGCTCGGGCTGCATCGGCATCGTCGCCGCCGACGTGTTCCCCGAGGCCGAGGTAGTACTGGCCGACCTGTCGTTCCAGGCCCTTGAAGTGGCCAACCAGAATATCGAACGCCACGGCCTGGATGGCCGCGTGTACACGGTGCAGGGCGATGGCTTTGGCGGTTTGCCGGGGCAGCGTTTCGACCTGATCCTGTCCAACCCGCCGTATGTCGATGCCGAAGACTTCGACGACATGCCGGCCGAGTACCACCACGAGCCTGAGCTGGGCCTGGCCTGTGGCAACGACGGCCTGGACCTGGTGCGGCGCATGCTGGCCGAAGCGGCCGAGCACCTGACCGACAAAGGCTTGCTGATTGTTGAAGTGGGCAACAGCCAGGTGCACGTCGAGGCGCTGTACCCCGAGGTGGACTTTGCCTGGCTGGAATTCGAGCGTGGCGGGCATGGGGTGTTCATGCTGACGGCCGAGCAGTGCCGCCAGCACCAGGAGCTGTTCAAGGCCCGGGTCTGAGTCTGGAGGGGGCTGCTTTGCAGCCCATTCGCGGGCTTGCCCGCTCCCACAGGGATATCACCGGTCCATGTGGGAGCAGGCAACGCGGTGTCAGCGAGTGGCAATCCAGATCAACAACCCCGCCTGAAACACCGCAAACGCTACCAGGCAGGTAATGGTAAAGCGCAACCCGCCGTCTTCACGCTGGTATTTGGCCACCCGCTCATCGCGCTCGCGCAGTTGCGCTTCCTTCTCCTGCAACTGCTGATCGGCCTGCTGCAACAGGTTGGCCGCATCCAGAATCTCCACCCGCTGCACGCGCTCGCTGCTCCAGGCCGCCTTGAGCTGGCCCACGGTCATGTCCACGGTGCGGCCCTTCAGGTGCTGGCCATCTTCGTACTCCACTTCAATGCCCACCCCGCGCAAGCAGTGGTCGCGGCGCAGGCGTGACTCTTCGCTCAGCGCATCCTTGCTTGCCAGCGGCATGCCCTCTACCCGGTAGTGCGACCACTTGCGCTGCAGCCACAGCACGGCCTGGGCCAGCATGAAGCGGCCGATGCCGCGGTTCACAGGCTCCAGTTGCAGGCCGTGCTCATTGCCAATGCGCACCAGGCGTTCGTCATGGTCAACGCGGATGTCCAGGCGGTTCTGTTCCTTGTGCACTTTCTGCCCGGGTAGCTGGATCTCCATGCGCAACAGGCTATTGGCCTTGTCATGGCGCTCGGCATAGCCGAACTGCACAAAGCGCAGCGGCCGGGCGCCGGTGCTGCGGTCGGTGGGCAGGGCGGCCAGGCGCAGCAGCTGGAAGTGTTCGACGGCAAGGTCGGCCCAGGGCAGGGCGGCGCTTGGCTGGGGGTCTTCGGCCGGCTCTACGGCGGCGGGGGCGGTCGTCATCAGGGCTTGTCCTCGGCTATGCCTGCTGTATCGGCAGGCTTGCCGCGGACCTGAGCCCGTTTCGCTTACGCCGCAGGCAAATGCTGGATGAACGTCACAATTTGCTCACCCAGCTCGCGCGCCAGCGGCAGCT
This sequence comes from Pseudomonas sp. NPDC008258, assembly GCF_042956345.1. Lineage (NCBI taxonomy): Bacteria > Pseudomonadati > Pseudomonadota > Gammaproteobacteria > Pseudomonadales > Pseudomonadaceae > Pseudomonas > Pseudomonas sp. NPDC008258. The sequence goes on from NZ_JBIBGE010000002.1 coordinate 190,670, forward strand.
CGGGGTTGAGGTAGCTGTCGCGCTGCTGGCTCATGCCTTTCGGGCTGATGCGCAGCATGTGGTTCATGCCGTCGATCAACACCAGTTGCGCGTCCGGCTTGGCTGCTTTCAGCCGCTCGGCATCATCAACGTCCACCTGCACGTCGTTGCGCCCCTGCACGATCAGGGCGGGCATGGGCAGGCGGGCAAAGGCCGCCGCCGGGTTTTGCCGGAACAGTGAAATCAGGTACGGCTGCACGCTGGGGCGGAACACCTGGCGCAGCGGTGCCGGCACCTCCAGGCTGGTTTGCCCGGCTTGCAGGCGATCGAGCAGGGCGCTGCCACCGGCCAGTTGCGCTGGCGGCAGGCGCTGGGCCAGTTGTTCGCGCAGCACCTCGGCCAGTGGCCTGCCGCTGCCGGCGAGGGTGATGACCGCACTGGCACCGGCCTGCTCGGCGGCCAGGCTGGCGATCAGCGCGCCCTCGCTGTGGCCGATGAGAATCAGCGGGCCGAAGCGCGGGTCGGCCTTGAGCTTGTGGCTCCAGGCGACCACATCGGCCACGTAGCGATCCACGCTGAGGTCTCGCTCGTCGGGCGTGGCCGGCTGGCTGGCGGCTACCCCGCGCTTGTCGTAGCGCACGCTGGCGATGTGCTCGTTGGCCAGCAGCAGGGCCAGGCGCTTGAGGTTGTCGACCCGGCCCGACGCCGGGTTGTTGCCGTCACGGTCGGTGGGCCCGGAGCCGGCGATGATCAGCACCACCGGTGGTGGGGTGGCCTGTTGCGGCAATAGCAGGCTGCCGTGCAGCACGCCCTGGCCGGTATCCAGGTCGATGGGGCGTTGCAGCACGGTGGGGGTGGCGGCCTGAGCCAGGCTGGTGCACAGCAGGAAGAGCAAGGCGACGAAGCGCGACATCATGCGGTACTACATGGGGAGATGGTGGTTTGACCCAATGTTTTCGGGAAGGTTCTCGGGGTGCGCATGGCAGGTTCGGCCTCTTCGCGGGCATGCCCGCTCCCACAGGTATTTCACAATGTTCAGGTCTGTGGGAGCGGGCGTGCCCGCGAAGAGGCCAGCACAGGCGATCAAACCATCTGTATACTGCCCCTTTCGTCCATTTCAGGCAGATCTCGCGGAGCGTCCATGTCCGGCAATACCTACGGCAAGCTGTTCACTGTCACCACCGCTGGCGAAAGCCATGGCCCGGCATTGGTCGCCATTGTCGATGGATGCCCACCGGGCCTGGAAATTTCCCTGACCGACCTGCAGCACGACCTCGACCGGCGCAAGCCCGGCACCAGCCGGCACACCACCCAGCGCCAGGAAGCCGACGAGGTGGAAATCCTCTCCGGCGTGTTCGAAGGCCGCACCACCGGCTGCTCGATCGGCTTGCTGATCCGCAACACCGACCAGAAGTCCAAGGACTATTCGGCCATCAAGGACCTGTTCCGCCCGGCCCATGCCGATTACACCTACCACCACAAGTACGGTATCCGCGACTACCGCGGCGGTGGCCGCAGTTCGGCCCGCGAAACTGCCATGCGCGTGGCTGCTGGCGCCATCGCCAAGAAGTACCTGGCCACCCAGGGCATCACCGTGCGTGGCTACATGAGCCAGCTGGGCCCGATCGAAATCCCGTTCAAGACCTGGGAATCGGTAGAGCAGAATGCTTTCTTCAGCCCCGACCCGGACAAGGTGCCGGAGCTTGAGGCTTACATGGACCAGCTGCGCCGTGACCAGGATTCGGTGGGTGCCAAGATCACCGTGGTGGCCGAGGGCGTAATGCCAGGCCTGGGCGAACCGATCTTCGACCGCCTGGATGCCGAACTGGCCCACGCGCTGATGAGCATCAACGCAGTCAAGGGCGTGGAAATCGGCGCCGGCTTTGCCAGCGTGGCCCAACGCGGCACCGAGCACCGTGACGAGCTGACCCCGCAAGGCTTCCTCAGCAACAACGCTGGCGGCATCCTGGGTGGTATTTCCTCGGGTCAGCCGATCGTTGCCCACCTGGCATTGAAGCCTACCTCCAGCATTACCACCCCGGGCCGCTCGATCGACATCGACGGCAACCCGGTGGACGTTATCACCAAAGGCCGCCACGACCCGTGCGTGGGCATCCGCGCCACGCCGATCGCCGAGGCGATGATGGCCATCGCGCTGATGGACCACCTGCTGCGCCACCGCGCGCAGAATGCTGATGTGAATGTGAATACCCCGGTGCTGGGCCAGCTCTGATTCACCCGTGCCGGCCTCTTCGCGGGCTTGCCCGCTCCCACAGGTAATGCGCTGCCCTCGGGCCCAGTGATATCCCTGTGGGAGCGGGCAAGCCCGCGAAGAGGCCGGCCCAGGTTCCCACAAGGCCACCCCATGCAACCCATCCCCTACTGGCGCCTGTCCAGCTTCTACCTGTTCTACTTCGCCTTGCTAGGTTCCACCGCCCCCTTCCTGGCGTTGTACTTCGACCACCTGGGTTTCTCCCCGGCGCGCATCGGCGAGCTGGTGGCCATCCCCATGCTGATGCGCTGCGTCGCCCCCAACCTGTGGGGCTGGCTGGGCGACCGCACCGGGCAACGCTTGCTGATCGTGCGCCTGGGGGCGTTGTGTACCCTGGCCACCTTCGCCCTGATCTTCTTCGGCAAAAGCTACGCCTGGCTGGCGCTGGTGATGGCCCTGCATGCGTTCTTCTGGCACGCGGTGCTGCCGCAGTTCGAGGTCATCACCCTGGCCCACCTGCACGGGCAAACATCGCGCTACAGCCAGGTGCGCCTGTGGGGCTCGATCGGCTTCATCCTTACCGTGGTGGGCCTGGGCCGCCTGTTCGAATGGCTGAGCCTGGACATCTACCCGGTGGCGCTGGTCACGATCATGGCCGGCATCGTTGCCGCCAGCCTGTGGGTGCCCAACGCACAACCTGTGGAGCAGGGCGAGCGCAGCCGTGCGGGTGGCTTCCTGCTGCAGCTGCGGGCCCCAGGGGTGATCGCGTTCTACGCCTGCGTGGCGCTGATGCAGCTAAGCCATGGGCCGTATTACACCTTCCTTACCCTGCACCTCGAGCACTTGGGTTACAGCCGCAGTGCCATTGGCCTGCTGTGGGCGCTGGGCGTGGTGGCCGAAGTGCTGATGTTCATGGTCATGAGCCGCCTGTTTGCCCGCTTCAGTGTGCAGCGCGTGTTGCTGGTGAGCTTCCTGCTGGCGGCCTTGCGCTGGCTGTTACTGGGCAACCTGGCGGGTGAGCCTGCTGTACTGATCTTTGCCCAGTTGCTGCACGCGGCCACATTTGGTTGCTTCCATGCCGCCAGCATCGCCTTCGTGCAGGCCAGCTTCGGCGCCCGCCAGCAGGGCCAAGGGCAGGCGTTGTATGCGGCGCTGTCGGGCACCGGTGGTGCCTTGGGGGCGTTGTATTCGGGTTACAGCTGGAAACTGCTGGGGCCCACCTTCACCTTTGGTATGGCCAGTGCCGCAGCTTTGGCCGCAGCCGTTATCATTGCCCTTTGTTCGCAACCGACCAGGACCCGCCCCTGATGAGCATTCTCAGTGTTTTCCACCCCTCAAGCCCGGAACTGCCGAACAAGGTGTTGACCCACCACGACGACATCGCTGCCACCCTGGCCGAGCAGGGCGTGCGCTTTGCCCATGCCGAGCACGGCCTGCGGGTGCGACCTGGCACGGCCCGCGAAGAGGTGCTGGAGACGTGCCGTGAATACCTTGATCAGCTGATGACGTCACACGGCAGCAAAGCCTTCGTGTTGTTGAACCGTGAGGGTGACGACCCGGTGCAGGCCGATGTGCGTGATGAACATGTGCATGACGCCGACGAGGTGTTTGCCGTGGTCAGCGGGCGGGCTCAGGTTGGGCTGCGCTTGGGCGACTGGGTGTGTTCGCTGCTGTGCGAGAAGGGTGACCTGCTGGTAGTGCCGGCGGGGACGCGGCGCTGGGTTGAGCTGGGGGATAAGCCGTTTTGCCTGGCGTTTCGGTTGTATGGCAGCGAGCAGGGCGTGCAGGCGCAATTTACCGGGGACGTGACTGCGCGGGCGTTTCTGGGGATCGACGAGTTGTAATGCCTGTGCTGGCCTCTTCGCGGGCTCGCCCGCTCCCACAGGGATATCACTGTCCAGTAGGGCAGCGCTGAATCTGTGGGAGCGGGCGAGCCCGCGAAGAGGCCAGATCAGGCAACGTAAAATTCAACGATAAGTCGGCAGGGCAAAGCGCTGCTGGCTCTGCAACATCGAAATCACAGGCAACTCACTGGCCTGTTCAGCCAGGTCCCGGCGAATGGCGCTGATCGCCCAGGACAGCTGCTCGGCACTGTGCAGTTGCCCATAGGTGAGCACCCGGCGGGTAACCTTGCCATCCGCTGCGCGCAGGGTCAGCAACACACCGCCGTCAGGGCGGGCCTGGGTTTTCACCTGGTAAGCAGAAAATACCGAGACGAACTTTTGCTGGATGAGGTCCATATCAACTCCTGGCTGTTGTGTGGCAGACATGAGTGGATAGTTGCAGCGACCGTGCCAGAACGCGAATTCAGGAAAACCCCGTAAATACAGGAGCTTAGGTAGATTGTACAGAAGCACCATCGTGCAGCCTGCATGGTCATGCATTTTGCACAGTGCATTTTGCACGGGTCAGCCATTGCCTATCAGCCCCATAGAAACTGAACCTTTGACCACACTGGCATGCCTGACAAAAAATTGGGCAATCATTTCTGCCAGGAGGTTCCAATGACTCGCCAAGCCGCCCCCGCCACCATGACCGACGACGAAACCGCCGCATTCGCCGAGCAGGTATTCGAACGTGCCCGCCAGGGCGATGCCGAAATGCTCGAGCGCCTGCTTGGCAGCGGCCTGCCGGCCAACCTGCGCAATCACAAGGGAGACACGCTGCTGATGCTGGCGAGCTACCACGGCCACCACGATGCAGTACGCGTGCTGCTGGCCAACGGTGCCGACCCGCTGATTGCCAATGACAATGGCCAGCTGCCCATTGCCGGGGCCGCATTCAAGGGTGACCTGGCCATGATCCGCCTGCTGCTGGAGCATGGCGTGCCGGTGGATGCTGCCGCACAGGACGGGCGCACCGCACTGATGTTGGCGGCCATGTTCAACCGCTGCGAAATCCTCGACTTCCTGTTGGCCCAGGGTGCCGACGCGGCGCGCCAGGATGCCCGTGGTGCGACTGCGCTGATGGCGGCGCAAACCATGGGCGCAGTGGACGCTGCCGCACGCCTGCAAACGCTGGTCGGTTAACCGCAAGGGGGCATTTGCGGCTATCCTTGGCGACTTTTCACCCGTCGCAGGCCCCTTTCATGAAAACTCAGTTGCTCGAATTCATCAGCCTCATTGGCGCCGGCTGCATGCGCGAGGCCGATATCGAGCGCATCGCCGACGAGGCCGCCCAGGCCTATGCCGACCCGGCCGCCTTCCTCGCCGCCAACCCTGATATCAACTACGACGACACCTTCCCGATGCCGCTGGGTGAATGGGTGGTACTGGGCAGCCTGCCGGACACCGTGGTGTTCCAGGCCGACAGCTACCAGGACCTTTTCCAGCAGATCAGCGACTCGTTCGACAACAGCGTGCCGTTCACCCTCAAGCCCAAGCAGCTGGCCCGCACCGAGCCACTGACCGCGCTCAACCGCATTCAGGTGCAGATGGGGGCGTTGAACAAAGAGGCCGGGGGTTATGTGCTGCTGAACTTCAGCCAGTTGCTGGATGACGAGTTGCAGATGGTGATGGTGGGGCAGAACGACCTGGCTCGGGTGCTGGAGTTGGGGGCTGAGGTGGGCATCAAGGTTGAGCCGGCGCTGGAAGCCCTGAAGGTCGCCGTCCACATTTGAGTTCACCTATTGCTTCTTCGCGGGCTTGCCCGCTCCCACAGGCACATCACTGGACCTGAGGGCAGTGGAGTTCCTGTGGGAGCGGGCGAGCCCGCGAAGAGGCCAGTACAGGCAGCGTGAACCTTCAGCCCAGCGCCGTATCCAGAAACATCATCACCGCAAACCCACCCATCAACCCCAGCGTCGCCGCCGTCTGGTGCCCGTTGCGGTGGGTTTCGGGTATCACTTCGTGGCTGACCACAAAGATCATCGCCCCGGCCGCCAGGCCCATGCTGATCGGGTAGGCGAGGGCAAAGCCGGTGGAGATCCCCAGCCCGATCACCGCCCCCAACGGCTCCATCAACCCCGAGCCGACCGCCACCAGCGCAGCCTTGAGGCTCGACAGCCCGGTAGCACGCAATGCCAGCGCCACAGCCAGCCCTTCAGGGATGTCCTGGATGGCGATGGCACTGGTCAGCGGCAGGCCGATATTCATGTCGCCATTGGCAAAGCTCACACCAATCGCCATGCCTTCAGGCAGGTTGTGCAAGGTGATCGCCAACACAAACAGCCACACCCTGCTGATGCGCTCGGCCTCGGGGCCGCAGGGGCCGGTGCTTTCGTGTTCGTGCGGGGTGAAACGGTCCAGGCCCAGCATCAACAGCACACCCAGGCCCATGCCCAGCACCACGGTAAACGCCGCAGCCGGGCCGTTGCCGGTGATCTCGCGGGCGGCATCCAGGCCCGGCAGAATCAGCGAAAACGAACTGGCGGCCAGCATCATGCCGGCGGCAAAACCCAGCATCACGTCCTGGGTGCGGGCACTGACATCGCGTAGCACCACTGCCAGCACCGCGCCCAGGGCGGTGGCGCCAAAGCCCGACAACCCGCCCAGCACGGCCAGGTGCAGGTTGTCGGCGTGGTCGCCATTTACCGCGTTCCACAGGCTGGCGCCCAGCAACACGATCACCGCCAGCAGGCTAAGGCCCAGGCCGGCGCTGAGCCAGGGGGTATTCACGACCTGCTGGCGCCAGGCGCTCAGCAATGAGGGTGGGGCGGCACTTTGCGTGTGGGCGGGGGGCATGCGAACCTCGAATCAGTGAATACTGGCAGTCTACTCAGGGACCTGTGCCAACGGCCAAGGATTCCCTTCTATCGCGCTGATAGCTGACTATGCTGTGCAGCGAAGCCTTTGGACAGGAGTTTTGGCATGGGGTCGACATTCAACAGCCTGGTGGGGCTGATTATCCTGGCGCTGGATATCTGGGCCATTCTCAATGTGATCAAGAGTGGCAGCGAGGTGGGCATCAAGGTGTTGTGGATATTGCTGATTGCGCTGCTGCCGGTGGTGGGGCTGGTGATCTGGGCGATTGCCGGGCCGCGGGGGAATGTGCGGATCTGAAAGCTTGTGCCGGCCTCTTCGCGGGCTTGCCCGCTCCCACAGGTACAGCACAACGCCAGGGCCTGTGGTAATCCTGTGGGAGCGGGCAAGCCCGCGAAGAGGCCGGCACAGACAAAACCCGGAACACCCCCGTGACAAAATTTTCACATTGGTTTAAACAGAATCCGCTCCCGCACAATGCTGCGTTGGTCTAGCGCCAGCGCCTCTTCGCAAACCGCAATCCTAGGACCTTCCCATTCATGGCTAACACGGACGCCTTGAAGCAACAGGGCGCGCGAACGTCGTTTTCGCCGACTCTGAAATCCCACCTGGCCTATACGCTGCTCAGCGGCCTGGTGATCATGCTGATGCTCAGCCTGGTGCGCCTGGCGCTGCTGGTCTACAACAGCGACATGGTCGGCGATACGCCGTACTCCACCGTTGCCGAAGGCTTCCTGAACGGTTTGCGCTTCGACCTGCGCGTTGTGGTCTACCTCAGCATCCCGCTGCTGCTGGCCATTCTCAGCCCCTGGGCCATGGCCCGGCGTGGCGTGTTCCGCTTCTGGCTGACCCTCACCTCGAGCGTGGTGATGTTCCTCGGCCTGATGGAAATGGACTTCTACCGCGAGTTCCACCAGCGCCTCAACGGCCTGGTGTTCCAGTACATCAAGGAAGACCCGAAAACCGTCATGAGCATGCTCTGGTACGGTTTCCCGGTGGTGCGCTACCTGCTGGCCTGGGCCTTCGGCACCTGGCTGCTGAGCCTGCTGTTCAAAGGCATCGACCGCATCACCCGGGGTGAGGGCGTGCAGCGCGTTGCGCCGTGGTACAACCGCCTGGCGGTGTTCATGGTGATTTTGCTGGTGGCTGTGGTCGCCGCCCGCGGCACCCTGCGCCAAGGCCCGCCGATGCGCTGGGGTGATGCCTTTACCACCGACTCCAACTTCGTCAACCAGTTGGGCCTGAACGGTACCCTGACCTTGATCGACGCCGCCAAGAGCCGCTTCGGCGAGGACCGCGCCAACATCTGGAAGCCGGTACTGGAGCAGAACGTGGCCACGCAAAGCGTGCGCGAACAGCTGCTGACGGCCAACGACACCCTGGTCGATGCCGACGAGGCTGCCATCCGCCGCGACTTCGTGCCGCCGGCAGAGGGCACCCTGCCGATCAAGAACGTGGTGGTTATCCTGATGGAGAGCTTTGCCGGCCACTCGGTAGGCGCGCTGGGCAGCCCCAACAACATCACTCCGTACTTCGACAAGCTGGCCAAAGAAGGCCTGCTGTTCGACCGCTTCTTCTCCAACGGCACCCATACCCACCAGGGCATGTTCGCCACCATGGCCTGCTTCCCCAACCTGCCAGGTTTCGAATACCTGATGCAGACCCCGGAAGGCGGCCACAAACTGTCTGGCTTGCCAGCCCTGCTCAGCGCCCGCGACTACGACGATGTGTACGTCTACAACGGTGACTTTGCCTGGGACAACCAGTCCGGGTTCTTCGGCAACCAGGGCATGACCACCTTCATCGGCCGTAACGACTTCGTCAACCCGGTGTTCTCCGACCCGACCTGGGGCGTGTCCGACCAGGACATGTTCGACCGCGGCAACGAGGAACTGGCCAAGCACGATGGCAAGAAGCCGATCTACGCGCTGCTGCAGACGCTGTCCAACCACACCCCGTATGCGCTGCCGAAGGACCTGCCGGTCGAGAAGGTGACTGGCCAGGGCCGCCTGGACGAGCACCTGACCGCCATGCGTTATTCGGACTGGGCGCTGGGCCAGTTCTTCGAGAAGGCGCGTAAAGAGCCGTACTTCAAGGACACCCTGTTCGTCATCGTCGGCGACCATGGCTTTGGCAACCACCAGCAGGTCACCGAGCTGGACCTGGGCCGTTTCAACGTGCCGTTGCTGCTGATTGCCCCGGGCATTCAGGAGAAGTTCGGTGCGGTGAACCACACCGTGGGTACCCAGGTTGATATCGTGCCGACCATCATGGGCCGCCTGGGTGGCCAGACCCGTCACCAGTGCTGGGGCCGCGACCTGCTCAACCTGCCCGAGGGCGACCAGGGTGTGGGCATGATCAAACCGTCGGGCAGTGAGCAGATCGTCGGCCTGGTACAGGGCGATCGCATCCTGATCGAGTCCAAGGACATGAGCCCGCGCATGTACCGCTACCAGCTGGGCAGCGAGTTCAAGGCCGAGCTGATCGAAAGCCCCGACCAGCCGGAAATGCTCAAGAAGCTGGAAGCGTATATCCAGACAGCGACCAAGAGCCTGCTGGACAACACCGCCGGTGTGGTGCACGGCACGCCGAAGTAAGGCTGCAAGAAGGGCCGCTTTGCGGCCCGCTCCCACAGAACTACGCATCACTTACTGATTTAGCTGGGACCCTGTGGGAGCAACTGTCTTATTCAAAATCTTCAAGCTCGCGCAATCTCTGTGGGAGCGGGCGCGCCCGCGAACACCGGCAAAGCCGGTGCCATCCACTCCGTTGCCTGTTTCGCGGCGGTTCGACGCCTCGACGCGCCCGCTCCCACAGTAACTGTGCTGGCTTCGAGTTATGCCTGTGCGGGTTTACCCGCGAAGAGGCCGGTAGCCTCAGCGGCTAACCGGCAGGCTTAGCTCAGAAGTAGCCCCGTCGGCCGTAGTGACCGTCGCAGTAAAACTGTGCAACCCGCCGATGTTCTCCAGCACCTGGGCAAACCGTGCCTGCCCTTGCGTGTCGCTGTTCACCAACACCTCCCCGAGGTACTGCTGCGCCTCGGTACCCTGCGCCTCGGCATTGCCAAAGAACTCCACCCGCAACAGGCTGGCCACCGGCCCCTGCACCTCGCCGCGCAGCACATTGCCTTCCAGCGCAATCAGCCGTGGTGCCTGCTGGTTATGGTTTGGCAGTGGCTGGCAAGGCTTGGGCTCGCCCTTGGCATCGCAGATGATCGCCTGGTCTTTCTTCGGCAACTCGGCCCCGACCCCGCGTGAACCCACGTAAAGCGCATGCGCCTGCGCCGGCACGCCAAACACGATGGCGCCGGTGCGCTGGTCTGGCACGCACGAACCGCCCGCCTCGCAGCGGCGGATATCCTGGCTGTTGCCCCAGATGCGGTTGGCGCTCAAGCGCGTTGCCGTGGTGTCCGGCTCCGGCCGCAGGGCCACGCCGATGCGGTTGCCGTGGATCAGGTTGCCGTCGAGGATGTTGCCTTCGCCGGTCACGCTGACGCCGATCGAGTTGCCGCTGAAGGTGTTGGCCGCCAGGTAGTTGCGCTTGCCCCAGTTGATCTGCAGGCCGTCGGAGTAGTTTTCGAAGCGGTTGCGTACCACGCTGTTGTCGTTGCCCAGCAGAATCTCGATGCCCTGCGAGGGCTCAGGGTTGGCCGCGGTGGAGCGGAACAGGTTGTCGGCCACCAGGTTGAAGGCGGCGCCGCGGGTCAGTTCCAGGCCGTCGCCATTGTCGATCAGCTGGTTGCGCAGCACCTTGTTGTTGTTCGTGGTGGTGGCGGTGGGGTTACCCGCGCCGTCGTCACCGGTCAGCATGATGCCCGCGCCGCCTTTGTTGGCGACGATGCGGTTGTCTTCGATCACGTTGCCGCTGGCGCGGTTGACCAGGATGCCGATGCAGAAGTTGCGCACCTCCAGGCCGCTAAGGTGCACGCCCTGGGTGTCACGCAATACCAGCCCGGGGTTTGTGGTGGTACGCACGTTGGTGCCGAACTGGCCGGGCAAGGCGCCGGGGCAGGTGCGTACACCCTGGTCCTTGATGTAGGCCGAACCGTCGATGGCGATGTACTGCCCATCGTGAGCCCAGGGTAGGCCGGTGATGCGTACCGGGCCTTTGATTTCCGGCAGGGCACGGTTGGGGCGGATCACGTAGGGCGGTTTGCCGACGGCGGCGATGTCGATGCGGTACTGGCCGGGGTTCTGGTTGCTGGTTTCGATGGCCCAGCGCAGCGTGCCGGGCTGGCCGTCGTCGGCATAGTGGTCGACACGCAGGGTTTCGGGGCTGGCCGGTGCGGCGGCAAGGGCGGGCAAGGGGAGCAGTGGCAGCAAAGCCACGAGTGCAGGCATCAGACGCATGGGGTGCGGGTATCCGGAAGACGTTGTTCTTATGGAGTGCCCGCCTGCTTTGGGCGGACGTTTGCGGGGGATTCTAGGGCAGCCGTGATGGCTGCGCAGAGGGGCGGGGGCGATTCGGTGCGGTATTCGCCCGCAGTTTTACCGCTTGGCTCAAGCGATACAAATTTGTTGAAACTCCTGGCGAAGGCGGTGGGTCCACCCTCTGTCGACACGGTTTATGTGTCTCCCATTGCAGGAGTTTTGCCATGAGCGGTACTAAAGACAAAGCGAAAGGCTTGGCCAACGAAGCGATCGGCAACATCAAGCAGGGGGTCGGCAAGGTGACCGACAACGACAAGCTGCGGGCTGAGGGCAAGGCGCAGGAGCTCAAAGGCGAGGCGCAGCAGATCAAGGGTAATGTGAAGGATGCAGTGAAGAAGCCTTGATTCAAGGCAGCCTGACCCGGCCTCTTCGCGTGCTTGCCCGCTCTTTGTGGGAGCGGGCAAGCCCGCGAAGAGGCCGGACCTGTTGTAAGCAAATTCTTCAAGCATGGCCGGGAGCAGCACAGCAACCGCATGGTCTATTAGACTTGTCTGTTGTAATGATCAAGCGGCGAAAGGAGACGCTATGATTTTCCCCGACCTGCGCGGCCTGCCCCTGCACCGCGTGCTGGTACGCACCGTCAAGGAATTTCTTGACGACGAGATGTCTACCTACGCCTCCGCGCTGGCTTACCAGGCGTTGTTCTCGCTGTTCCCCTTCCTGCTGTTCCTGATTGCCCTGATCGGCTTTCTGCACTTGCCGGATTTCTTCTCCTGGTTACGCATGCAAACCGAAATGGTACTTCCGCCCCAGGCATTGGAGCAGGTGAACCCGGTCATCGACCAGTTGCAGCAGTCCAAGGGTGGGCTGCTGTCGGTGGGTATCGTGATTGCCTTGTGGACCGCCTCCGCAGGCGTCCGCCTGATGATGAGTGCCATGAACGCGGCCTACGACGTACCCGAAGGGCGCCCGGTATGGAAGCGCATACCGCTTTCCATCATTTACACCGTTGGCCTTGCCGGCATGTTGCTGGTAGCGGCGGCGCTGATGGTGCTGGGCCCGCAGGTCATGGAGTGGATCGCTTCGCAGGTTGGCATGCAGGAGTTCATCGTCACGCTGTGGACCATCCTGCGCTGGCCGGCGATCATCATCCTGCTGATGGTGGCCGTGGCCGTGATCTACTACGTGATGCCTGATGTGAAGCAGAAATTCCGCTTCATCACCCCAGGCTCGGTGCTGGCGGTGGTGGTGTGGATCGTGGCTTCGCTGGGCTTTGCCTACTACGTGAAAACCTTTGCCGACTACAACGCCATGTACGGCAGCATTGGTGCAATCATCGTGCTGTTGCTGTATTTCTATATCTCGGCCGCCGTACTGCTGCTTGGCGCCGAAATGAATGCAGTGATCGAGCACATGTCAGCCGAGGGCAAAAAACCGGGCGAAAAGGATTTCGGTGAGCACAAGGCCCCGGACACCATTACTGTGCTGGGCCATGAGCACCCGGCTTCGAGCGAGCCGCAACCATCCGAGCCGAACCCCAGATGATCCGTGACATTCTCAAGATGGGCGATGAACGCCTGCTGCGCATCGCCCCGCCCGTGCCCGAGCACCTGTTCGGCACGGCCGAGCTGCAGCAGCTGATCGACGACATGTTCGAAACCATGCGCCATGTGGGCGGTGTAGGCCTGGCCGCGCCGCAGATTGGTATCGACCTGCAACTGGTGATTTTCGGCTTCGAGCGCAGCGAGCGCTACCCGGATGCCGAAGCTGTGCCGCAGACCATCCTGATCAACCCGGTGATTACGCCGACGTCCACCGAGGTCGAGGACGGGTGGGAAGGCTGCCTGTCGGTGCCTGGCCTGCGCGGCGTGGTGCCGCGCTTCACGCGCATCTGCTACGAAGGGTTCGACCCCCAGGGCAACCCGATCAGCCGTTTTGCCGACGGCTTCCATGCACGGGTGGTGCAGCACGAGTGCGATCACCTGATCGGGCGCTTGTACCCGTCGCGCATCCAGGACTTCGCCAAGTTCGGCTACACCGAGGTACTGTTCCCCGGGCTGGACGTTAGCGAAGACTGAGCCCGCTCCAGCGCTACCAGGCGTTTGCTGCGCTGGTAGCGCAGCAGGCGGCCGGCCAGGGCTTCGGGCAGTTGGTCGGCCACGTGGAAACCCAGGCGCTGGTAGAAGGGCGCCAGGTCCGGATGGCAGAACAGCCAGACCGACCCCTTTGCCTGCTCCAGCGCCGCGTCGATCAGTCGCCCGGCTACCCCTTTGCTGCGTTGTTGCGGGTCGACGAACAGCCCGGTCAGCCAATAGCCATCGCCCACGGGGCTCAGGCTCAAGCCCGCAATGATGCCCGGCGCCCTTGCCACCCACAGTTGCGCGTCGCTCGCAGCACGCATGCGCGAGCCGTGCTGGCGGTAAAAATGGTCCAGCAGCCGGCGTTCTGGGGCCGAAAGTGCCGAGCAGTGAAGATTTTTTAATGAGATGGCGAGTCCTGCCCTGATAGCTGGCCAAAGGCTCTGGCCTGATAGTTTGCGGCCAATTTGACGCAGATTGTTGCAAATCCGGCAAGGGTGAATATCCCACTACGGGGTTCAACTATTGCCAAGCGGGAGTAGACTTTTACACATCCCCCCTGGCAGTACGAAGCGGGATCGGTACTTCGTGCCATCTTCACCGTAGATGGCAACTTCTCCGCGCCGTTTACGGCAATAGAAGTCAATCGATCAGCTTGAATGCTCAAAAGGCAAACCCACATGAAACCATTACTGATTCTTGCATTGGTCGGTATGTCCTCGTTCGCCCTCGCCGATGAGGCCAAACCCGTCTCCAGCCAGCCTGTGGCCCAGCAGTACGACTACTCCATGAACCTGGATATCAAACGGGTGATCAACCTGTCGACCATCCCCAACGTCTGCGAAGTGGTACCTGCGACCATGACCTATGAAGACCACCAGGGCCAGGTGCACACCATCCAGTACCGGGCCATGGGTGAGGGTTGCCAGCAGGGCTGATCATAGCTGCGCCTGGTACCGATGGCCTCCGTCGTCGTCTCGCTGTGATGGGGGCCACCCGTCGTATCTCAAAGTCACCCATGTAAAATCCTGAACGAATATCGAGGAAAAAGTGCTATCTTTATTTGATAGCATTTTTCGATGAACACTCGATACCGCAAAATTCTTGATGCAGTTTTCCGCACGCCGACCACGGCGTCGCTGGCTTTCTCCGAGATTGAGGCACTGGTACTCCATCTAGGGGGGCAGGTGCTGGAGCGGCAAGGCTCAAGGGTCAAGATGATGCTTGGCGGCCAATGCTGGAGGTGCCATCGGCCTCATCAGGGCAAAGAAGCCAAGCGGTATCAGATTGAAGAGGCCCGTGAATTTCTCTTGCGGGCAGGAGTCAGGACATGAGTTGCATGCGCTACAAAGGCTATGCCGCGCGTATCGAGTACGACGCACGTGATGACATCTTCGTAGGCCGTGTGCTCGGTATGCGGGACATCATCAGTTTTCACGCAAGCTCGGTGCCCGGGTTGCATGATGCATTCCGCGAGGCGTTGGAAGACTACCTGGCCGACTGTGCAGAGCAGGACATCGCACCGGAGAAACCAGCCTCGGGTAAAGTGATGCTGCGTATACGCCCTGAAGTTCATGCCGCCGCCAGTGTTGCTGCCCGTGCTGCCGGCAAAAGCCTGAACCAGTGGGCTGACGAGGTTTTTGAACAAGCGGCAATGGCCTGAGGCAGGGCGCCCCCGGGTGCTACCGTGGCACCATCAACACACAATAATTTCCAACACCTGTCGATTCCTCCGCCCCCCGTTCGACCATAGCTGAAGGCACGCTTCACAGTGTGCCCACACCCTATGTCCTGTCGGAGGAACCCCCGATGAGCACCGCAGCCGAAACCGAGATCCGTCAACTGATCGAGCGCTGGATGCAGGCCGTGCGCGATCGCGACATCCCTAATATCACCGCCCCCTACGCCGACGACATCGTGGCCTTCGATGCCATCCAGGCCCTGCAATTCAAAGGCAAGGCCGCCTACACGGCGCACTGGGAAATGTGCATGGGCATGTGCACCGGCCCCATGGTCTTCGAGCTGGCCGAACTCACCGTACACACCGCTGGCGACCTGGCGCTGGCCCACTGGCTGAACCGCTGTGGCCCGGGCGATGACGAAAGCCAGTGCGGCTTCATGCGTGCCACCGTGGGCTATCGTCGTCAGGGTGGCCAGTGGCAGGTGATCCACGAGCACTGGTCGGCGCCGTTCGACATGGAAACCCAGAAAGCCCTGTTCGATCTCAAGCCCTGAGCCGTTATCGCCAAACGCACTTTGCCGATGCCCTGGAGGCGACCATGAAATACCTGTGCCTGGTCTATTGTGACGAGGGGCTGCTGCACAGCCTGCCTGACAGCCCGGAAGATGCTGAATGCATGGCCTACGCCGAAGCCATCCAAGGCTCCGGGCGCATGCTGGCGGCGCAGGCGCTGAAGCCGGTGCAGACGGCCACCACGGTGCGCGTGCGTAACGGGCACATGAGCCTGACCGACGGCCCGTTTGCCGAAACCAAGGAGCAACTGGCCGGTTTTTACCTGGTGGAGGCTCGCGACCTGAATGAAGCGCTGAACATCGCCAAGGGCATTCCCGCCGCACGGGTCGGTAGCGTCGAGGTAAGGCCTGTGCGCGAACTGCAACCCTGACCGCTACGGAGAACAACAACATGAGCCTTGCACCCACTGCGCACGCGCAACACGAGTTGTGCATCAGCCGCCTGATCGACGCACCACCGGCCAAGGTGTTCCGCGCCTGGACCGAGCCCCAGTGGCTGATGCAGTGGTGGGGGCCGCACGGCATGACCACCCCGGAGTGCGAGATGCAGTTGTGGGCCGGCGGCCTGTTCCGCACCCTGATGCGGGCGCCCGATGGCAGCGAGTATCCGACCCAGGGCGTATTTCTGGAAATTGCCGCGCCACGTCGGCTGGTGTTCACCGATGCCTTCAGCCCCGGTTGGGTGCCGTCGAACAAAGCCTTCATGACCGCTGTGATCAGTTTTGACGAAGAGCAGGGCAAAACCCGCTACACCGCCCGCGCCTGGCATTGGAATGCCGCAGACTGCCGGGCCCATGAGGAAATGGGCTTTTACCAGGGCTGGGGAGAGAGCCTGGACCGCCTGGTGGAGGTGGTGACCCAGCGGATGCCCGACTGATGACGGTGCTGGCGCAGGTGCGCGCCGAAGTCGAGGCGGTGTACCGGCGGGAGTCGCGGCGCATCCTGGCAACGTTGATCCGCCTGCTGGGTGATTTCGACCTGGCCGAGGAGGCCATGCATGATGCCTTCTTCATCGCCGTCGAGCGCTGGCAGCGCGATGGCATCCCCGATAACCCACGGGCGTGGCTGGTGTCCACCGGGCGCTTCAAAGCCATCGATGCGCTGCGCCGGCGTGCCCGTTTCGACCGCTCGCAGGCAGACTTGAGCATGCTGCTCGAAGGCCAGGCACAAGACCCCAGCGAAGAAGAACTGCTGGCAGACGACCGCCTGCGGCTGATCTTTACCTGTTGCCACCCGGCCTTGTCCGCCGATGCCCAGGTACCGCTGACCCTGCGTGAAGTCTGCGACCTGACCACCGAACAGATTGCCCGCGCCTTTTTGCAAAGCCCGGCCACCATTGCCCAGCGCATTGTCCGCGCCAAGGCCAAGATCCGCGATGCCGGCATCCCTTACCAGGTGCCGGAGCTGAACGAACTGCCCGAGCGCCTGGAGAGCGTGCTGCGGGTGATCTACCTGGTGTTCAACGAAGGCTACTCGGCGTCATCGGGCGAGGCGCTGGTGCAGCAGGACTTGAGCGACGAAGCCATTCGCCTGGCACGGTTGCTGGTGCAGTTGCTGCCCGATCCGGAGGCGGTCGGCCTGTTGGCCTTGATGCTGCTGCAGGCATCGCGGCAGCAGGCGCGCACCGATACCCAAGGCAACCTGGTGGTGCTGGAGCGGCAGGACCGAAGGTTGTGGGACCGGCAGCGCATAGATGAGGGTTGCGAACTGGTGCGCCAGGCTCTGCAAAGCCGGGCGTTCGGGGCCTATACCGTGCAGGCGGCGATAGCCGCGGTTCACGCTGAAGCAGCAACGGCTGAAGAAACGGACTGGGGGGAGATCGTCGGGCTGTACGACGTGTTGCAGCGGCATTGGCCGTCCGCGGTGGTAGAGCTGAACCGGGCTGTGGCGCTTTCGAAGCGGGATGGACCGGAGGCCGGTTTGCGGGCCGTCGAGGGAATTCTGGTGCGTGGTGAACTGCTGGACTATCACCTGGCACATGCGGCGCGGGCTGAGCTGCATTACCAGCTCGGGCAGGTGGAGGAGGCGCGGGCGGCGTGGCGGCAGGCGCTGGCCTTGACCCGGCAAGAGCCCGAGCGCAGGCATATCGAGCGGCGGTTACAGGCCACTGAGTAATGTTTGCAGTACTGGCCTCTTCGCGGGCAAGCCCGCTCCCACAGGGATCTCACAGCATCTGTGGGAGCGGGCTTGCCCGCGAAGAGGCCAGTACTGGCTAAATCAGTTTTCAGCTAGCCACAAAGTTCGGCGGCGACACCAGCTCGACAGTTTGCTGCTTGCGCGGTGCCAGGATCTCGGCCTCACCCTCGACCACCAGCTCATCGTTCTGGTTGTACACATTGGTGGCAATGCGCACCTTGAACTTGGGCAGCTTCTCGAGGATTTCCAGGCGCACGGTCAGGGTGTCACCAATTTTCACCGGCTTCTGGAAGCTCATTTTCTGGCCCAGGTAGATGGTGCCAGGCCCTGGCAGGGTGCAGGCCACAGCCGCACTGATCAGCGCGCCGCTGAACATGCCGTGGGCAATACGTTCGCGGAACATGCTCTTGGCCGCGAACTCGGCGTCCAGGTGCACCGGGTTGTGGTCACCGGACATTGCGGCGAACAGCTGGATGTCGCGTTCTTCAACGGACTTTTCAAACGTGGCCTTCTGACCGACTTCGAGGGCTTCGTAAGGCGTGTTGGTGACCTGGGACATCGGGGCTTCCTTAAGCAGTAGGCGAGGGCGGCTATCATTCACTGCGCACAGGGCGGCCAAGGGCCAGTGCCTGTTCAAGCCAGCCGAGGATATCGGCGGTGACCTCGTCACGGTTGGTTTCGTTGAGTACTTCGTGCCGCGCCTCAGGATAGACGCGCAGCTGTACATGTCGATTGCCGGTCGCGCGCAGGGCGTCGGCCAGGTGGGTGAGACGCTTGCCGGCACTGACCGGATCACATTCACCCCCGATCACCAGCATGGGCAGGTTCGGATCGATCTGCGCGAGGTTACCCGGCTGGCTGATCTGCGCCAAGCCTTGCAGCAGGTCGAGCCACAGCTGGTTGCTGCAACGAAAGCCGCACAACGGGTCGTTGACGTACAGGTCGACCTCGGCCGGGTCGCGGCTGAGCCAGTCGAACGCTGTGCGGTTGGGTTTGAAGGCCTTGTTGAACGAA
The DNA here is from genome assembly GCF_042956345.1 of Pseudomonas sp. NPDC008258. Classification (NCBI taxonomy): domain Bacteria; kingdom Pseudomonadati; phylum Pseudomonadota; class Gammaproteobacteria; order Pseudomonadales; family Pseudomonadaceae; genus Pseudomonas; species Pseudomonas sp. NPDC008258. Next base: position 209,412 of record NZ_JBIBGE010000002.1, read on the forward strand.
CCGAACGACAACCATTCGATCAGCGCACTCTTGCCCAGTGGCCCCTGGCGCCAGCCTTCCAGCCGGGCAATCAGCCGCGCCACGCGGTACAGCGCCGCCGGCTGGTAGTTGGAGCCACTGAGGATCGCCCCGTGCAGGCTGGCGCTGTGGTGCAGCAGGTAGGCCTGGGCGATGTAGCTGCCCATGCTGTGGCCAAACAGGAACAGCGGTGTGCACGGGTACTGCTGCCCAATGTGCTGGGCAAGCAGGCCCAGGTCGTTGACGATGGCATTCCAGCCATGATGGCGGGCGAACAGGCCGAGGCTGCCCAGCTCGGCGGTGCGCCCGTGGCCGCGCTGGTCGGCGGCGAACAGGGCAAAGCCGGCGTCGTTCAGGGCATGCCCCAGGTGGTGGTAGCGCCCGGCATGTTCGGCCATGCCATGGGCCAGCAGCACCACGGCTTTCACCGGTTTGGCCGGCAACCATTGGTGCACGTACAGGCTGCAGTGCTCGCTGGCAGGTAGCCAGAAGGCGTCGTGGGGCATGGCGGATCCTTGTGCGCACAGGTACCCGGACAGTGTATGCACAACCGGCCGGATTGCAGGAAGGGCACAAATAAGATTCACAATGTTAATGGCGGCACTTGGCGTGTATGCCACCTTGGACTTACCTGCTAACGTCGGATCAACGCCTTTTCGCCCGTAGGCGATCAGGTAGTGGACTAAAGGACGCAGTGCAGGTCCAGGCAGAGGAACAATAATAAATGCAAGCCGACTTCTGGAATGACAAGCGCCCGGCGGGCGTGCCTTCCACCATCGATATCAATGCCTACGCCTCGGTTGTCGAGGTGTTCGAGCGCTCCTGCAAGCGCTTTGCCGACCGCCCGGCATTCAGCAATCTGGGCGTGACCCTGACCTACGCAGAGCTGGAGCGCCACTCGGCAGCCTTCGCTGCCTGGTTGCAGCAGCACACCACGCTCAAGCCCGGTGACCGCATCGCGGTGCAGATGCCCAACGTGTTGCAATACCCGATCGCCGTCTTCGGTGCCATGCGCGCCGGCCTGATCGTGGTTAACACCAACCCGCTGTACACCGAGCGCGAAATGCGCCACCAGTTCAAGGACAGCGGCGCACGCGCGCTGGTGTACCTGAACATGTTCGGCAAGCGTGTGCAGGAGGTGCTGCCCGACACCGGCATCGAGTACCTGATCGAGGCCAGGATGGGCGACCTGTTGCCCACCGCCAAGGGCTGGCTGATCAACACCGTGGTCGACAAGGTCAAGAAGATGGTGCCGGCCTATCACCTGCCCCAGGCGCTATCGTTCAAGCAGGTGCTGCGCCAAGGCCGCGGGCAGTCACCCAAACCGGTACCCCTGAGCCTGGACGACATCGCGGTGCTGCAGTACACCGGCGGCACCACGGGCCTTGCCAAGGGCGCCATGCTCACCCACGGCAACCTGGTGGCAAACATGCTGCAGGTGCTGGCCTGTTTCTCGCAGCACGGCCCCGATGGGCAGAAGCTGCTCAAGGACGGCCAGGAGGTAATGATCGCACCGCTGCCGCTGTACCACATCTATGCCTTCACCGCGAACTGCATGTGCATGATGGTCACCGGCAACCACAACGTGCTGATTACCAACCCACGGGATATCCCCGGCTTCATCAAGGAGCTGGGCAAGTGGCGTTTCTCTGCGTTGCTAGGCCTGAACACCCTGTTTGTAGCGCTGATGGACCACCCCGGTTTCCGCCAACTGGATTTCTCCGCCCTCAAAGTCACCAACTCCGGCGGCACCGCGCTGGTCAAGGCCACCGCCGAACGCTGGGAGGCGCTTACTGGCTGTCGCATCGTCGAAGGCTACGGCCTGACTGAAACCTCGCCGGTGGCCAGCACCAACCCCTACGGCAAGCTGGCGCGCCTGGGTACGGTGGGCATCCCGGTGGCGGGTACCGCGTTCAAGGTGATCGATGATGACGGCAACGAACTGCCGCTGGGCGAGCGGGGCGAGCTGTGCATCAAGGGGCCGCAGGTGATGAAGGGCTATTGGCAGCAGCCTGAAGCCACGGCTCAGGCGCTGGATGCAGACGGTTGGTTCAAGACGGGTGATATCGCCATCATCGACCCGGACGGCTTCACCCGCATCGTCGACCGCAAGAAGGACATGATCATCGTCTCGGGCTTCAACGTTTACCCCAACGAGATCGAGGATGTAGTGATGGGCCACCCCAAGGTCGCCAACTGTGCAGCCATCGGCGTGCCGGACGAGCGCTCCGGCGAGGCGGTGAAGCTGTTTGTAGTGCCGCGTGAGGGTGGGTTGAGTGTTGAAGAGCTGAAGGCCTACTGCAAGGCCAACTTCACTGGTTACAAGGTGCCCAAGCATATCGTGCTGCGCGAGTCGTTGCCGATGACGCCGGTGGGCAAGATCCTGCGGCGGGAGTTGCGTGATATAGCTTGAGTGTTGTGTTGGCTTCTTCGCGGGCTTGCCCGCTCCCACAGGATCACCACAACCTCGGACATTGTGGTGATCCTGTGGGAGCGGGCAAGCCCGCGAATGCTTTTAAACAGCTCTAACAAGCTCAATACAGCCCGATTAGCGACATTTTGGTTAAAAACTCTAAAAATGACCTGTATTGTTCATTGAGTCATTTTTGTGACTGCAAGGCCTGTTTTGGCCTCTAGGCGACCCCAAACAAAGCTGTTACTCTCGGGCCGCTTTCAGATGATCCGGTTTGCAACGAACCACCGTCTCATATCAATAATAAGCGCATAGACGCGCCAATCGAACTTCGCTGTTGCTGAAGGAGTGGGCTTCCATGATCGAACATTTTTGGAAGGATAAGTACCCAGCCGGGATTACGGCGGAAATCAATCCTGACGAATTCCCCAATATCCAGGCAGTACTCAAGCAATCCTGCCAACGCTTTGCCGACAAACCGGCCTTTAGCAACCTGGGCAAGACTATCACTTATGGCGAGCTGTATGCGCTGTCGGGGGCGTTTGCCGCCTGGTTGCAGCAGCATACCGACCTGAAGCCGGGTGACCGCATTGCCGTGCAACTGCCCAATGTCCTGCAATACCCGGTCGCGGTCTTCGGTGCCATGCGTGCCGGGCTGATCGTGGTCAACACCAACCCGCTTTATACCGCGCGGGAGATGGAACACCAGTTCAACGACTCCGGCGCCAAAGCGTTGGTGTGCCTGGCCAACATGGCCCACCTGGCTGAAAAGGTGGTGCCCAAGACCCAGGTCAGGCACGTTATCGTCACTGAAGTGGCCGACCTGCTGCCGCCGCTCAAGCGCTTGCTGATCAACAGCGTGATCAAGTACGTGAAGAAGATGGTGCCGGCCTACAACTTGCCGCGTGCCGTACGCTTCAACGACGCGTTGGCATTGGGCAAGGGCCAGCCGGTTACCGAGGCCAATCCGCAGGCCAACGACGTGGCGGTGCTGCAATACACAGGCGGTACCACGGGCGTGGCGAAGGGGGCGATGCTGACCCACCGCAACCTGGTGGCCAACATGCTGCAGTGCCGGGCGCTGATGGGCTCCAACCTGCACGAAGGCTGCGAAATCCTTATCACCCCGCTGCCGCTGTACCACATCTATGCCTTTACCTTCCATTGCATGGCCATGATGCTGATCGGCAACCACAACGTGCTGATCAGCAACCCGCGTGACTTGCCGGCCATGGTCAAGGAACTGGGCAAGTGGAAGTTCAGCGGCTTTGTCGGCCTCAACACCCTGTTCGTTGCCCTGTGCAACAACGAGGCGTTCCGTGCCCTGGACTTCTCCGCGCTGAAAATCACCTTGTCGGGTGGCATGGCCCTGCAACTGAGCGTGGCTGAACGCTGGAAAGCCGTTACTGGTTGCGCCATCTGTGAAGGCTACGGCATGACTGAAACCAGCCCGGTGGCGGCGGTGAACCCGGCAGAGGCCAACCAGGTGGGTACCATTGGCATTCCGGTGCCGTCGACCCTGTGCAAGATCATCGACGACGCCGGCAATGAGCAGCCGCTTGGCGAAGTGGGCGAGCTGTGCGTCAAGGGCCCGCAGGTGATGAAGGGCTACTGGCAGCGTGAAGACGCCACCGCCGAAATCCTCGACAGCGAAGGCTGGCTGAAGACCGGTGACATTGCGCTGATCCAGGCGGATGGCTACATGCGCATCGTCGACCGCAAGAAGGACATGATCCTGGTCTCGGGCTTCAACGTGTACCCGAACGAACTGGAAGATGTACTGGCGGCCTTGCCGGGCGTGTTGCAATGCGCGGCCATTGGTGTGCCGGACGAGAAGTCGGGTGAAGTGATCAAGGTGTTCATCGTGGTCAAGCCGGGCATGACCGTGACCAAGGAGCAGGTGATGGAGCACATGCGTGCCAACGTTACCGGCTACAAGGTACCGCGCATGATCGAGTTCCGTGATTCGCTGCCAACTACCAACGTGGGCAAGATTTTGCGCCGCGAGCTGCGTGATGAAGAGCTGAAGAAGCAGGGGCTGAAGAAGATCGCCTGATCGACTTCACTGGCCTCTTCGCGGGCACGCCCGCTCCCACAGGTATTGCGCCGAGCCAGAGGGCTGCGCTGTACCTGTGGGAGCGGGCGTGCCCGCGAATGCTTCAGCGCAGTTTTTCCAGCATCTGGTAGTACCACATCCCCGCCGCCAGCAGCGGATTGCCCAGCAAATCCCCCATCGGCACCCGCACATGCTTGCACTGGGCAAAGGTGTCGAACTTCTCCAGTGTGCCGGTCAATGCCTCGGCCATGATCTCGCCCATGATGTGGCTGGTGGCAATGCCATGCCCCGAATAACCCTGGCAATACCACACGTTGTCCGACAGCTTGCCCAACTGCGGAATGCGGTTGACCACGATGCCCATGGCGCAGCTCCACTGGAACTCGATAGGCACGCCCTTGAGCGCCGGGAAGGTGCGTTCGATGCACGGGCGCAGCTCACCTTCGATGTCGCGTGAATCCTTGCCCGAGTAATTGGCGCCACCGCCAAACAGCAGGCGCTTGTCGGCCGTGAGGCGGTAGTAGTCGAGCACGAAGCGGCAGTCGTACACCGCCAGGTCCTGCGGGTTGATCTGCTCGGCCAGGTCACCCAGCGGCGCGGTGGTGACAATGCCGCCCATGGCCGGGAAGATCTTGCCCTTGAGCTGGCGCTTTTCCAGCTTGTGGTACACATCGCCAGCCAGCATCACCTGGCGTGCCTCGACCCGCCCATGGGCGGTGACCACTGCCGGGCGTGGGCCGTGGACGATGTCCAGCACTTCGGAATTCTCGAAAATTAGTGCACCCAGGCTGTGGGCAGCGCGGGCCTCACCCAGGCACAGGTTAAGCGGGTGCAGGTGCAGGTTGCGCAGGTTCTTCAGGGCGCCCAGGTACAGCGGGCTTTGCAGGTGCTCGGCCACTGCAGCGCGGTCGAGCAATTGCACCTGTTCGCCCATGCCACGGCGTTGGGCCTCGGCCTCGAAAGCGCGCAGCTCGCTCAGGTGCGAGGGCTTCATCGCCGCATGCAGGTGGCCGTGCTTGAGGTCGCAGTCGATGCCATAGCGCGCTACGCGCTGCTCGATCACCTGATGGCCGCGCCAGCGCAGGTGCCAGATGAAATCGTCGACCTCGGCGCCCAGGTGGCTGCGCATTTGCGAGCGCATGGCTTCATCGCCGGACAGGCTGCCAGTGACCTGGCCACCATTGCGGCCGCTGGCGCCCCAGCCGATGCGGTTGGTTTCGACAATGGCCACTTTCAGGCCACGCTCGGCCAGTTCCACCGCCGTAGCCACGCCAGTGAAGCCGCCGCCGATGATGGCCACGTCAACCTGCACCGTGCCCTTGAGCTGCGGGTACTCGGTGTGGTCGTTCAGGGTGGCGCTGTAGTAGGACGGCGCACGCTGCGCCGGGCCGTTGTTCAATGCTGCGTTCATGGGTATTCCTTGTTAGGTAGGGGCTCAGGCCTGGTGCAGGTACCAGCGCCAGTCCTGCTCGCTGACTTCGGCCATGAACTGGCGATACTCGGCGCGCTTGACCTTCAGGTACACGCCGAGGAAGTCTTCGCCCAATGCTTCGCGGGCCCAATGGGAATGCTGCAGGGCGTCAAGGGCTGTCAGCCAGTCGGTGGGCAGGTGCTCGGTGGCCTGCGCATAGCCGTTGCCCTCCACCGGTGCGCCTGGGTCCAGCTGTTCGCGGATGCCGCGATGGCTGGCGGCAAGAATTGCCGCAGCAGCCAGGTAAGGGTTGGCATCGGCGCCGCAGATGCGGTGCTCCACATGCCGGCTGTTGGCCGGGCCGCCGGGCACGCGCAGGCTCACGGTGCGGTTGTCCACGCCCCAGGTCGGGGCCAGTGGTGCATAGCTGTTGGCCTGGAAGCGGCGGAACGAGTTGGCGTTGGGGCAAAACAGCAGCAGCGATTCGCGCAGATGGCGCAGCATGCCGGCGACGGCCTGGCGCAGCAGCGGGGTGCCGGCCTTGTCCTCGCTGGCGAACAGGTTGTTGCCGTGGCTGTCGGCCAGGCTCAGGTGCATGTGCATGCCGGTACCGGCCAGGTTGGCAAACGGCTTGGCCATGAAGCAGGCCTGCATGCCATGGGCATGGGCCACACCTTTTACCAGGCGCTTGTAGCGCACGGCCTGGTCCATGGCCTGCAGGGCGTCGCCGTGCTCAAGGGTAATTTCAACCTGACCGGGGGCGTATTCCGAAATGGCGGTGCGCGCCGGAATGCCCTGGGCCTTGCAGGCGGCGTACAGGTCGGCGAGGAACGGTTCGATCTGTTCCAGTTCACGCAGGCCATAGACCTGGGTGCTGCGCGGGCGGCCGCCATCATTGTCCAGTGCCGGTTGCGGGCGGCCTTGGGCGTCACGCTGCTGGTCGAGCAGGTAGAACTCCAGTTCGCAGGCCATCACCGGGTGGTAGCCGTCGGCTTTCAGCGCTTCAATGGTGCGCAGTAGCACATGGCGCGGGTCGGCGATGCTGGCTGGCAGGCCTTCGCTGGGGTGCATGCTGACCTGCACGGCGGCGGTCGGCACACGCCGCCAGGGCAGGCGCACCAAGCTGCCATCCAGTGGGTAGGCGCGGCAGTCGATGTCGCCCACGTCCCACACCAGGCCGGAGTTTTCCACGTCGTCGCCGTTCAGGGTCAGGCCAAGGATGGTGCTGGGCAGCGGCCGGCCGGTCTGGTACACGGCCAGCAGTTCGTCACGGTGCAGCAGCTTGCCGCGTGGTACGCCGTTGGCGTCGAGGATGAACAGTTCGAACAGCTCGATATCGGGGTTGTCAGCCAGGAAACGGGAAGCCTGCTCTACAGGTGCAAAGTGCATGATGAATTCGCTCACGGGCGCACAGGACTTCGCGCAAAAAAGCGCGGTCCAGTTGAGTCAAACGGCCAGACGATGGCCGGGTTTGGTCACAATGGCGTGAGCGAGGTGTCTGGTGGGCGTGCGTGGCGGCAGTGCCACAGCGCCCAGAAGGCGAGGATGATGTGCACCAGCGGATTTTCCCCGGCACGGCTCCGGGCCTTCGGTAGCGAAGGGCGGGAAGACGGTGGGGCGATGGGCTGGGCGGGAGTCATGCCTTTGATACTCACATGCGGCGTAAGGTTGATTAAAGCAGTGAATGGCAACCTTTACATCGTACCTGGCTAAACATTTGATTGCCTGTACCGGCCTCTTCGCGGGCATGCCCGCTCCCACAGGGTTACCTCCAGCCTGAAATTGTGGGGGACCTGTGGGAGCGGGCAAGCCCGCGAAGAGGCAGGCACAGGCAGCAGAGAATCGGCAAATCTGCGACAATCGCGCATCCTTCGAATGCCGATCATGAAAAAGCAGGCCCACCTGCATCACTAAAAAGCCCCATGACTGACCACGCCATCGACAAACTGCTGCAAAACCTCGATCACGCCATGATTGCCGACCGCCATCGCCTGCGCCGGCAACTGCACGAACTGCGCAAGCGCCCCGACGAGGCCAAGCTGGCGCAGTGGGTGGAGAAGGTCCAGGCCTCCTGTGCCCAGGTCACTGCACGTCAGCAGAGCGTGCCGACCGTGCGCTACGACGACAACCTGCCAATCGCTGCCAAGCGTGACGAAATCAAGAAGGCCCTGGCGGAAAACCAGGTGCTGGTGATCGCTGGCGAAACCGGTTCGGGCAAGACTACCCAGCTGCCGAAAATCTGCCTGGAGCTGGGCCGTGGCAGCCATGGCCTGATCGCCCATACCCAGCCGCGCCGTATCGCAGCACGCAGCGTTGCCACACGGGTTGCCGAAGAACTGGGCACCCCGCTGGGCGGGCTGGTCGGCTACCAGGTGCGTTTCGAAGACCAGAGCGATGCCAACACCCTGGTCAAGCTGATGACCGACGGCATCCTGCTGGCCGAAACCCAGCACGACCGTTTCCTGGAACGCTACGACACGATCATCGTCGACGAAGCCCACGAACGCAGCCTGAACATCGACTTCCTGCTCGGCTACCTGAAGACCCTGCTGCACCGCCGGCCAGAGCTGAAGCTGATCATCACTTCGGCAACCATCGACCTTGAGCGCTTCTCCAAACACTTTGACGGCGCGCCGATCATCGAGGTGTCCGGGCGTACCTTCCCGGTGGAAACCTGGTACCGCCCGCTGACCAGCGAGCAGGACGAGGAAGGCAACCAGATCGAGGACGACCTCACTGTCGATCAGGCGATCCTTGCCACCCTGGATGAGCTGGCACACCACGAACGCAGCGAAGGCAAGGGGCCGGGCGATGTGCTGATCTTCCTGCCGGGCGAGCGGGAAATTCGCGATGCCGCCGAGATCCTGCGCAAGGCGCAATTGCGCCATACCGAGATCCTGCCGCTGTATGCACGCCTGTCGCCGGCCGAGCAGCAGCGCATCTTCCAGTCCCACACCGGGCGCCGGGTGATCCTGGCTACCAACGTCGCGGAAACCTCGCTGACTGTGCCTGGCATTCGCTACGTGATCGATACCGGCACCGCGCGTATCAGCCGCTACAGCTACCGCGCCAAGGTACAGCGCCTGCCGATCGAGGCTGTGTCGCAGGCCAGTGCCAACCAGCGTAAGGGCCGTTGCGGCCGGGTCGAGCCGGGCATTTGCGTACGCCTGTACAGCGAAGAGGATTTCAACGCAAGGCCAGCGTTTACTGACCCAGAGATCCTGCGCACCAACCTGGCGGCAGTGATCCTGCAGATGCTGCACCTGCGCCTGGGCGCTATCGATGCTTTCCCGTTCATCGAGCCGCCAGATGGCAAGGCCATCAGCGACGGCTTCAACCTGTTGCAGGAGCTTTCAGCGGTCAACCGCGAGAACCAGCTGACCCCGCTTGGCCGGCAGCTGGCGCGTTTGCCGATCGACCCGCGGCTGGGCCGCATGTTGCTGGAGGGCGCCCGCCAGGGCAGCCTGCAGGAAGTGCTGATCGTTACCAGTGCGCTGTCGGTGCAGGACCCGCGTGAGCGCCCGCCGGAACGCCAGCAGGCAGCCGACCAGGCGCATGCGCAGTGGAAGGATGTGGACTCCGATTTCGCCGCGCTGGTCAACCTGTGGCGCGGCTTTGAAGAGCAGCGCCAGGCCCTGACCGCCAACCCGCTGCGCAGCTGGTGCCGCAAGAACTTCCTCAACTACCTGCGCCTGCGCGAGTGGCGCGATGCCCATCGCCAGCTGGCACTGATCTGCCGTGACCTGCAGCTGACGGTGAACAAGGAACCGTCCGACTACCAGAAGATGCATAAGGCCATCCTCAGCGGGCTGCTCAGCCAGATTGGCCAGAAGACCGAAGAGGGCGACTACCAGGGTGCCCGTCAGCGGCGCTTCTGGGTGCACCCGTCGTCAGGCCTGGGGCGCAAGCGCCCGCAGTGGGTGATGGCCGCCGAGCTGGTCGAAACCACCAAGCTGTATGCGCGAATGGTCGCCAAGATCGAACCTGACTGGATCGAGCCGCTGGCTGGCCACCTGGTCAAGAAGAACCACTTTGAACCGCACTGGGAGAAGAAGCGCGGGCAGGTTGTGGCCTATGAGCAGATCACCCTGTACGGCCTGATTCTGGTCGGCCGCCGCCCGGTGCACTTCGGCCCGATCGACCCGGTTACTTCACGCGAGCTGTTCATCCGCGAAGGCCTGGTGGGTGGCGAAATCCAGTCGCGGGCCAAGTGCCTGGCGGCCAACAAACGCCTGCTTGAAGACCTCGACGAGCTGGAGGCCAAGGCCCGCCGGCGCGACATCCTTGCCGATGAAGAAACGCTGTACGCTTTCTACGAAGCGCGCTTGCCGGCGGAAATCCACCAGACTGCGACTTTCGACAGCTGGTACCGCATGGGCAGCCAGAAGGACGCCAACCTGCTGATCATGCGCGAGGAAGACGTGCTGGCCCGCGAGGCCAGCGAAGTGACCGCAGCGCAATACCCCGACAGCATGCAGGTGGGCGAGCTGCGCTTGCCGCTGAGCTACCATTTCGAGCCCGGCCACCCACGTGACGGCGTGACGGTACGGGTGCCGGCGCCGCTGCTGCCAAGCCTGCCAGGCGAGCGCCTGGAATGGCTGGTGCCGGGCCTGCTGGAAGCCAAGTGCGTGGCGCTGATACGCAACCTGCCAAAGGCCCTGCGCAAGAACTTCGTGCCGGTACCGGACTTCGTCAAGGCCTCGCTGGCGCGCATGACCTTTGGTCGGGGTGCACTACCGCAGGCCTTGGGCCAGGAGTTGCTGCGCATGACCGGGGCGCGTGTGCCCGACGAGGCCTGGGACGAGTCGGTCCAGCTGGTCGAAGGCCACCTGCGCATGAACATCGAAGTGGTCGATGGCCAGGGCAAGTTCCTTGGCGAAGGCCGCGATCTTGCCGAGCTGACGGCACGCTTTGCCGCTGCCAGCCAGGCGGCGCTGGCGGTACCGCGTGATGCCAAAAGCGAGCAGCCGGTGCAGGCCAAGGCCTTCACGGAAGTGAAGCAGACCGCTCAACAGAAGATCGCGGGGCTTTCGATGACCGTGTACCCGGCGCTGGTGGACGAGAACGGCACCGTGCGCGAAGGGCGTTTCTCGACCCAGGCTGAAGCCGAGTTCCAGCACCGCCGTGCCCTTCAGCGCCTGTTGTTGCAGCAGTTGGCCGAGCCCGCCAAATTCCTGCGTGGCAAATTGCCGGGCTTGACCGAGCTGGGCCTGTTGTACCGTGAAATGGGCCGGGTCGAGGCACTGGTCGAGGACATCCTGCTGGCCAGCCTGGACAGCTGCATCCTCGAAGGTGAGCAGACGTTGCCACGAGAGGGTGCGGCTTTGGCCGGGCTGGCTGAGCGCAAGCGCGGTAGCTGGGCCGAGCACGCCGAGCGCCTGGCGCGCCAGACCCTGGAGGTGCTGAAGCTGTGGCACGGGTTGCAAAAGCGCTTCAAGGGCAAGATCGACCTCAGCCAGGCGGTGGCGCTGAACGACATCAAGCAACAACTGGGCAACCTGGTTTACCCAGGCTTTGTGCGTGAAACGCCCGGGGTGTGGTTCAAGGAGTTGCCGCGTTACCTCAAGGCGGTGGAATTGCGCCTGGAGAAACTGGGTTCGCAAGTGCAGAAGGACCGCGTGTGGAGCGGCGAGCTGGCCAACCTGTGGGCGCAGTACAAGGCCCGTGCCGACAAGCATGCCCAGGAGGGCAAGCGGGATGAACAGCTGGCGTTGTACCGCTGGTGGCTGGAGGAATATCGGGTGTCGCTGTTTGCTCAGCAACTGGGGACCAAGGTGCCGATTTCCGACAAAAGATTGAGCAAACAGTGGAGCCAGGTGGAAGGCTAACTTCCTTGATTTGTGGCACACTTCAGTGAGTTTGGGGCCGCTTTGCGGCCCTTCGCGGGCACGCCCGCTCCCACAGGTACAGCAATGTGCTTGGGAGCGGTGCGATCCCTGTGGGAGCGGGCGTGCCCGCGAACGAGGGCGCAGCCCTCGCCCTTGAATTGGCACTAAAGTGCCATAACCTGTCATATTCCCAGCCAGCGCCCCGTGGCGATGGCCTTTGACCAGAGGAACGACCGTGCATAACGTCGTGATCAGCGGCACCGGCCTGTATACCCCGGCCCAGAGCATTTCCAACGAAGAACTGGTGGCCTCTTTCAACGCCTGGTCGCAGCAGTTCAACCAGGACAACGCCGCCGCCATCGAGCGCGGTGAAGTCGAAGCGGCGCCGGTTTCCGACGCGGCGTTCATCGAAAAGGCCTCGGGCATCAAGAGCCGCTTCGTGATGGACAAGGCCGGCATCCTCGACCCGCAGCGCATGAAACCACGCCTGCCGGAACGCACCAACGATGAGCCGTCGGTGCTCTGCGAAATGGCCGTGGCCGCTGCCCGTCAGGCATTGGAGCGCGCCGGCCGTACGGCTGCCGATGTCGACGGGGTGATCGTTGCCTGTTCAAACCTGCAGCGCCCTTACCCTGCCATCGCCATCGAGGTGCAACAGGCGCTGGGCATCCAGGGCTTTGCCTTCGACATGAACGTGGCTTGCTCGTCGGCCACGTTCGGCATTCAGACCGCCGCCAACAGCGTGGCCCTGGGCCAGGCGCGTGCGGTGCTGATGGTCAACCCGGAGGTGTGCACCGGCCACCTGAACTTCCGTGACCGCGACAGCCATTTCATTTTCGGTGATGCCGCCACCGCCGTGTTGCTCGAACGTGCCGATCAGGCCACCTCGGCGCACCAGTTCGACATCGTCAGCAGCAAGCTGTGGACCGAGTTCTCCAACAACATCCGCAACAACTTCGGCTTCCTCAACCGCGCGGCGGAAGAGGGCGAGGGTGCGGCAGACAAGCTGTTCATCCAGGAAGGCCGCAAGGTGTTCCGCGAGGTGTGCCCGAAGGTGGCAGAGCTGATCGGTGAGCACCTGCAGGAAAATGGCCTGCAACCGAGCGATGTGAAGCGCTTCTGGTTGCACCAGGCCAACCTCAGCATGAACCACCTGATCGTCAAGAAACTGCTGGGGCGAGAAGTGGCCGAGGAAGATGCACCGGTGATTCTGGACCGCTACGCCAACACCAGTTCGGCGGGGTCGGTAATTGCCTTCCACCTGTACCAGGATGACCTGGCCAAGGGGGCGCTGGGGGTGTTGAGCTCGTTTGGTGCGGGGTATTCGATTGGTAGTGTGATTCTGCGCAAGCGCTGAGTCTTTTGGCGCCTGTACCGGCCTCTTCGCGGGCTTGCCCGCTCCCACAGGTACTCCACAGTTCTCAAGATCTGTGGTGATTCTGTGGGAGCGGGCAAGCCCGCGAAGAGGCCGGCGCATTTCTGCCAGGCAAAAAAAAGCGGGAAACGCCGGATGGGGTCGGCGTTTCCCGCTTCAGAGTGAAGCAGAGGAGGGTGCAGCTTAGAACTTGGCTTCCAGGTCTACCTGCAGCGTGTCTACGTCAGCATCGCTGTTCGGCAGGTTGGAGTAGTCGGTCTTGGCCATCAGGTAGGCCGCGCCCAGGGCGAAGTTCTTGTCGATTTCGTAACCCACTTTGAACTTGTGGCCACGGGAGCCGGTGAAGCCGTTACCGAAGTCAGAGTCGGTGAACAGGCTGACTACACCGTTACGTTGTACGTCGCGGTAGTTGTAGTCCAGGCTCCAGGCACCGATCTTGCTCTTCACACCAGCCAGCCAGGCCTTGTCCTTGCCGTCGGTGCTTTCGGTGTTCTTGACGAACTGGCCGTAAGCCGACAGCGGGATGGCGAAGCCGGTGAAGTCGATCTGACCGAAGCCTTCAACCAGGTTGAACTCGTCGGTGGTGTTGCCCAGCGAACGCAGGGCGGCCGAGGCCTTGTCGTTGTCGTAGCCGTAGATGCTGCCGCCAACGGTAACCTTGACGGTGTCAGCCGCGTTGAACTTGGTACCCAGCTGGGCCGCGTACAGCTGCGCGTCGTGCTTGAACTGCACGCCGTCGCCGTCGACGTTGTCCTTCAGGTTGTAGTGGCCGATGCTGCCGAACACTTCGGCCGGGCCGAGGTTGGTCTTGTAGGTAGCCGCCACGCCTTCCGGGTTGATGTCGCTGTCCCAGATGATGTCGCCCATGCTCACCCAAGGCTGGTTCATCTTGCCGCCGATCAGGTGCAGGTTAGGCACGGCAGTCGGGTGCCAGTCGAGGTAGGCCAGGTCGACCCACAGCGATTTCTTCTCGAAGTAGTTGTCCAGGCTCTGGTTGGTCGAGCGGGCATCGGCGCTGCTGCCGGTGGCCACACGCACGCCGGCGTCGACTTGCGGGTTGATCTCGCTGTAGAAACCGACACGGGCACGTACGCGCTCACGGTCCTGGTTGCCGCTGCGGGAGATCGGGTTGTCGACGTTGACGTCTTCGTAGCGCAGGCGTACATCACCCTTGATCTGGGTCTTGGCGGCCCATGCCACTTTTTGTTCGAAGTTGCTCATCCGTTCAGACTGAGCTTTCTGGTCGGCCTTTTCCTTGGTTTCTTTTGCCAGGTCGCCCTGCAGTTCGTTGTACTGCGCCTGGTTGATCGAGCCGTTGGCGCGGAGCATTTCGAGCAGCTTGGCGTCGACAGCAGCACTGGCCGGGGCGCTCAGAGCCAGCATCATGCCGGTGAGGCTCACTCCGGTAAGTGTAGAAACAAGACGCATAAGGTTCTCCCTACTGAAAAAAATGGGGGAGGCTCAAGCGCCTGCCCCTGCGTTGGCATGTCTTCGGAAAGGGCCTGACTAGACAGGTTCTGGGGTTCCGGAAAACAGGCGCAAGTATTGCGGGGGCCAATGACAGATTAATGTCTAATTAGTGGCACTGTTGTTAAGTAATTGAGAATAAAAGGATCAGCCTGGCGTTCGTCATTTGAGTGCCGGGCCGTCCTTGGGGATACTGAAGGCCTTCACACAGCGAGCCGAAACCGTGACCAGCCTGTACAGCCTTGCCCAATTGCGTGATCTTCCGGCGGCCACCTGGGATGCCTTGGTACCCGTAGGCCAGCCGTTCCTGCGCCATGCCTTTCTCAGTGCGATGGAGGACAGCGGCAGCGTGCAGCGCAGCACGGGCTGGGCTGCCGAGCACCTGGTGCTGGAGCGTGACGGGCAGGTGCGGGCGCTGATGCCGGCGTACCGCAAGTGGCACTCATATGGCGAGTATGTGTTCGACCATGGCTGGGCCGATGCCTGTGAGCGGGCCGGCATTGCCTACTATCCCAAGCTGTTGGGGGCAGTGCCGTTCAGCCCTGTCAGCGGCCCGCGGCTTTTTGCGGCCGACCCGGCTGACGGTTTGATGATGTTGCAGGCCCTGCCCGAGTATCTGGCCAAGGGTGGGCTTTCTGGCGCGCACATCAACTTCACCGACTCGGCGCTGGACGCGCAACTGGCAGCCCAGCCGGGCTGGATGGAGCGCCTGGGTTGCCAGTTCCATTGGCAGAATCGCGGCTACCGCGACTTCCAGGACTTCCTCGACAGCCTGAGTTCGCGCAAGCGCAAGCAGATGCGCAAGGAGCGTGAGCAGGTGGCGGGGCAGGGCATTGATTTTCGCTGGTACCGGGGCGATGAACTGGATGAAGCCCAGTGGGATTTCGTCTTCCTCTGTTACGCCAACACCTATGCGGTGCGCCGCCGGGCGCCGTACCTTACACGCGAGTTTTTCAGCTTGCTGGCCGAGCGCATGCCCGAGGCTGTGCGCGTGGTGATGGCCCGCCAGGGCGGGCGTGATGTGGCGATGGCCTTGAGCCTGGTGGGGGGCGACAGCCTGTTTGGCCGTTACTGGGGCTGCCTGGATGAATTCGACCGGCTGCATTTCGAGACGTGTTTCTACCAGGGCATGGAGTTTGCCATTGCCGAGGGGTATCAGCGTTTCGATGCCGGGGCGCAGGGGGAGCACAAGCTGATACGCGGGTTCGAGCCGGTGTTGACGCGGTCGTGGCATTACCTGCTGCACCCAGGGCTGCGGCGGGCGGTGGAGGACTTCCTGGTGCAGGAGCGGGCAGGGGTGAGGGGGTATGCCGAGGAGGCGCGGGGGATGTTGCCTTATCGTCGGGACTGAGGATTTTGTATTGCTTGTACTGGCCCTATCGCCGGCAAGCCAGCTCCCACAGGATTACCACTGGCCTTGAAGTCTGTGGAGGACTTGTGGGAGCTGGCTTGCCGGCGATAGGGCCAGTCCAGGACTCAGTCGACCCCGACAAACCCCCCGGTCTGGTGATGCCACAACCTGGCATACAGCCCTTGCTGCTCCAGCAGCTCACTGTGGCTGCCGCTCTCGACAATCCGCCCCTTGTCCAGCACCACCAGCCGGTCCATCCGCGCAATGGTGGACAACCGGTGGGCAATGGCGATCACCGTCTTGCCCTGCATCAGCGTCTCCAGGCTCTCCTGAATGGCTGCCTCCACCTCCGAGTCCAGCGCCGAGGTGGCTTCGTCCATGATCAGGATCGGCGCATTCTTCAGCAGCACGCGGGCAATGGCGATGCGCTGGCGCTGGCCGCCCGACAGCTTGACCCCACGCTCACCGACATGGGCATCGAAACCGGTGCGGCCCTGGGCGTCCGAAAGCTGGGGGATGAACTCGTCAGCCCGCGCGCGGCGCACGGCTTCAAGCAGCTCCGCTTCGCTGGCGCCGGGCTGGCCATACAGCAGGTTGTCGCGGATCGAGCGGTGCAGCAGCGAGGTGTCCTGGGTGATCATGCCGATCTGCGCACGCAGGCTGGCCTGGCTCACTTGGGCAATGTCCTGGCCGTCGATGAGGATACGCCCGCCCTGCACGTCGTACAGGCGCAGCAGCAGGTTGACCAAGGTCGACTTGCCCGCCCCGGACGGGCCGATCAAACCGATTTTTTCGCCAGGGCGGATGTTCAGGTTGAGCCCTTCGATCACGTTGGCGGCCTTGCCGTAGTGGAAATCGACATCGTCGAAGCGCACCTCGCCGCGGCTGACCTTGAGCGCCGGCGCGTTGGGCTGGTCGGTGACGGTGACCGGCTGGGCGATGGTCTGCAGGCCGTCCTGGACCATGCCGATGTTCTCGAAGATGCCATTGACCACCCACATGATCCAGCCCGACATGTTGACGATACGGATCACCAGGCCGGTGGCCAGTGCGATGGCGCCAACGGTGATCAGCGACTGGCTCCACAGCCATAGCGCCAGGCCCGTGGTGGTGACCACCAGCAGGCCGTTGAGGGTGGTGATGACCACGTCCATGCTGGTGACCACGCGCGCCGCCAGCTGGGTTTTCTCGGTTTGTTCGCGGATCGCTTCGCGGGCGTATTGCTGCTCGTAGTCGGTGTGGGCGAACAGCTTCAGGGTGGCGATGTTGGTGTAGCCATCGACAATGCGCCCCATCAGCTTGGAACGGGCGTCGGAAGAAATCACCGAACGTTCCTTCACCCTGGGTACGAAGTAGAAGAGCGCGGCGATGTAGCCGACGATCCACAGCAGCAGCGGCAGCATCAGGCGCCAGTCGGCCTCGGCGAACAGCACCAGCGAGGTGATGGCGTAGATCAGCACGTGCCATAGCGCGTCCACCGCCTGCACGGCGGAGTCGCGCAGCGAGTTGCCAGTCTGCATGATGCGCTGGGCGATGCGCCCGGCAAAGTCGCTCTGGAAGAAGTTCAGGCTCTGCTTGAGCACGTAAGTGTGGTTTTGCCAGCGGATCAGGCTGGTCATGCCGGGGTTGATGGTCTGGTGCACCAGCAGGTCGTGCAGGCCGAAGAAAACCGGCCGCAGCAGCAGTATCACCACCAGCATCCAGACCAGCTCGCCACTGTGCTCGCTGAAGAAGTTGGCATTGGGCGTGCCTTGGGCCAGGTCGATGATGCGGCTGAGGTAGCTGAACATGGCCACCTCGATCAGCGAGGCGAACAGCCCGACCACCAGCAGGGCAAGAAAGCTGGGCCATACCTGGCGCAGGTAATACAGGTAGAACGGCCACACGGTGGTCGGAGGCGACTCACTGGGTGCTTCGCGAAAAATATCGATCAGTTGTTCGAAACGGCGGTACAGCATGGGTAACGACACTCCTGTTCCATCCGACCCTCAGGCGGTTTCACGTCCCTGTGAAGCCCCGTGGTCAGTCGATGCGTTTGGCCGACTTGATGTAGACCGGGTCGGCCGGTACATCACGCATGCCTTTCTTGGTGGTGGTCGGCGAGTTGACGATCTGGTCGACCACTTCCATGCCCTTGGTCACCTTGCCGAATACGGCATAGCCACGGTCACGCCCCGGGTTGAGGAAGTCGTTGTCGGCCACGTTGATGAAGAACTGGCTGGTGGCCGAGTTCGGGTCCGAGGTGCGCGCCATCGACAGGGTGCCGCGGGTGTTCAGCAGGCCGTTGCTGGCTTCGTTCTTGATCGGATCATTGGTGTTTTTCTGCACCATCTGGTCAGTGAAACCACCGCCCTGGACCATGAACCCCGGGATCACGCGGTGGAAGATGGTGTTGTTGTAGAAGCCGCTGTCCACGTAATTGAGGAAGTTCTTGGTACTGACCGGCGCCTTCTCGGCATTCAGTTCGATTTCGACCTGGCCGAAGCTGGTGTCCAGCATAACGTGCGGGGTCTTGTCAGAAGCCATGACACTGGTGGCGAAGGCAACCGAGCAGGCGGTGAGCAGGAGTTTTTTCAGCATGGGCTCAAAGATCCTTGAGAGGTGGAAGCGGCTGCGAGGAACTGCAACAGGGTCTGGTTGAAGACCTCGGGTTGATCGAGGGGCGTAGCGTGCCGGGAATCGTCGACGACGACCAGCCTGGCGTTGGGCATCAGGGCGACGTAACGCTCTTTCAGTTGTATCGGGGTGTAATCGTGGTCGGCGGCAATGACCAAGGTAGGACAGTGAATCTGCCCGATGCGTTCCTGCACGCCCCAGTCGACGATGGCGTCGAAGCTCTTGAGGTAGGCGCGTTTGTCGTTGCGGGCCCAGCGTTGGGCCATCTTCTGCCGCAGCTCGGCCTGGTGGGGCTTGGGGAACAGGCGCTCGGCCAGGCCCTTGCCGACGGTTTCGACACTGAGCAACCGCGCCAGCCCCCAGCGTTTCAGCCACCAGACCCAGTCGCTGCGGCTACGGCGCTTGACCTCGGGGGCGCTGTTGACGATGCACAGGCTGCGCAGCCACTGCGGGTGGTCGACTGCGAACTGGAAACCCACCATGCCGCCCATGGACAGGCCGACGAAGTGCACGGGGCCGGTGTGCAGGTGTTCGAGCAGGGCCAGCAGGTCGGCACTGAAGGTGGCTATCTGGTAGCCGTCGCGGGGTTTGTCGGAGCGACCATGGCCGCGGATGTCCATCAGGATCACCCGGTAGTGGCGGCTCAACACCGGCACCTGCAACTCCCAGTCCTGGCAGCTGGAGCCAAGGCCGTGCAGCAACACCAGGGGTTCGCCCTGGCCATATTCCTCGTAATGCAGTGCGCATCCTTCGTGTTCGAAATAGGCCATGGGCGCGGTCCTCTCAGGCTTGCGGGGGGGCTGCGAAGGGCACGTCCAGTGGCGCGGTGTCGAAGTTGCGCAGCAGGTCGATGAGAATCTGCGTGGCCGGGCCCAGGGTCTTCTCTTTGCTCGAATAAAGGTAGAACAGTGGGTGGCGGCTGCCACCCTGATCCAGCTGCAGCGGCTTGAGCACGCCTTCACGCAGCTCGCGCTCGATCATGTGCCGGGGCAGCCAGGCAAAGCCCAGGCCGCTGCTGACGAAGGTGGCGGCGGTACCCAGGCTGCCGACCGTCCAGCGCTGTTCGGCCCCCAGCCAGCCAACGTCACGCGGCTGGGCGCGGCCGGAGTCGCGGATTACCACCTGCAACTGGCTTTCCAGGTCCTGGAAGGTGAGCTCGCGGCCCAGCCGGTGCAGGCTGTGCTCGGGGTGGGCGACGGCGACGAACTCCACCGCGCTCAGTTCGGCGCCAAGATAGCCGCCAATGCTGTAGCTGCTGATGGCCAGGTCGGCGATGCCTTCGTGCATCACTTCTTCCACGCCAGACAACACTTCTTCACGCAGGCGCACCCGGCAGCCGCGGCTTTGCGGCATGAACGCGGCCAGGGCGCGCACCAGCCGGGCGCTGGGGTAGGCGGCATCCACCACCAGGCGCACTTCGGCCTCCCAGCCTTGCTCCATGTGGTGGGCGAGGTCTTCGAGCTGGCTGGCCTGCTTGACCAGGTGGCGCGAGCGGCGCAGCAGTACGTTGCCAGCCTCGGTGAGCACGGCCTTGCGGCCATCGATGCGCAGCAGTGGCACACCCAGTTGTTCCTGCATGCGGGCCACGGTGTAGCTGACCGAGGACTGCGAGCGGTGCAGGGCCTCGGCGGCCTGGGCAAACCCGCCGTGATCGACCACTGCCTGCAGGGTTCGCCACTGGTCAAGGGTTACGCGCGGCGCTTTCATCTTTCGCTCCTGTTGTCCTAAGCTGCGCTCTTTCAAGGAGAGCGGCCCATGAAGAAATGTTGTGCGGCAATACTGATGTGCCTGCCCCTCGGGGCCATGGCCTACCCCATCGACGTGGAGAAGGAACTGACCGGGGTAAAGCTGGACTACACCGCCTATGACACGGCCTACGACATTGGCGCCATTACCCTCAACAACTATGGGCAGGTACCGGCCGCCTGCAAGGTGACGTTCCGCAATGGCCCGGAGGCACCCAGGGTACGCCGGGTGAACGTACCGGCGGGTAAAAGCGTCGATGTCACCGCCAAATTCAACCGGCAGATCATCAAACTGCGGATCGCCTTGAATTGCACGGCGGAATAAACCGATAAATCGATAGATTGAACCCACTTTTTACGCTTTTTTATCGATAGGTCAACCTTTAATCTCACCTCCATCGAATCGCAACCCTTTTTGCCGATGGAGGCACCCCATGTCCCGCGTACTGATCATCGAAAGCAGCGCTCGCCAGCAGGATTCCGTTTCCCGTCAGCTGACCCGTGATTTCATCCAGCAATGGCAGGCTGCCCACCCGGCCGATCAGATTACCGTGCGCGACCTGGCGGTGAGCCCGGTGCCGCACCTGGACGCCAACCTGCTGGGTGGCTGGATGAAGCCCGAAGAGCAGCGCAGTGCCGCCGAACTGGAGGCCCTGGCCCGTTCCAACGAACTGACTGATGAATTGCTGGCAGCGGACGTGCTGGTGATGGCCGCGCCGATGTACAACTTCACCATCCCCAGCACCCTGAAGGCCTGGCTGGACCATGTACTGCGTGCCGGCATCACCTTCAAGTACACCCCGACCGGCCCGCAAGGCCTGCTGACCGGCAAGCGCGCCATCGTGCTGACAGCCCGTGGTGGCATCCATGCCGGCGCCAGCAGCGACCACCAGGAACCTTACCTGCGCCAGGTGATGGCCTTCATCGGCATTCACGATGTCGACTTCATCCACGCCGAAGGCCTGAACATGAGTGGCGAGTTCCACGAGAAGGGCGTCAACCAGGCCAAGGCCAAGCTGGCGGCGGTGGCCTGAGGCTTGAAGAATTCCCAACCCTGACACCTGTTTTTGCTCCTTTGGGTGTACCTGCCCGGCCAATGGCCGGGCTTTTTTATGCCTGGTGTTTTGTGGATGGCTGTGCCGGCCTTTTCGCGGGCTTGCCCGCTCCCACAGGTACATCACAGGACTCAGGTGCGGTGATATACCTGTGGGAGCGGGCAAGCCCGCGAAGAGGCCGGCACAGCCCCCACATTCCTCATGGTTGAACACAAAGCCCGCAACCCGCTAAGGTCGCGGCCTTGATTCACGAGAGGCAACCATGGGCTACCTGATAATCGTCGCGCTGATCCAGGCGTTTTCCTTCAGCCTCATCGGCGAGTACCTGGCCGGGCACGTCGACAGCTACTTCGCCGTGCTCGCGCGGGTAGTGCTGGCCGGCCTGGTGTTCCTGCCGCTGACCCGCTGGCGCCAGGTCGAGCCGCGCTTCATGCGCTCGATGCTGCTGATCGGCGCGCTGCAGTACGGCATCACCTACGTCTGCCTGTACCTGAGCTTTCGCGTGCTCACCGTGCCGGAAGTGCTGCTGTTCACCATTCTCACGCCATTGCATGTAACGCTGATCGAAGACGCCATGAACCGGCGCTTCAACCCCTGGGCGCTGCTGGCGGCTTTGGTTGCCGTGGCCGGTGCGGCGGTGATCCGCTTCGACAGCATCAGCGGTGAGTTCTTCATCGGTTTCCTGCTGCTGCAACTGGCCAACTTCACCTACGCCGCCGGCCAGGTGCTGTACCGCCACCTGGTTGCATGCAACCCCAGCGACCTGCCGCACTACGCACGCTTTGGCTACTTCTACCTGGGCGCCTTGCTGGTGGTGCTGCCGGCCTTCCTGCTGTTCGGCAACGCCCAGCACCTGCCAAGCACACATGTGCAATGGCTGGTGTTGCTGTTCCTTGGCTTGTGCCCGACGGCGTTGGGCCTGTACTGGTGGAACAAGGGCGCATGCCTGGTTTCGGGCGGTACGCTGGCGGTGATGAACAACCTGCATGTGCCGGTGGGGCTGCTGCTGAACCTGTTGATCTGGAACCAGCACGAGCCTTTGGGGCGGCTGTTCATCGGCGGCGGGATCATCCTGGCGTCGGTATGGTTGAGCCGCCTGGGTGCGCGGCCCCAGGCACCGCTGGTCGGCAAGGCCTGACATGCACACCATCTTCGTCATCGTCGCGCCGATCTTTGCCCTGATCCTGGTCGGCTTCCTTTGCCGCAAGACCAACAAGCTGGGTGACAAGGCCGCCGCCGAGATCAACAAGATGGTGGTCTGGCTGTGCCTGCCGGCGTTGCTGTTCAAGGTAACTGCCACCGCCACCTGGAGCGAGATCTGGCACCCAGGGTTCATCGTGGCTTTTGGTGCAGGCGCCCTGGCGATGTTCGTGGTCACGCTGGCGTGGCGGCTCTACAGCGGTCATGGCCTGGTGGCATCGAGCATCGACGGGCTCAGTGCGGGGTATGCCAACACTGGCTACATCGGCATCCCGTTGTGCCTGTTGCTGTTTGGTCAGGCGGGCTTGCAGCCGGCGCTGATCTCGTCGCTGATCGTGGTGTGCCTTGTGTTCGCCATTTCACTGACGCTGATTGAGATCGGGTTGCAGGAAGAACGTCATGTCGGCCGTGCCATCGTGGTGGTGGGCAAGGCGCTGGCGAAAAACCCGTTGGTGATTTCGCCACTGGCAGGCGCTGCCTGGGCGGTTTCCGGGTTGGGCCTGGCGGAACCGGTGATGCACTTTCTCGACATGCTGGCGCTGGCGACCACGCCGTGTGCGCTGATATCGCTGGGTGCATTTCTGGCTGAAAAACGTACAGGGTCGCAGGCCAGCCCGTGGCCGTTGGTGGCCTTGAAGTTGGTAGGGCAGCCAGCGCTGACCTGGGTGCTGGCGTTCAAGGTATTCAGCTTGCCGACCATGTGGGCGGCGTCGGCGGTGCTGTTGGCGGCACTGCCGACCGGGACCGGGCCGTTCATGCTGGCGGAGTACTACAACCGTGAGGCGGGGCTGATATCGCGGACGATCTTGTTGTCGACCGTGGCTTCGCTGGTGACCTTGACCGGGTTGTTGTACTTGCTGGGGTATGCGGGATAGCGGAAGGCCCTATCGCCGGCAAGCCAGCTCCCACAGGGATATCACAAGGCCTGAGGTCGGCGCTGCACCTGTGGGAGATTCTATGGTTTCTGGCAAGGGCATCAGGGTTGCCGTGGCGAGCACCTGTGAGCCCTGATGCGATCCCTGTGGGAGCTGGCTTGCCGGCGATGGGCTGCAAAGCAGCCCCGGCAATCTCAAGCCTCGCTCATCTCTTCCAACCGACGCGGCAAAGGCTCCTGCGCCACACGTCCGCTCAACCCCACGCGCATGTCATTGCCACTCGGCTGCTGATACAGGCTCAAGCCAAACTCCGGCAATACCGCCAGCAGGTAGTCGAAAATATCCCCCTGAATCCGCTCATAGTCTGCCCACACCGTGGTGGTGGTAAAGCAGTAGATCTCCAGCGGCACACCCTCGGCCGTGGTCTGCATCTGCCGCACCATGCAGGTCATGTTCGGGTGCACGTTGGGGTGGTTTTTCAGGTAGGCCAGGGCAAACGCGCGGAACGTACCGATGTTGGTCAGCTTGCGGCGGTTGGCCGACAGCTCGGCCACCGGGCCCAGGGCTTCGTTCCAGCTTTGCAACTCCTGACGCTTGCCGGCCAGGTAGTCGCCCAGCAGGCTCACCTGGGTCAGGCGCTGCTCTTCTTCGCGGGTAAGGAAACGCACACCGGCAGCGTCAATGAACAGGCTGCGCTTGATCCGTCGGCCACCGGACTGCTGCATGCCGCGGTAGTTGCGGAACGACTCGCTCATCAGGCGCCAGGTGGGGATGGAGACGATGGTCTTGTCGAAGTTCTGCACCTTCACGGTGTGCAGGGTGATGTCCACTACATCGCCATCGGCACCTACCTGCGGCATTTCGATCCAGTCGCCCACATGCAGCATGTCGTTGCTGGTCAGCTGCACACTGGCGACGAATGACAGCAGGGTGTCCTTGTACACCAACAGCAGCACCGCCGACATGGCACCCAGGCCCGACAACAGCAACAGCGGCGAGCGGTCGATCAGGGTGGCGACGATGACGATGGAGGCAAAGATCCACAGCATCATCTTGGCCAGTTGCACGTAACCCTTGATGGAGCGGGTGCGGGCGTGCTCGGTGCGGGCGTAGATGTCGAGCAGGGCATCCAGCAGGCACGACAGTGCCATGGTCATGAACAGCAGGGTGAAGGCCAGGGCGACATTGCCCAGGAAGTGCTGGGCGGTGTCGGACAACTCCGGCACCAGCTTCAGGCCAAATTGCAGCACCAGTGACGGTGTGGTCTGCGCCAGGCGGTGCAGGACCTTGTTGTGGCGCAGGTCGTCCAGCCACTTCAGCGCCGGTTGGCGAGACAGCAGGCGGGCGCTGTGCAGTACCAGGAAGCGTGCCAGGCGGCCGATGACCAGGGAAATCAGCAGCAGTACCGCCAGGCCGATGGCGGCGTGCAGCATGGGATGTTGGTCGAGGGTGCCCCACAGGTCGAGGGAGTCACGCCAGATTCGTTGGATATCCATGGGCTTGCGTACAGTCTTTTGCGAAACGAAGTGCCATTAGAGCGCGGATGGCGGCAAAGTTGCCAAAAGAAATTCGGCTAAGCCGGCAGAAAACGTTACCCTATGCAACTGAATTTCCCGCACTTGCCTGAGGTTACCTCCGTGTTCTCCCAATTCGCCCTGCATGAACGCCTGCTTAAAGCCGTGGCCGAGCTTAAATTTGTCGAGCCAACCCCGGTGCAGGCTGCGGCCATCCCCCTGGCCCTGCAAGGGCGCGACCTGCGCGTGACCGCGCAGACCGGTAGCGGCAAAACGGCAGCCTTTGTACTGCCGCTGCTCAACCGCCTGGTCGACCTGAAAGGTGGGCGGGTAGAGATCCGCTCGCTGATCCTGCTGCCGACCCGCGAGCTGGCCCAGCAGACCCTAAAGCAAGTGCAGCTGTTCTCGCAGTTCACCTACATCAAGGCGGGCCTGGTCACCGGCGGTGAAGACTTCAAGGAACAGGCCGCGATGCTGCGCAAGGTGCCGGACGTGCTGATCGGCACCCCGGGCCGCCTGCTCGAGCATCTCAATGCCGGCAACCTCGACCTGTCCCACGTGCAAGTGATGATCCTCGACGAAGCCGACCGCATGCTCGACATGGGCTTCGCCGAAGACATGGAGCGCCTGTGCAAGGAATGCGAGAACCGCGAGCAAACCCTGCTGTTCTCCGCCACCACCGGTGGCGCGGCCCTGCGCGACATCATTGGCAAAGTACTCAAAGACCCTGAGCACCTGATGCTCAACAGCGTCTCGCAACTGGCCGAGGGCACCCGCCAGCAAATCATTACCGCCGACCACGACCAGCACAAAGAGGCGATCGTGCAGTGGCTGCTGGCCAACGAAACCTTCGACAAGGCGATCATCTTCACCAATACCCGCGCCTTGGCCGACCGCATCTACGGCCACCTGGTGGCCAAGGACGTCAAAGCCTTCGTGCTGCACGGCGAAAAGGACCAGAAGGACCGCAAGCTGGCCATCGAGCGCTTCAAGCAGGGCAGCTCCAAGGTGCTGGTGGCCACCGACGTGGCGGCCCGTGGCCTGGACATCGACGGCCTGGACCTGGTGATCAACTTCGACATGCCTCGCAGCGGTGACGAATACGTGCACCGCGTGGGCCGCACCGGCCGCGCCGGTGGCGAAGGCCTGGCGATCTCGCTGATCACCCACAACGACTGGAACCTGATGTCGAGCATCGAGCGCTACTTGAAGCAGCAGTTCGAGCGCCGGGTGATCAAGGAAGTGAAGGGTACCTACAGCGGGCCGAAGAAGGTCAAGGCGTCGGGCAAGGCTGTTGGGGCCAAGAAGAAGAAGGTCGACAAGAAGGGCGGCGACAAGAAAGCTGCCGCCAAGCGCAAGCCAACCGCCAAGCCGAGGCCAAACGCACCGCTGGCCAGCGCTGACGGCCTGGCACCGCTGAAAAAGCGCAAGCCTGCTGCTGAGTAATATTCAGTAGCGAGGCTTGCTTCTTCGCGGGTAAATCGGATCGCCGCACCGCCGCTCCCACAGGTATTGCACAGCTTTCGAAGGCTGTGGAGTACCTGTGGGAGCGGCGGTGCGGCGATCCGATTTACCCGCGAAGAGGCCGGCACAGGCGACAATTAATCAGCCTTCTTCTCCGCCGTTTTCAATTCCTTGATCCGCTGGTCAATCAGCTGACACTTGTCGGGCAAGTCCTTGCTCGCCGTCTCCAGATCCATACCCTGAAGCTCGTCATTGATCTCCTTGGCCTTCTGCGGGTTCTGCTCGGTCAACTGGGTAACCAACCCGGCCAGCTCTTCACGTTTCTGCGTCGCTTCCTCTGGTGTGCAGGCCCACGCGGGCAGAGCGCAGAGCAGGGCGGTGGCGCAGGCAATGGGTAGCAGCGGTTTCATCCTTTTTACCTCCAGCGGTGGCTATGCGCGGTGGAGGGCTGCGGGTGTGGGGAAGTTCAGGGCTTGCGACCGGTGGATCATTTCCATGATGGAAGTAGTCCGTTTCTGAAGTGCCTCAATATCCCCTTTGCGCCGTTGAACAGCGCGCTACATCACTCTAGGCTCGGAGGAAAAGAGGGGGTATTGTATGTACAGCTGTAAATACAGGGCGTCCCATGTTCTTTGAATGGGACGAAGCGAAAAACCAGATCAATATCCGCAAGCACGGCATCGATTTTGCCGACGTGCCTGATATGTTCAACCACCCCATGCTGATCCGGCGCGATGAGCATGTGGCGTGTGCTGAAGAGCGTTGGGTCAGCATCGGATGGCTGAAGGCGCTGATAGGCGTCGTCGTGTACACAGAGAGGCGGGGTGAAGTGATACGCATTATTTCCGCGAGAAAAGCCACCAAATGGGAGGCCAGACACTATGACCAAATCATCCAAAACTGACTGGAACCGGCTGGCCCGGCAGGACGACAAGCATATCGATACAACAGATATCCCGGAGCTCGACGAGGAGTTTTTCCGTCAGGCCGAGCTGCGTGTTCCTGCCAAGCAGGCAGTGACCATTCGCCTGGACTCAGATGTCCTAGCCTGGTTCAAAGAGCAGGGCAGCGGTTACCAGACCCGCATAAACCAGTTGCTGCGCCAGTACATGCAAGCTCAGCAGAAGCCGCGCTGAGCTTTTCCAGGCGCTGCGGCACGTAAATGGTAGCGATCTCGGGGTGGTCCAGCATCACTGGGAGGCCGGTATGTCAGCCTGCGATGTGGGGACGCGCTGTCATGTCTATGCCGAGTGCTTTCATGACGGTCAGGAACGATTTGAGGGTTGGGTTGCCATGCTCGCTGAAAGACCGGTAAAGCTGTTCACGAGACAGCCCGGTTTCTTTTGCCAGCTCGCTCATGCCTTTTGCTCGCGCTACCACGCCGACAGCTTTGGCGACATAGCTGGCATCCCCAGTCTCAAGGGCATCGGTCATGAACACCGCTATTGCTTCGGGGGTGGTGAGGTATTCGGCGGGGTCGAATTCAGAGAAGGTTTCAGTCATTTTGCATCCTCCACGAACGCAGAATCTGGTGGGCAGCCTTGATGTCTCGTTGTTGGCTGCTTTTATCGCCGCCGCACAAAAGAATCACGAACGTGCTGCCCGCCTGATGGAAATACACCCGGTAACCAGGCCCATAGTGAACCCTGAGCTCACTGACGCCGTGGCCGACCGGTGATACGTCGCCAGGCAGGCCCTCCATCAACCGGTTGATCCGAGAAATGATTCGGGCTCTGGCGCTGATGTCCCGGAGGCCGGTCACCCAATGTCTGAAACTGCTGGATTCGATTTTCTTCATCGAGTGAATGTAGTTTATAAACTACACGTGGCGGTCCCGCAAATGGTTTCTGCCTATTGCCGTAGCAGCGTCTTCAGGGTCACGCACATCTTACCCACCAAGATCTTTCGGAACACCGCACCTCACTGGCGAGTCCCAACCTGTGTACCCCTTTCGTCCACAGCAGGAGCCCGTAGCCATGAGCATCGCCTACGACTGGGACCTGATCGAACGCTTGCTGCACGAGGTGCAGAACGGCGGCGGTCACAGCTTTACGCCACGCCCTTATGCCGAGCAGCACGCTGCCGCGCTGGCCGCCAAAGGCGAGCCGGTGGGTGACCTGGACCACCTGAAAACCCGTGCCTGCGAATATGAAAAGTTGTTGTTCGACCGCGGCTTTATCGAAAGCCGGCCTGAAGAGGACGGCGGCAACGGCGAGAACTTCGTGCTGACCGAGCGCGGCTCGCGGCTGATGAGCCTGATCGACAGCAGCATCCCGGGCTTCGAGCACCCGCGCCAGGTGCTCGATGAGCAGGAGGATGCGCTGGATGAAGCCACCTTCGAGCGCGTGTCTTCGAAGGCGCAGATCGCTTGAGGTCGTTTTGAGGCTGGCAAGATCGGGTACGCAAACCCGATAATCGGTAGCTTCTGAATACTGCCGAGCCTATGCCCATGCCTTCGATCACCCCAGAGGCCCGCCTATGAGTGCGGTCCGCAAGAACCCTGACGCCTTCGCCTTTCAGGTGATGCTGGGGCTGTGCCTGATCTGGGGTTGCCAGCAGGTGCTGATCAAAACCGCCGCCGTCGATATCGCGCCAGTAATGCAGGCAGCGCTGCGCAACGGCATCGCTGCCGTGCTGGTGGCGCTGATGCTGTGTTGGCGCGGAGGCTGGGAACAGCTCGGCAATACCTGGCGTGCCGGGTTGCTCGCTGGCGGTCTGTTCGGCGTGGAGTTCCTGTTCATTGCCGAGGGTTTGAAGCTGACATCGGCGGCGCACATGTCTGTGTTCCTCTATACCGCACCGGTGTTCACGGCGCTGGGCCTGCATTTCCGGCTGCCCAGTGAGCGCCTGCGGTTGTTGCAGTGGCTGGGGATTCTGTTGGCATTCGGTGGCATTGCCATGGCATTTGCCGGCGGCATGTCGTTCGAGGAGATGGATGGCCGCATGTTGCTGGGCGATGCCTTTGGCGTAATCGCCGGGCTGGCCTGGGGCGCGACTACGGTTGTGGTGCGCTGCTCGCGGCTTTCTGAAGCGCCGGCGACCTTGACCTTGTTCTATCAACTGGCGGTGGGTTTTGCCGGGTTGTTGCTGATTGCCCTGCTCAGCGGACAGATCGGCGCGGTGTCGTTGACGCCGCTGGCCATGGGCAGTGTGCTGTTCCAGGGGATTGTGGTGTCGTTCGTCAGTTACCTGACGTGGTTCTGGTTGCTGCGTAAATACCTGGCGTCGAACCTGGCGGTGTTTTCGTTCATCACCCCGCTGTTTGGGGTGACCTTCGGTGTACTGCTGCTGGATGAGCCGCTGAGCTTCAACTTTGTAATTGGCGCGCTGATGGTGTTGCTGGGGGTGATCCTGGTGAGTGCCGAGCCTTGGGTGAAGCGGCAGTTGCGGCGGTTGGTCGGGTAAGGGGTAGCTTGCACCGGCCTCTTCGCGGGCTTGCCCGCTCCCACAGGTATTGCGCAGAACTTGAGGGTTATGCAGTCCCTGTGGGAGCGGGCAAGCCCGCGAAGAGGCCGGCACAGGCAACCAAAATTCAGGATGTAACCCTGGCCTGGCAGGTACCAACCTGCTGTGCCCCACTGCCAATCAGCACCAGCCCCCCAGCCACCACCAACCCACCCGCAGCCAGCATCAGCGCCGGTTGCAGCCCACCGCTGTAATGGCTGCTGACCGCAGCCAGCAACGGCCCGCTCAATTGCCCCAAAGCAAAGCACGCAGTCAGCAGCCCGGCATTGCGCTGCGTTGCATGGGGTGCCAGCTCCCGCGAGCGCTGCATCACCAGTTGCATGCAGGCCAGGAAAGGCCCACCACATAGCACCACACCCAATGTCAGCCCGATACCCCCGCCCATCAGGCAGGCCAGCACGCCAAGCCCTTGCAGCCAAAGGGTAGCGGTGAGCCAGAGCGAGGTGCGGCCGCCGCGGCGCAGGCTCACCAGCAGCACACCCAGCGCTGCCGCCAGGCCAAACGCCGGCCAGAACAGGTCGGCCAGCCACTGGCCACGAAACTGCTGGTTGGCCATTTGCGACAGGAAGGTGGCCGGCAGGATGTAACCCACGCCATACAGCGCATACACCAGCCCCAGGCGGCCAATACCAACGCTGCGGGTCGGGCCTTGGTCCGCTGGCGTTGGCGCAGGCTGGAGTGCCCTTGGCAGCCATGGCCGCACGGCCAGCAGCATCACCAGCGCGGCCACGGCATAAATCAGCCACAGCGCCGCCGAGCCCAGCCCCAGCACATGCGCCACCAGTGCCAGCAGCCCGGTTACGGCAATACCCAGGCCGGGCCCGGCGAACACCAGCGCACCCAGGCGCTGGCGGTTGTGGGCGTTGGCCACCTGCTGGCTGAGGCTGGTGATCATCACCAGCACCCAGGCACTGGCCACGCCGGTGCCAAAGCGCAGTAGCACATGGCTCCAGAACCCGTCGGCGCCCCATGAAGCCAAGGTCAGCAGCACGCACAGCCACAGCCCGCCATGCAGGCGCAGGCGCACCTGGCCGGGCGATCGGGCAAACATGGCATCCACCGCACCAACGAAATAGCCCAGGTAGTTGGCAGCTGCGACCAACCCGGCGACCGTAAGGTCCAGCTGGCCTTCGGCAATCAGTTGCGGTAATTGCGGGGTGAGGGCGAAGCGGCCGATGCCCATGGCCATCATCAGCGCCACGGCGCTGGCCAGCAGTTGAATGAGTGGCGACATGATGAGTCTCCTGCACGGATGTAAGCGATGACTGGCAGGGTAGGGCGGTTTCTTTTTCAATAAAATTGAATAATGATGATCAAGTTGTTCTGTTTTGGAGAATGCCGTGGAGTTCAGCCAGCTGCGTATCTTTCAGGCGGTAGCCGAGGAAGGGTCCATCACCCGTGCCGCCGAGCGCCTGCATCGGGTGCCGTCGAACTTGTCCACACGCCTGCGCCAGCTCGAAGAGCAGTTGGGCGTCGAGCTGTTCCTGCGTGAACGCCAGCGCTTGCAGCTGTCGCCGGCAGGCAAGGTGCTGCTGGACTACGCCAACCGCATGGCGGTCCTGCGCGACGAGGCGCTGGCCGCCGTGCGTGGCGGCCAGCCTGCCGGTGATTTTGTGCTGGGTACCATGTACAGCACCGCTGCGACCCACCTGCCGGCGCTGCTGGCGCGTTATCACCAGGCTTACCCGGCGGTAAACCTGCAAGTGCGCGCCGCGCCCAGCGGCGAGTTGCTCGAAGGCCTGCTCAACCACAGCCTGGATGCCGCGCTGGTAGATGGCCCGCTGAACCTGGCCGGGCTGGATGGGGTGCCGTTGTGTGATGAGCAGCTGGTGCTGATCACCAGCCCCGAACACCCTGCGGTGCACAGCGCCAAGGACGTGG
Organism: Pseudomonas sp. NPDC008258; assembly: GCF_042956345.1. Lineage (NCBI taxonomy): Bacteria > Pseudomonadati > Pseudomonadota > Gammaproteobacteria > Pseudomonadales > Pseudomonadaceae > Pseudomonas > Pseudomonas sp. NPDC008258. The sequence continues at coordinate 241,146 of NZ_JBIBGE010000002.1, forward strand.
TGGGCAAGGCCGTGTTCACCTTTCGCCAGGGTTGCTCGTACCGTATGCGCCTGGAGGCCTGGTATGCCCATGCCCATACACCGATGGGGCGGGTGATGGAGATCGAGTCGTACCAGAGCATGCTGGCCTGCGTGATCGCGGGGGCAGGGGTGGCGATGATGGCCCGCTCGATGCTCGACAGCCTGCCCGGGCGTGACCGGGTAAGGGTGCACCCACTGCAGGCGCCGTTCGATCAGGCGGTCACCTGGCTGATGTGGCGCCAGGGCATGCGCGGGGCAAATTTGCAGGCGTGGATCGATTTGCAACAAAGCGAAACGATTGACCAGTCGTCGGAATGCGCCGCCACGGCTTGATCCGGGTCAAAATGGCCCTTATCTGTAAGAGCAGAGGCATGCGTAATACAGGACATCGGGCTATGATCTGTATGAAACATCGCAGGATTGATTTGCCGTGAGGCTGACCCGTCAAGGGGGTATTATGAATAAACCACTGTCCAACTGGCTCCACGACCTGGCGGTCGCCTTGGGGCTGATTCCACCACCCTTGCAGCCGGTGCCGATCCCGACTGATGAAGAGCAGCGCAAGCGCCAACCCCGTCGTCGCTGATCCTACTGAAGAGCAAGACAAAGGCCGCTGCACCTGGGTGGGTGCAGCGGCCTTTTTGTGTCTGCTGGTTGTGCGTTGCTTGTACCGGCCTCTTCGCGGGCAAGCCCGCTCCCACAGGGTGATCACAGGCCTTGAAGGCTGTGGGAATCCTGTGGGAGCGGGCTTGCCCGCGAAAGGGCCAGTGCAGGCAGCAGATACCTGTCAGGCCAGGTTCACAGCACCGACGGGTTTACGCGACATCAGGCTAACCACCACAAAGCTCACCAGGCCAACAGCCAGGCTGTAGTAGATCGGCGTATTGGCCTCCAGCCCATCCTTGAACATGAACAGCAGGGCGGTGGCAAAGCCCAGCGACATGCTGGCGATGGCGCCGGCGGTGGTCGCACGCTTCCAGAAGATCGCACCGATCAGCGGGATCAGCATGCCGCCGACCAGCAGGTTGTAGGCCAGGGTCAGGGCGTTGATCACGTCGTTCACCATCAGCGCGATACCCAGTACCACCAGGCCGGTGAGCAGGGTGAACAGCCGGCTGAGGCCCAGGCTCGACTGTTTGCCGCCGCGCAGCTTGGGCAGCAGGTCTTCGGTCACGGTGGTCGAGGCAGCCAGCAGGCCGGCACTGGCGGTGGACATCATCGCCGCCAGGGCGGCTGCCATCAGCAGGCCACGGATGCCATCGGGCAGGGTGCTCTTGATCATCTCGGCAAAGGCGTTGTTAGGGTTGGCCAGGTCGGGCATCAGCACATGGGCAGCCATGCCGATGGCCGCGCAAGCCAGGCCGTACAACACGCAGTACACACCGGCAACGGTACCGGCACGCTGGCAGACCTTCTCGTCACGTGCAGTGAACACACGCTGCCAGATGTCCTGGCCGATCAGAATGCCGAAGAAGTAGATCAGGAAGTAGGTGATGATGGTGTCCCAGCCAATGGTGGTCAGCTGGAAGCTGGCCGCCGGCAACTTGGCCACCAGGGTGTCCCAGCCACCGGCCTTGTACAGGCACACTGGCAGCAGGATGAACATCAGGCCGACGGTCTTGATCACGAACTGGACGATGTCGGTCAGGGTCAGCGACCACATGCCGCCAATGGTCGAGTACAGCACTACCACACCGCCGCCGAGCAGCAGCGAGGCCCAGAACGGCAAGTCGAGCAGCACCTGCAGCACGGTGGCCATGGCGAGGGTCGAGGTAACGCCGATCATCAGTGCATAAGCCAGCATGATCACGGCACTGGCCTGGCGCGCGGTAGGGTTGTAGCGCTGCTCGAGCACCTGGGTCACGGTGAAGATGCGCAGGCGCAGCAACGGCTTGGCCAGGAACAGGTTGATGGCAATGATGCCCAGGCCCAGGGCTGCGCACAGCCAGAAGCCGGAGATGCCGTGGACGTAGCCCAGGCGCACGGTGCCAACGGTAGAAGCGCCACCCAGCACGGTGGTGGCCATGGTGCCCATGTACAGGACCGGGCCGAGGTTGCGCCCGGCTACCAGGTAGTCTTCATGGGTTTTCGCGCGCCGCATGCCATACCAGCCAAGCCCTAGCATGCCGGCGGTATAGATCATTACAACAATGATGTCCAAGGCCATTGGGGGTCTCCCGATTATCTTTATTATGGCGAGATCGACCACGCGGGCGCGTTTTCGGCGCCCGGCGGTCTTGTCGTGTTGTTGGCGGGCCTCTGTGGCCCTCCCTCATGGCTCCTGCCGGGGTGTAGCGGTGTTAACGACGCACCACGCCCGGTAGTACGCAGAGCATCTCGAACAGCAGGTTGGCACCGAGCAGCGACGTGTTGCCGGTGGTGTCGTAAGGCGGGGAGACTTCGACAAGGTCACAGCCGATCAGGTCCAGGCCGTGGCAGCCGCGAATGATCTCCATCGCCTGGATGGTGGTCAAGCCGCCGATTTCCGGGGTACCGGTGCCAGGGGCCCAGGCCGGGTCGATGCCGTCGATGTCGAACGACAGGTACACCGGGCCGCCGCCGACCTTTTCCCGTACTTCAGCCATCAGTGGTTCCAGCGACTTGTGCCAGCACTCTTCGGCCTGGACTACGCGAAAGCCCTGGCGGCGGCTCCAGTTGAAGTCGTCGGCGGTGTAGCCCTGGGCGCGCAGGCCGATCTGCACCACGCGGTCGCAATCGAGCAGGCCTTCTTCCACGGCACGGCGGAAGGTGGTGCCGTGGGCGATCTTCTCGCCGAACATGTGGTCGTTGACGTCGGCGTGGGCATCGATGTGCACCAGGCCGATCTTGCCGTGCTTCTTGTGCAGCGCACGCAGGATCGGCAGGGTGATGGTGTGGTCGCCGCCCAGGGTCATCGGGATGACATTGTGCTCGACGATTTCATCGTAGGCTTCTTCGATGATGCGCACGGCGTCGAGCAGGTTGAAGGTGTTGATTGCCACGTCACCGATGTCGGCCACCGACAGCGAGTCGAACGGCGCAGCCCCGGTGGCCATGTTGTAAGGGCGGATCATCACCGACTCGGCGCGGATCTGCCGTGGCCCGAAGCGGGTGCCGGAGCGCAGCGAGGTGCCGATGTCCAGTGGCACGCCAATAAAGGCGGCATCCAGGCCTTCGGCGCTTTGCAGGTGGGGGAGACGGAGCATGGTGGCGATGCCGCCGAAACGCGGCATTTCGTTGCCGCCCAGTGGTTGGTGGAGAGTCTTGTCCACGGTGGGCCTCATCAGTCGGTCGATTGTTCTGTTTGTTCGAACCTGTGCCGCCGCGCGCCTTCCACAGGGGAGTTGCCGGCGGGCAGGGACATTTCGGCCAGTCTGCTCAAGGTAGTGCCGGGGAAGAATCGCTACCGACAAAAACTTAGTTCAGGAATTTCTGAACTAAAGCTGGCCGCAGCGGTTAGACTGCGCGCTAATACTGTTGCGGAACCGTTGCACCATGGCCTCGACCTTGCCCGACCTGAAACTGCTGCGCATCTTTGTCAGCGTGGTGCGCCACCAGGGCTTCGCCAACGCGCAGCGTGACCTGAACCTGTCGACTTCGGCCATCAGCACCTACATGAGCCAGTTGGAAAGCGCACTGGGCATCGTGCTGTGCCACCGTGGGCGTGGCGGTTTCAGCCTGACCAGCAAGGGCGAGCTGTTCCATCAGGAAACCCTGCGCCTGCTGGCTGAACTGGATGGCTTCGAGCAGTACGCCGCTGCCCTCAAGGGTGAGCTGCGTGGCACCCTCAACCTTGGGGTGATCGACTCCACGGTCGGTGACCGGGCCTTGCCGCTGGCCGAAGCCATCGGCGCCTACAGCCAGGAGCATCCGGCGGTGCACCTGCACCTGTCGGTGTCCAGCCCGTACGAGCTGCAACTGGGCGTGCAGGACAACCGCCTGGACTTGGCCATTGGTGCGTTCTCCTCGCGCATGAGCGGCCTGCTCTACCAGCCGTTGTACCGTGAACAGCACTGGCTGTACTGCAGCAGCCGCCACCCGCTGTACACCGAGCGGCGCATCCCCGAGCAGGTGGTGACCCAGCAACGCATGGTCGGGCGTGGCTACTGGAGCCAGGCCGAGCTGGCCCGGCATGGTTTCAAGCACAGTGCGGCGACAGTGGAGAGTATGGAGGCGCAGTTGATCCTGATCCTTTCCGGCGCTTATATCGGCTATCTGCCCGAGCACTACGCGCAGGCCTGGGTCGACAAGGGCGACTTGCGGGTGCTGTCGCCGTCGACCTTTGGCTACCAGGCACCGTTCTCGCTGATCATTCGCCGTGGGCGCACCCGCGAGCCGCTGATCCAGACCTTCCGCGACCTGCTGAAAAGCCAGCTCAACGTGGGTTGATAAACACGTTGTTCATGTATTTCGTCGGGAGGCTCTAATTTCCTGCATGGGGTGGCCGCTAACCTGATAGCGCTCTGCTACATATCAACTTGCGCTGATGATTTTTCCCCCATTCATCCTGCAAGGATCGCCCAAGATGCGCATGAATTTGCCCGTCACTGAGCACGAAAGAACCTTTTCCAGCGATCAACGCCTGATTTCCACCACGGACCTGAACAGCCGCATCACCTACTGCAACGACGCCTTCGTGGCGATCAGCGGCTTTACCTACGACGAGCTGGTCGGACAACCCCACAACCTGGTGCGCCACCCGGATATGCCACCGGCGGTGTTCGGGCATATGTGGGAAACCATCAAGCAGGGCAAGCCGTGGATGGGGGTGGTCAAGAACAGGGCCAAGAACGGCGACTACTATTGGGTCAGCGCCTATGTCACGGCGATTTACGAGCAGGGCCGCATCAGTGGCTATGAGTCGGTACGTTCGGTGCCCACGCGTGAACAGATCCGCCGTGCCGAGGCATTGTATGCACGGCTGCGGGCCGGCCATGCGGCGGTGCCCTGGGCGGCGCGGCTTGGGCATGGCCTGGGGCATGGCTGGCCGCTGATTGGCGCGGGCTTGCTGTCTGCGGCGGGCTACCTGTGGCTGCCACCCTATGCAGCGCTTGGGGTGCTGATGGCCAGCCTGCTGCTGGCCTGGTACCTGGTCGAGCACCGGCAGAACCAGGCCATCCGCCGTACGCTGGCCGAGCACCCCAAGGCCTTCACCAGCCCGCTGGTGGCGCTGACCTACAGCGACAACCCCGGGCTGCAGGGCCAGCTCGACCTGGCCATCATCAGTGAGGAAGCACGGCTGCAAACGGCTTTGACCCGTTTGGTGGATGCAGGCGTGGGGGTGAAGTCGCGGGCGGCGCAGTCATCCGATCTGTCGGATGCGCAAGCGCAAATGCTCGACCGCCAGCGCAGCGAGACCGACCAGTCCGCCACGGCCATCGCGCAGATGGCGGCGACCATCCAGCAAGTCACCCACAACGTGCAGAGTACGGCACATGCGGCGGGTGATGCCGACCAGCTGGCGCAACAGGGCAGCGAGCTGGCGCTGCAAAGCCTCAAGGCCATGGGTAGCATGAGTGATGCGGTCAATGACATCGGCCAGGCGGTCAATGCATTGGCCGAGCAAACCCAGTCGATTGGCAGCGTGGTCGATGTGATCACCTCGATTGCCGAGCAGACCAACCTGTTGGCACTGAACGCAGCCATCGAGGCGGCGCGCGCCGGCGAGCAGGGGCGCGGGTTTGCCGTGGTGGCGGATGAAGTACGTTCGCTGGCCCAGCGCACCCGTGCTTCGACCGATGAGATTCACCACATCATTGCCTCACTGCGTGCAGGTGCCGAGCGAGCGGTGAGCACTGCCAGCCGGGGCGAGCAGATCTCGCGGGACAGCGTGCACAGCGTCGAGGCCGTGCAGGCGGCGTTGAGCGGCATAGCCCAGGCGGTCAGCCGTATCACTGGCATGAGCCAGCAGATGGCCACGGCGTCGGAGCAGCAGAGCCATGTGGCCGAGGACATCAACCAACAGATCGTGCGGATTGCCCAGTTGTGTGACCAGAGTGCCGGGCAGGCCAGGCAAGGGGCGGAGATCAGCCAGGACCTTGAGCGCATGGCCGAGTACCTGCATAGCCTGGCGGAGCGCTTCAACCGCTGAAATTGCCGGGGCCGCCTTGCGGCCCATTCGCAGGCAAGCCAGCTCCCACAGGTTCATCGCAGGCCTGAGCCTTGTGCAAAACCTGTGGGAGCTGGCTTGCCGGCGAATGGCCCGCAAAGCGGGCCCAGGTTCTGTGGCAAAATGTCCCCGCCAAGGAGACCCCCATGCCCAGACCCCGCTGCGAGCGCTGTCAGCGCCCGCTCGACCATTGCCTTTGCCCACTGATTCCCGCACTCGACAGCCGCACCCGCGTCATCCTGCTGCAGCACCCCAGTGAAACCGCCCATGCCCTGAATACTGCGCGCCTGGCTGCCCTCGGCTTGAACAATGCCGAGTTGCGCATTGCAGAGGTGTTCGAGGACTTGAGTGAGTTGTTGGCTACGCCCGGTTACCGCCCCGCGCTGCTGTTCCCGGGGGACGACGCCCAGGTGGTCTCGGCGTATGGCGAAACCGAAGACAAACCCCTCCTGTTGATCGTGCCCGACGGTACCTGGCGCAAGGCGCGCAAGCTGCTGTACATGAACCCGTTGCTGGAGGGGTTGCCGAGGGTGACTCTGGGGGCTGTCACGCCTTCACGTTACCGGCTGCGCAAAGCGCCGGAAGCGGGGGCACTGTCGACGATCGAGGCGGTGGTGGGGGCGTTGAATGCGCTGGAGCAGCCGGTTAGCTTCGATGCGCTGCTGGCACCGTTCGAGGCGTTGATCGAAGGGCAGATCAGGGCCATGGGCGAGGAGACGTTCCAGCGTAACCATGGCACCGATTGAGGGCAGGGGCGCTGCGCAGCCCATCGCGACGCAAGGCCGCTCCCACAGAAAACCGCGATCCCTTGTGGGAACAACTGTCTTGCTCAAAATTTGAAGCCTGCGCGATCCCTGTGGGAGCGGCCTTGTGTCGCGATGGGCCGCAAGGCGGCCCCGGCTATCTCAAAGCCGATCAACGCATCTCGGGCAAACGCGCCTCGGTACGCACCTCGGTAGTGGCCAGCGCCTCTGGCGGCAGCGAAATATGCTGCTTGGTCAGCAACTCACCCATGGTCGCCAACACGCGGTAGCGCGAGAACTCCTCGGTATAACGCACTTCGGTGTAGCGGCGGTCGGCGTTGTACAGCTCGTTTTCACTGTCGAGCACGTCCAGCAGGGTACGCTGACCCAGGCCGAACTGGTCCTGGTAGGCGGCTCGCACGCGCTTGGTGGTCTCGGCGTATTCACGCGCAGTCGGCAGCTGCTTGCTGGCGTTGTTCATGGCGTTCCACGCCAGGCTCAGGTTCTCGGTCAACTCGCGCAGGGCGTTGTTGCGGATGTCCAGGGCCTGGTTGATCTTGTGCGCGTCGGATTGCAGGCGGGCCTTGTCGCTGCCGCCGCGGAACAGGTTGTAGTTCATCTCCACGCCAGCTTGCCAGTCGTTGTTGTTGTGGCCTTTCTCGCCGCCGGTGTTGTTGTTGGCACCGGTTGCCAGAATGGCGTCGAAGCGCGGGTAGAAGGTCGACTTGCCCACTTCGTACTGCTGCTCGGCGGCGTTGACGTCAGCCTGGGCAGATTTGATGTAGGGGTTGTTCTGACGCATGCTGTCGCGTGCGCCGTCGAGGGTTTCAGGTACCTCGCCCTTGATGGTCTGCGGGCTTTCCAGCTCGTCCGGGGCACGGCCGATCACGCTGAAGAAGTTGGCCTCGGCATCGGCCAGGTCGACTTCGGCGGTATCCAGGTTGTTTTCTGCCAGGGCGCGACGTGCGCGGGACTGGTCAAGGTCGGCGGTGCTGCCGACGCCGCGCTCGTTACGCAGGCCGATCTGGTCGTTGACGCGCAGGTGGGCTTGCAGGTTGTTCTTGGCCAGGGTCACCAGCTCGCGGCGCTTGAGCACTTCCAGGTACACCTCCACTGCACGCAGGGCGACATCCTGGGCAACTGCCTGGGTGTAGTAGGCGCGGGAGGTGGAGACTGCCTCGGTACGGCCCACTTCATTCGACGTGTTGAAACCGTCGAAGATCATCTGCCGCAGGCGCAGCTCGGATTGCGTGTAGTTGAGGGTTTCCTTGTTATGGTTACCTTCGGCACGGGTGGTGGCGTTGTCCGAACGCTGGCGACCATAGCCTGCGACCAAGTCCACGGAAGGGTAGTAGCCACCACGCGCAAATTTGACGTCCTCATCGGCCGACAGCTTGCTGTTGCGGTTGGAGCTTACTTGCGGGTGGTAGTCCACGGCGCTCTGGACGGCCTCGGTGATCGACATCGCCTGTACGTTGGCACTCGCCAGGGCCAACAGTAATGCACTGGTGATGGGGTTCAAAACGCGCATGGTACATCTCCCTGATCCTGGAATTGATCCTGCTGCTCGCCAAAAAAATGACGATAAAGATATCGCGTATAGTGTTGCAGGTTTTTAACAACACAGCTAAGTACATTCAACGCGATATGCAAGAAGATTTATTCATATCAAATTGCCATATAAGACCGATATTGTCTAATAGCGCTGACAAGAAGTGCAGGGCATGATTGCGCTCAAAGCCACGAAAGCCAGATTCTACGGGGCTTTAGCGCGGTTCCAGAACAATTTCAGATAAAGAAAATTTCAGTTAGGCGAAAGTGATATTTGGCGACAAAAAAATGTCACCTTGGTGTGCGCAGGGTTTTTTGCCTGACGATATACAGGCTCACCAGCACGGCGCTGGTCAACATGAACGCGCGCGCCCAGAACAGGGGTACCAGATAGCACGATAATCCGATGCTGGCCCACATCAGGCCGATGGCGTAGACCTTGCCCTTGAGGGGGATGCCCTCACCACTGAGGTAGTCGCGGATCCATGGCCCGAGCTTGGGGTGATGAACCAGCCAGTGGTGAAAGCGCGGCGAGCTGCGGGCAAAGCAGGCTGCCGCCAGAAGCAGGAAAGGGGTGGTGGGCAATACCGGGAGGAATATCCCCAACACCCCCAGCGCGACGCTGAGCCAGCCTATGGCCAGCAGCAGGTAGCGCACAGGAGACTTAGTGGTGGCGTGGCTTGAGCAGTGCCGGCTTTTCGTCAGGCGCGTGCAGCAGCAGGAACAGTGCGCTCAACGCCTCAGGGATCTGTACGATCATGTCGTCCTGCAGGTTGGCGTTGCTGGCGATGTCGGCGAACTCTGGCTGTTCGTCGAACAGGCCCGAGCCAACCATGATCGGCAGCAGCATCTCGCTGACTTCTTCTTCAGCGTTCTCGAACCAGGCCTCTTCACGCAGGAACACGCCTTCCATGAAGCCGATGCACCAGCCGCGCAGGTCGGAATCGTCCGGCTCGTCGGTCAGGTCGAGGTCGCATGGCAGGTCGAATTCTTCATCGCTGGCCAGCTGACGGGCAATGTGCGCTTTCAACGCTACCAGGGTGGCTTCGATCTCGGTGCGCTGGGCCTCGCTGGCGTAGTGCGGCTCTTCGGCGAACAGGGCGTCGATCCATTCGCGCTCGGGCACTTCTTCGGCGTTGATCGACAGGGCGGTGAGGTAGCCGTGGGCGGCGACGTAGTCCAGCGCTTCTTCGTGCAGCTCGTCGGCGTCGAGGAAGGCTTGCAGGCGGGTCAGTTGCTCGGCGAAGGACATTACAGGGCTACCTTGGGGAATAAACGATAACGAATTCTAGCACCTTGCAGCGGCAGCAGGGTAAGGGAACGTCTATCGCCATGGTCCACTGCGCAGGGCGGTGCTGCGGTATACTCCGCGGTTTTTCATCCAGGGGCGGGTCTTGCCGGCTGCCTGGCAAAAACCGCTTACGCTTTTGGCGTGTGCGGGGCGGGTTTTTCGTCCAGCCTGCTTCCAGGATGGTACGGCGATTTGTGGAGTTGCACATGCTCGAACAGGCTCAGCGCGTTCTCAAGGATATCTTCGGCTACGACAGTTTCCGTGGGCGCCAGGCGGCAATCATCGAATGCGTGGCCAATGGCGGCGATGCCCTGGTGCTGATGCCCACCGGTGGCGGCAAGTCGTTGTGCTTCCAGGTGCCGGGGCTGTTGCGCCCGGGCCTTACAGTGGTGGTCTCGCCGCTGATCGCGCTGATGGATGACCAGGTGGCCACGCTGGACGAACTGGGTGTGCCGGCCGCCGCGCTCAACTCCACGCTGACGGCGGAGCAGCAGCGGGAGCTGGCCGGGCGCCTGCGCCGGGGCGAAGTGAAGATGCTGTACCTGGCCCCGGAGCGCCTGATGCAGCCGCGCATGCTCGATTTCCTGCGCGATCTGGACATCTCGCTGTTCGCCATTGATGAAGCTCACTGCGTTTCGCAATGGGGCCACGACTTCCGCCCTGAATACCTGCAACTGGGCCAGCTGGCCGAGCTGTTCCCGCATGTGCCGCGCATCGCGCTCACCGCCACCGCCGACATGCGTACCCGCGAAGAAATCGTCCAGCGCCTGCACCTGCAAGGCGCCGAGCGCTTCCTGTCGAGCTTCGACCGGCCCAATATCTTCTACCGCATCGTGCCCAAGGAAGCGCCGCGCAAGCAGCTGATGGCCTTCCTTGGCGAGCGCCGCGGCAACGCCGGTATCGTTTACTGCCTGTCGCGCAAGAAGGTCGACGAAACTGCCGCCTTCCTGTGTGACCAGGGCTTCCCGGCCCTGCCGTATCACGCCGGCCTGGCCGCTGAGACGCGGTCTGCCAACCAGCACCGCTTCCTCAACGAGGAAGGGCTGATCATGGTCGCCACCATTGCCTTTGGCATGGGCATCGACAAGCCCAACGTGCGCTTCGTTGCCCACCTCGACCTGCCCAAATCGCTTGAGGCCTATTACCAGGAAACCGGCCGTGCCGGCCGTGACGGCCTGCCCTCCGATGCCTGGATGGCCTACGGCCTGCAGGACATGGTGATGCTCAAGCAGATGCTGCAGAACTCCGAAGGTGACGAGCGCCACAAGCGCATCGAGCAGCACAAGCTCGACGCCATGCTGGCGCTGTGCGAAGAAACCCGCTGCCGCCGCCAGTCGCTGCTGGCCTATTTCGACGAAACCCTCGAACAGCCATGCGGGCATTGCGACAACTGTGTCGACAACATCCAGACCTGGGACGCCACCGAGCCGGCCCGCCAGGCGCTGTCGGCGGTGTTCCGCACGGGCCAGCGCTATGGCGTCGGCCATCTGGTCGATGTGCTGCTGGGCAAAGACACCGAAAAAGTGCGCAATTTCGGCCACGAGAAGCTGTCGGTATTCGGCGTCGGCAAGGGCTTGGCCGAGGTCGAATGGCGTTCACTGTTCCGCCAGCTGGTGGCGCGAGGCCTGGTCGATATCGACCTGGAAGGCTACGGCGGCCTGCGCCTGTCCGACAGCTGCCGGCCGCTGCTGCGCGGCGAGGTGACGTTGCAACTGCGGCGTGACCTCAAGCCGCAGACCACGGCCAAGGCCTCGTCGTCCAGTGGCGGCAGCCCGGCCAGCCAGTTGGTGCGTGCCGAAGAGCGCGAACTGTGGGAAGCGCTGCGTACCTTGCGGCGCAAGTTGGCAGAGGAGCACAGCGTGCCGCCCTATGTCATCTTCCCCGATTCGACGCTGCTGGAAATGCTGCGCAGCCAGCCGGTCAGCCTCAGCGACATGGCCCAGGTCAGCGGTGTGGGTGCGCGCAAGCTGGAGCGCTATGGCCAGGCGTTCCTTGAAGTGCTGAACAACAGTGGTGGCACGGAAGATGCGCCGAAAGTGGTGCTCGACTTGCGCCACGAACTGGTCAGTCTGGCACGCGCCGGCATGACCCCGGCGCAGATCGCCGGGCAGCTCAACTGCAGCGAGAAAAACGTGTACAGCCTGCTGGCCGAGGCCCTCGGCCGCCAGGAGCTGAGCCTGGACCAGGCCCTGGACCTGCCGGAAGACCTGCTGATGGAAGTGCAGGATGCCTTCCTTGATGGCGAGGGCGAGTTGCCGCCGGTATCGGCGATAGCACCACTGTTCGGGGCGCGAGTGCCGGAAGGGGTACTGTATTGCGTGCGTGCGGCACTGGCCGCCGAGTTCGAGTTGTAAGGGGCGACCGGATCGAAGGCAGAACCGCCATCTGCTGACCTTTGTCATCCTTTTTGACGATTATCGAACAATGAGGCGCGCGCGAGCCTTGCCTCATGGGGCGGGCCATGGTTAGCTGCCTAATAATTAGATCTATTCGATGAGTTGCTTATGCCCCTGACCGACAATCAACACCGCTTCGGCATGCAGCTGGCCCAGATGTCCCGGGGTTGGCGTGCCGAACTGGACCGCCGCCTGGCCGGGCTCAACCTGTCCCAGGCGCGCTGGCTGGTGTTGTTGCACCTGGCCCGTTTTGAAGAGGCCCCGACCCAGCGCGAGCTGGCCCAGAGCGTGGGTGTGGAAGGCCCGACCCTGGCGCGCCTGCTCGACAGCCTGGAGGCGCAAGGGTTGGTGCGTCGGCAGGCGGTGCTGGAGGATCGGCGGGCGAAGAAGATCGTGCTGTGCCCGCCGGCCAAGCCGCTGATCGACCAGATCGAAACCATCGCCAATCAGCTGCGGGTGGAGCTGTTTACCGGGGTGGACGAAGCAGACTTGCAGGTGTGTATGCGGGTGCATGCGAAGATCCTGGCCAACCTGGAAAAGTCCTGAGGGCCATTGGGGCTGCTTTGCAGCCCTTCGCGGGCTTGCCCGCTCCCACAGGAGAATCGCAGCCCCCTGTGGGAGCGGGCAAGCCCGCGAAGGGCCGCAAAGCGGCCCCATTATTCAGAAGGTATGCCCCAGGTTCAGGTACACCGCCTGCTCATGCGCACTGTTGGCGCCATAGGTGAAGTTCAGCGGCCCCAGTGGCGTCTCCAGCCCCAGGAAGATGCTCGCCGCATTGATGTACCCGCTGTCGAACTCGTTGTCGTTGTTCCATGCCCGCCCGCGCTCAAGCGAGCCACCGATGTACAGCGGGAAATCCAGCGGCACATAGGCCCGTGGCGTCAGGCGGCGGTAGTAGACCACCCGCATCAGGCTCACGTTCTGCCCCGATACCGAGTCCTGGCGAAAGCCCGACAGCTCCCGCGCTCCGCCCATCACGAAACTCGACGTCACCACTTCGGTGTCATCCAGCGTGCGCCCGTAGCGCCCACCTAGCACGAAGGTGTTCGGCCCGCTGCTGATGGCCTTGTCCAGGTTGAACAGCCACTGCCGGTAATCCTGGTCGGAGTCCAGCGACTTGTCGTACTTGCGCAAGGTCAGGCCAATGTCCTCACCGCTGTGCGGGAAATACACGTTGTCGAGGGTGTCGAACGAGTACTTCAGTTCATAAAAGCCTTCGTTGAAGCTGACCTTGGGCAGGTCCTGGTCGCCAATGCGTACCTCGGCCTCGCCCCAGGCCTTGCCCACGCCCAGGCGCACTTCACCGTTGGTGCCGATCTGCCGCCCCACATTCAGGCCAAAGCCGTAGCGCTCCAGGCGGTATTCGGCAACGGGGTCGTTGTCCAGAGTGGCTTCGATGTTCTGCGAGCCAAAGTCCAGGTATGGCGCAATGAAGTAACGTGAGCCTACATCCAGCGGTTGGTAGAACTCGCTGTACAGTTCTTGCTGGTCGCCAATCTGGCCACGGGTCAGCCATTCGGCACCCAGGCTGTTGATGCCGTTGACCCGGTAGCTTGCGCCCAGGTTGAAGGCGCTGTCGCCGCGCAGGTCGTCCGACAGGTTCAGGCCCAGGCGCAGGTAGTCGGTGCCGCCGCGTCGGCCGCGGGCGTTGATGACCAGGGTATTGTCGTCGCCCTTGTGCACCACGCGGTATTGCACCCGGTCGAAGTAGTCCAGGCCGTACAGGGTGCCCATGTCGGTCTGCAAGCGGTCGAGTTCCAGCGGCGCATCCAGCGGCTGGCGAATGTACGATCGGATCACGTCATCACTGACCTTGGAGTCGTTCTCGATCCGGATCGCGGTAATCACTGGCGTGCGCTGGCGTGGTGACCGGGCCGCGGCCAGGTCGCTGTCGCCCTCGGGCTGGCGCAGGGTAGCCAGGCGTGGGTCGAGCAGGCGGGTGGCGCGGTAGCCCGCGTCGATCATGTCCCGGGCGCGGCCGAAATCGGTCACGCCAAATGCGGTGAGCGGCGGCTGGATGAGGATGTCGTCGCGGTGCAGGCTGGCCAGTTGTTCTTCCGAGTTGTGGCGGGTCATCAGGGTGATCGACTGGTTGAGCACGTCGACCACCGTGGCCAGTTGCTTGCGGTCACGCAGCGGGGTGCCGATGTCGACCACGATGGCCAGGTCCACACCCATTTCCCGCGCCACGTCGAGCGGGATGTTGTCGACCATGCCGCCGTCCACCAGCAGGCGGCCATCCAGCTCGACCGGGGCGAATACGGCGGGGATCGACATGCTGGCGCGGATTACCTGGGGCAGGTGGCCGCGGCGGAACACCACTTTTTCGCCACTGGCAATATCGGTAGCCACTGCGCGGAAGGGAATGGGCAGCTTGTCGAAGTCACGGGTGTCGGCGGTGTGCGCCAACTTGCTTTCCAGCAGCAGCGCCAGGTTCTGGCCCTGGATTACCCCCAGCGGCAGGCCCAGGCTGCCGTCATCGCGAAAGCTGAGCTTCTGCTTGACCAGGAAATCGCGGTCATCCTGTTTGCGCCGGAACGGTACGTCCTTGCGCGGCGGGGCGTCAGACAGCGCCTGTTGCCAGTCCAGGGTAGTGGCAAGCTTTTCCAGCTCTGCGACGCTGTAGCCTGAGGCGTACAACCCGCCGATCACCGCCCCCATGCTGGTGCCGGCAATGGCGTCAATGCGCACGCCCTGTTCCTCCAGCGCCTTGAGCACCCCGATGTGGGCCAGGCCACGGGCGGCGCCACCAGACAGTACCAGGCCGACCTTGGGCCTGAGCGGTTCGGCGGCGGCTGCTGTGAGGCAGGTGAGGGTGAGCAGCAAACAGAACAGCAAACGGCGCATCGTGAGTCTCAAACCGTGGGCTAAAGACCGCTAGTATAAGCGGCCCCTTACCTGGAGATGCTTCACATGGCCGACAGCAAACCGGAAATCGTCATCACCTATTGCACCCAGTGCCAATGGCTGCTGCGTGCCGCCTGGCTGGCCCAGGAACTGCTCAGCACCTTCGGCGACGACCTTGGCCGGGTAGCCCTGGAGCCGGGCACTGGCGGTATTTTCCGCATCAGCTGCAATGGCGTGCAGATCTGGGAGCGCAAGGCCGACGGCGGTTTCCCCGAGGCCAAGGTGCTGAAGCAGCGGGTGCGCGACCAGATCGACCCGCAGCGCGACCTTGGCCACAACGATCGCTGATCAGGCACCCTCGGCCAGTGGCTGCTTGGGTGGCTGCTTGGGCGGCTGCTCGGCGGCCAGGCGGCTGGACAGCACGATGGCGAAGATGATCAGCGCACCCCCCAGCAGCATGCGCAGGGTGGGCGTTTCGGCAAACACCACCCAGGCTACGGCAATGCCGTAGACCGGCTCCATGCCGAATACCACCGCGGCGGTGCGCGCCTTGATCACGGCCAGGCTGGCCACAAAAAGGCTGTGCGCCACACCGGTGCAGAAGATGCCGAGCAGGGCAATCCACAGCCAGTCCTTGCTGGCTACGCCGGCCAGGCCCGGGGCTGCGAACGGCAGCAGGCACAGGCCTACCACCAGGTTCTGCCACAGTGCTGCCTGTACCGCAGGCAAGCGCCCGGAACCGGCGCGGTTGGTGAGTGACAGCAGCGAGAACAGCAGCCCCGAAAGCAGTGCCCACAGCAGGCCGCCGGTGGCCTCGCTGGCCAGGTCGAAGGCTGGCGTGACCAGTATCAGGCCGATGCTGACCAGCAGTACCAGCACGGCCTCGTTGCGGCGGATGCGTTCGCGGAACAGCAGGCCTTCGAGGATGACGGTGAAGGCAGGGAAGCTGGCGAAGCCGAGGGTGGCGATGGCCACGCCGCCGACCTTGACGGCGATGAAGAAACTGACCCAGTGGCCGGCCAGCAGTACCCCGCCGAGCAGCAGGCGGCGGATGTCCTGACCGTTCAGGCGTTGCCAGCCCGGGCCGGCAACGCTGGCGAACAGGGCCAGGGCCAGTACGGCGAAGGCGGCGCGGCCGAACACGATGATTGCCGGGCTGGCGCTGGCGGCCAGTTTGCCGAATACGCCGGTCAGGCCGAAGAACAGCGCGCCAATGTGCAGGGCGCCGAGGGCGGTGCGGTGGTTCATGGTGGTCCTTGCTCAAGATCTTTATTGGCTTTGCCGGCCTGTTCGCGGGCTTGCCCGCTCCCACAGGTACTGCACAAGTCGTGAAAGCGGTGCGTTACCTGTGGGAGCGGGCAAGCCCGCGAAAGGGCCGGCACAGGCAAAGTGTAAGGGCGCAGGCAAATACATTCTGTCGCAAGACTGCTGTCAGTTGTCGCCAGGCTCTCGCCGCAAGGCCAACGGCGTACAGCCAAACGCCCGCAACATCGCCGCCGAAAACGCACTCTGCGAGCTGTACCCCACCTGCGCGGCAATCTCACCCATCGGCAACAAGGTCTGGGTCACCAGCCGCCGCGCCTTGAGCAAGCGCCGCTGGCGAATGTAGTCCATCGGCGTCATCCCGCACTCTGCGATGAAGCGCGCATGCAACCGGGCACTGGAAAGTCCGGCCAGCCGCGCCAGATCGGCCACTTGCAGCGGGTAGGCAGCCTGTTGCTCGATATGCGCATCGAAGGCGGAATAGGGCAGGCGGCGGCTGGCAGTAACGCTGGCTGCCGCAGTGGGATTGAGGCTGGCCAGCAGCAGCGCTGCGCCCTGCCGTGCAATCAGCGGGTCATCCATGGGGCTGGCGGCCAGCCAATCCACCAACTGCTGTTGGCGGTGGTCCAGGCCCAGCGCGGCGGGGCGGTCGAGCAGGCGGCGGCTGGCATCGGCGTGCTCGCCCAACTGCTCGTGCAACCATTGTTCCCCAGGCACATCGAGCACCAGGCAATGGCTGCCGCCATCGCTGGCGCAGGTGTGATGCGCACCCGCCGGCACCACGACCAGCCCCTGCCGATCAATGCCGGCGCCTTGCCCTTGCACCTCGAACTCCAGGCGGCCGCGCAGGCCGAACACCAGTTGCGGGTGTTCGTGGCTGTGGGCAATCAGGCTGTCGCGGTAATGACGCAGCGAAAGGATCGGGCCGGCGGTCATGGGGAGTCCTCGCAGGGCAGAAGCCCATTGTGCCTCATTCGCTGCACACCATCACTCGTCACCGTTCTGCCACGGCGCTGTCACCTACGCCTGCCAGTCTCCAGCAAACTGCGCCGGAGCCTGCCCATGACCCATGCCGAACTGTCCCGTCCCTCGCGCAAGCAACGCGTGCGTACCCTGTGGATCTCCGATGTACACCTGGGTACCCGTGACTGTCAGGCCGAACACCTTTCGCAGTTTCTCAAGGGCTACCAGGCCGACCGCGTGTACCTGGTAGGCGACATCATCGATGGCTGGAAGCTGCGCGGCGGGATCTACTGGCCGCAAGCCCACACCAACGTGATTCGCCGGCTGCTGACCATGAGCAAGCGCGGTACCGAGGTGATTTACGTCACAGGAAACCATGACGAATTCCTGCGCCGTTATTCCAGGCTGATCCTGGGCAACATCCAGCTGGTGGATGAGGCCGAGCACTTGACCGCCGATGGCCGACGCCTGCTGGTGATCCATGGTGACCAGTTCGATGTGATTACCCGTTACCACCGCTGGCTGGCGTTTCTGGGTGACCGCGCCTATGAGTTCACCTTGGTGCTGAACCGCTGGCTCAACCACTGGCGGGCGCGTTACGGCTATGGCTACTGGTCGCTGTCGGCGTACCTGAAGCACAAGGTCAAGGGGGCAGTGAACTTCATCAGTGACTTTGAGGATGCCATTGCCCACGAATGTACCCGGCGTGGCTTTCATGGAGTGGTGTGCGGGCATATCCACCATGCCGAGATCCGCAAGGTAGGGGAGGTGGACTACCTCAATTGCGGCGATTGGGTGGAGTCGTGCACGGCGTTGATCGAGCATTGGGATGGCAGCATCGAGCTGTACCGGCTGGCAGAGGCGCAGGCGCGTGAAGCGCAGGATGCGGCTGCCATGCGGGAACCGGCATAGGGGCTGCGCTGTAGCCCCTATCGCGGTGCAAGGCTGCGCCTACAGCCTGACTTTACCCAGCAGGATATCCCTGAACATCACGAAATCCCCGGCCAGGCTGTACAGCGGGTAGGTGAAGGTCGCCGGTCGGTTTTTCTCGAAAAAGAAATGCCCGACCCAGGCGAAGCCGTAGCCGAACAGCGGCACGGCCAGCAACAGCAACCACTTGCCACTGCCAATGGTATAGGCCAGCAGCGCAATCACCAGGCTGGTGCCGACAAAGTGCAGGCGGCGGCAGGTGGGGTTGCTGTGCTCCCCCAGGTAGTACGGATAGAACTCGGCAAAACTGCGAAACTGCGCTGTGCGGTTCATGGCAGTGCTCCGGGATTAATACTTCTGGACGAGATGCACGGCGTGGAGCCTGATTCGAGTCTAGAGTGACTCACGGAGCCTATCAGTGACAATAGGCGCCAAATGAGTATCCTTGGGGTTCACCGCAGGAGCGGTCGATAAAAGAAGCCTGTCATGAGCGAAAGAACCACGTCAGCCAGTTGGGCATCAGGGATTGTGAAGGCACTCGAACTGGAAGGGCTGGACTGCCGGGCCATGTTCAAGCAGCTGGGGCTGGATTTTGCTGCCCTCGACGACCCTGACGCACGCTTCACGCAAGACTCCATGACCCGGCTCTGGCAGCTGGCGGTCGAATTGTCGGGCAATGAGGCCATAGGCCTGAACATGGCGCGCGTGGTACGCCCGGCGTCGTTCCATGTGGTGGGCTACGCGCTGATGTCCAGCCGCACCTTGGCCGAGGGCTTCGAGCGCCTGGTGCGTTTCCAGCGGATCATCGCGGAAAGCTCCGACCTCAGCTTTATCCTTGGCCCCGAGGGCTATTCCCTGATCCTGACCGTGCACGGCGACCATCTGCCGCCAACCCGGCACAGTGCCGAAGCATCGCTGGCCTGCGCACTGGCGCTGTGCAAATGGCTCAGCGGGCGGCCGGTGCAACCGCGTCGGGTGCTGGTGCAGGGGCCGCAGCCAAAGGACATCGAGCCGTACAAGGTCGCGTTCCATTCACCCTTGGTGTTCGGCGCGCCGCATGATGCGCTGGTGTTCGAACGGGCCGACATGGAGGCGCCGCTGCCGACCGCCAACGAGGCCATGGCAGTGCTGCACGACCGTTTTGCCGGGGAGTACCTGGCACGCTTTTCCGAAAGCCGGGTGACCCACCGTGTGCGCCAGGTGTTGTGCCGCATCCTGCCGCAGGGTGAGCCCAAGCGCGAAACCCTGGCCCAGGCCCTGCATTTGTCGCAGCGGACCTTGCAGCGGCGCCTGCAGGAGGAGGGCACCAGCTTCCAGACCTTGCTCGACGACACCCGTCGCGAGCTGGCGGAGCAGTACCTGGCCCAGCCCGGCATGACCCTGTTGGAGACGGCCTACCTGCTGGGCTTCGCCGACCCCAGCAACTTCTTCCGGGCCTTCCGTCGCTGGTTCGATTCCACGCCCAGCGAGTACCGTGCCCGCATCGGCGCGGGAACCGAAGGGGTCAGTGACGCCAGAACGCCGGCATACACAGCACCAGCACCGTGATGATTTCCAGGCGGCCGAGCAGCATCCCGGCTGCCAGGATCCACTTGGCCGCGTCTGGCAGCGTGGCATAGTTGCCCGACGGGCCAATCACTTCGCCCAGGCCTGGGCCCACGCCCGACACCGTGCCGGCAGCACCGGTCAATGCGGTCATCCAGTCCACGCCCAGCAACGACAACAGCAGGGCCATGACGCAGATGGTGATGGCGAAGAAGAACGAGAACGTAAGAATCGAACGCACGATGTCTTCGTCGAGGCGGTGGCCGTTGTATTTCTGTTTGATCACCGCTCGCGGGTGAATCAACTGGTTAAGGCTGGCCTTGAGCAGGATGTAGGCCACCTGGAAGCGGAAAATCTTGATACCGCCTGCCGTCGAACCGGAGCAGCCGCCAACGAAGCCCAGGTAGAAGAACAGCATCAACGAGAAGTTGCCCCACAGGCTGTAGTCGCCCAGGGCGAAACCGGTGGTGGTGACCACCGAGGTTACGTTGAGTGCCACATGCCGCAGGGCATCGAGCCAGTGCAGGTTGGTGCTGTACCAGTACCAGGTGCCCAGCACCAGCCAGGTAACCAGCAACATGCCCAGCAAGCCCTGCACCTGCTGGTCGCGGATCAGTGCCTTGCGGTTGCCGCGCAAGGTCGCTACGTAAAGGGTGAACGGCAGGCTGCCCATGATCATGACCACCACTGCAACCCAGTGCACGGCCGGGATATCCCACTTCGCCAACGACTGGTCAGAGGTGGAGAAGCCGCCGGTCGAGATTGCCGACATGGCGTGGTTGATCGCATCGAACGGGCTCATGCCGGCCCACCAGAAGGCCAGCGAGCCAAGGATCGAGAAGCCGACGTACACCCCCACGATCGACTTGGCGACCATGTGCGAGCGCGGCATGACCTTCTCTGAACGGTCGGACGACTCGGTCTGGAACAGGCGCATGCCACCGATGCGCAGCAACGGCAGGATCGCCACCGCCATGGCGATGAAGCCGATACCGCCGAGCCAGTGCAGCATCGAGCGCCACATGAGAATGCCCGGCGACATGCTGTCGAGCCCGCTGAGCACGGTGGCGCCGGTGGCGGTGATGCCCGACATGCTTTCGAAGAACGCGTCGGTGTAACTGATGTGCTGGGTCAGCAGGAACGGCAGGGCGGCAAACACGCACACCACCAGCCAACTGCTGACCGTCAGCAGGTACATGTCGCGCGGGCGCAGGTGCACATGCTCGGGGCGCCCCTGTACCACCAGGGCCAGGCCGGCGATAAAGGTGATCAGGCTCGACCAGAGGAATGACGGCATGTCGCCGGTGCGCTGGAAGATCACCAGCGTCGCCATGGGCACGGCCATGCTGACGGCGAGGGTAATCAGGAAGATGCCGATGATGAAACCAATGATCCTTAAGGTCGGCAACGCCATGTGATCTGCTCTGACTCGAAACGGAAGGGCGCCATTCTACCTATGGGTCTGGTGATGTAAACGCTAGAATGGCCGCACATTCACCTGCCAGGAGGGTAGCCGATGGAGGCTCTCGACGCATTGCTCAACCGTGTTTCCGTGCCACGCCTGACCGGCCCGGCGCCCAATGCCGCCCAGCGCGAGGCGCTGTTTCAGGCCGCATTGCGCGCCCCGGATCATGGCCAGCTGCGGCCATGGCGCTTCCTGACCATCGAGGGCCAGGGCCTTGAGAAACTGGGCGAGTTGTTTGCCGAAGCCGTGGACAAGAAGGGCGATGCCAGCCAGGCAGCGCTGGACAAGGCACGTGCCATGCCGTTGCGGGCGCCCTTGCTGATCGTTGTTATCGCCAGGCTGCAAGACCACTTCAAGGTGCCGAAGTCCGAACAGCGCCTGGCGGCGGGCTGTGCGGCGCATGGCATCCTGATTGCCGCGCACGCGCAAGGTATCGGTGCGGTGTGGCGTACCGGGGACATGGCGTTCGATGCCCATGTGCACAAGGGCTTGGGGCTGGCCGAGAACGAGGAGTTGATCGGGTACCTGTATGTCGGCACGCCGCTGAACGAGCCGCGTACGGCGCCGATTCTGGAAACGGCTGACTTCGTGAGTGGTTGGGGCGAGTAACGCCGCCTTGGATTGATTGTTGTATCAAGGCCCCTGGCCCTTTCGCGGGCACGCCCGCTCCCACAGGTACTGTGCACATTTCAGGCTTTGCACGGTACCTGTGGGAGCGGGCGTGCCCGCGAAAGGGCCTGTGGCCTTGACATCACTTCAACTGCCAGCAGCCTCAGCTACAGGCAACTCCAGCCTGGCCACAAACCCACCCTGTGGATGATTGTCCAGAATCAGGCTCCCGCCATGGCGCTCCGCCGCCTTGCGCGCAATCGCCAGCCCCAGCCCATGCCCCGGCGCTTCCTGCCCCGGCGCGCGGAAGAACGGCTCACCCAACTGCGCCAGATGCTCCGGCGCCGCCCCCGGTCCATGGTCACGCACGCTTATCACTATGCGGTCCTGCTCACGCGATGCACTCACTTCTACCGGCTGCCCGACGGGATTGAAGCGCAAGGCGTTGCGCAGCAGGTTGTCCACGGCACGCTCGATCAGCGTTGGCCAACCCTGCAAGGTCAACCCGGACTGCGCTTCAAGGCGCACATCCTGGTCGGGCGCGCTGAGCAAGGCGTCCTTGCGCACGCTGCCTAGCAGGGCGTTGAGGTCGACGGGTTCGGCATGGGCCTGTTCCGCATCCACCCGGGCCAGGGCCAGAATTTCGCTGATCAGGTCTTCCAGGCGGTCACATTCGCGGGTCAGGCGCGGCCACAGGGTTTCCCGCTGCTCGGGCCCGGCCCGCTCGGCCAGGGCCAGTGCGATACGCAGCCTGGCCAGCGGCGAGCGCAGCTCATGGGACACATCGCGCAGCAACTGGCGCTGGCTGCCGATGGTGCTTTGCAGGCGTGCGCCCATCTTGTTGAAGTCCTTGGCCAGCACGCCAAACTCGTCGCGCCGCGCGGCCAGCCGTGCCAGGCTGTTCTGCTGGTAGGTGCTCTGGCCCAGGTCATGCACGGCGCTACGCAGGCGGCTTAGCGGGCGGGTAATGGACAGGGTCACCAGCAGGCTGAACAAGGTCAGCACCACCAGTGCAATGCCCAATGCACTGAGCGGCCACATCAGGCTTTCGCGGTGCCAGGCATCCAGTGCAGGGTGCGGTATGCGGTAGATCAACAGGTAGGTATCGCCCGTGTCAGGGCTGGTGTACTCCTCGGTCAGCCTGCGCCACGGCAGGCGCCGCTGGTCATTGTGCTGGCGTGCCTCGAAGGCTGCCGCACGGCGCGGGAAGGTGCCCGGCACCACGGCCTCGCCACTGTCGTCGAGCACTTGCACGTCGATCTTGTAACGGTCCTTGCGCCGCTCCAGGAAATGCTGTGCCGAATCCAGGCCTTCCTGCTCGTAATGCTTGGCCCACTTGCTGGCCAGGGTATTCAGGCCCGGGTGGCGGCTGAGGATCCAGGCGTCCTGGTTGAGCATGTGGCCCAACAGGATCGACAGGCCTGCGACCAAGGTAATGGCCAGCCAGAAGCTGGCCAGGATGCGCCAGAACAGTGAACGCAAGTGGACCTCCTAAACGGGAAAAGCCCGGCCCGCAGTGATGCGGGCCGGGCGTTGGGCGGACAGCTTACTGGGCCTTGTTGCCTTTTTCAGCTTTCCAGGCCTGGAACTCCTGCCACTCGGCTTGTTTGGCAGCGCGCTCTTTTTGCAGTTCGTCGAACTTCTTCTGCTGCTCAGGCTTGAGCAGGTTGCGCACTGCGGTGTCGGTCTTGGTACGGCTGGCTTGCAGTTCGTCCTTCATGGCTTTCTGGTCGGCGGCCGGCAGCTTGGACAGGTAGCGCTCGGTGATGTCGCGGCGCTGCTGCATCTGCTCGCCCATCAGCTTGCCGATCTGCTGGCGCTGGTCGCGGCTCAGGTCCAGTTGGTGGAAAGGCGCATCACCGCGATGATGCGGGCCGTCGTGACGCGGGCCGCCGTCAGGCATGGCCATGGCCACGGTCGGCAGGGCGGCGGCGAACATCAGGGCGATAAGGGTCTTGCGCATGGTGTCTCTCCTTTCATAGGCCGGTGGTTACCGGATGAGCACAGTCTAGGGAGATCACCGTCAAGCGCAGTCAGGGGATGGTAAAGGCTCGGTAAAGATGAACCAGGGCCGCTGCGCGCCCCATCGCCGGCAAGCCAGCTCCCACAGGGTTATCAAAGGGCCTAAGGCTTGCACAGTCCTGTGGGAGCTGGCTTGCCGGCGATGGGCTGCGAAGCGGCCCCGGCGATGTCAGAGGCAGTAGTAATAGCCACGGCTGCGCAGCGCCACGATGCGTGGCCGGCCATCGGCATGCGGGCCGATCTTCTTGCGCAGGTTACTCACATGCATGTCCAGGCTGCGGTCGTACAGGGTCAGCTTGCGGCCCAGGCCGATCTGCGCCAGTTCCTGCTTGTCCAGCGGCTCGCCAGGCTGGCGCAGCAGCGCTTCGAGAATGCGGCTCTCGGACAAGGTCAGAGTCATTTCACGGCCATCGATGCTGGCCACGCCACGGGCAGGGCTGTACACCAGGTCGCCCAGTTCCACCTGGCTGGTGGCGGCGGCGGGGTGGCTGCGGCGCAGTACGGCGCGCAGGCGGGCGGTGAGCTCACGCGGGTCGCAGGGTTTGGCCAGGTAGTCGTCGGCGCCCAGCTCCAGGCCGAGGATGCGGTCCAGTGGTTCGCCACGGGCAGAGAGCATCAACACCGGCAGTTCGGCATGCTCGCTGCGCAATTGCTTGAGCAGTTCCAGGCCACTGCCATCGGGCAGCATCACGTCCAGTACCACCGCCGACGGGGCGTGCTCGGCCAGGGCCTGGCGTGCGCTCTGGCCATCGTGGCAGGCACGTACGGTGAACCCTTCCTGTGTCAGCCAGCTGCCGAGCAGCTCGCACAGCTCCTGGTCATCATCAATCAGTAACAGCTCGCTCATGACTCACTCAATTCAACCAATGACGGCGGCTATTCGGCCCGCCAGTGGCAAAGATACCGCAGACTGATGGCAACCGTATAACTGCTGGTACCGGGTCGCCTTCTTCGCGGGCTTGCCCGCTCCCACAGGGAGCGCACAGAATCCGAGGCTTGTGCTGTACCTGTGGGAGCGGGCAAGCCCGCGAAGCAGGCGACGCGGTCTCAGATCAAGGCAGCACTTGCTTGAACGGCTTGACCACGACTTTGTCGTAAACGCCCGCAGCAATGTACGGGTCGGCATCAGCCCAGGCTTGCGCCGCAGCCAACGATTCGAACTCGGCAACGATCAGGCTACCGCTGAAACCCGCTTCGCCCGGGTCGTTGCTGTCGATGGCCGGGTGTGGGCCGGCCAGTACCACGCGGCCTTCGGCCTTCAGCTGTTGCAGGCGTTCGATGTGCGCCGGGCGGGCAGCCAGGCGTTTTTCCAGGGAGTTTGCGACGTCGCTGGCGATGATGGCGTAGAGCATGTCAATCCTTGGGTTTGGAGGTAGAAGGGTCGTCGTGCAGGTGGCGCGACAGGTACACGCCTTGCGCCACCAGGAAGATCACGGTCATGCCCAGGCTGCCGAACACCTTGAAGTCCACCCAGAAGTCCTGGAAGGTGAAGGCGACGAACAGGTTGGCCGCGCCGCAGAACAGGAAGAAGGCGATCCAGGCAACGTTCAGGCGTGCCCAGATGGCATCGGGCAGGCTCAGGGCATGGCCCATGATGCGCTTGATCAGCACCCGGTCCCCAATGAAGTGGCTGCCGGCAAAACCCAGGGCGAACAGCCAGTTCACCACCGGTGCCTTCCACTTCAGGAAGGTTTCGCTATGGAACGTCAGCGTCAGGCCGCCGAACACCAGGCAGGCTACCAGGGTCAGCCACTGGCCCTTTTCCAGCTTGCGCTGGCGCAGGAACAGCGCGCCGTACACCACCAGCGAGCTGATGATCAGCATGGCCGTGGCGCTGTAGATGCCGCCGAATTCGAAGCTGTGGCCGGCGACCTCCAGGGGGCGCGGGTCCAGCTTGTAGACGATGAAGAACAGCAGCAGCGGGATGAAATCGATGAATTGTTTCACAATGGCAGCCAGAATCGGGATGTGACGGCATAATAACAAACATCGATTCCAGCGAAAGCGCTCCTCCATGAATGTTGATCTGCACTGTCACAGCACGGCCTCCGACGGCGCCCTGTCGCCTTCGGTACTGGTTGCCCGGGCCCATGAGCACGGGGTGCAAACGCTGGCCCTGACCGACCACGACACCATCGAAGGCCTGCCTGAAGCGCGCCAGGCCTGCATTGAACGGGGCATGCGCTGGGTTAGCGGGGTGGAAATGTCATGCACCTGGGGTGGCGCGACCATCCACGTACTGGGCTATGACTTCCCGCTCGACGCACCACCTTTGCTGGCGGCCATCGAGGCGCTGCACCGTGGGCGCTGGCTGCGCGCCGAAGAAATCGACAAACGGCTGGCAGCCAAGGGCATGCCCGGCACGCTCGAAGGTGCCCGTGCCGTACAGCACGAACTGGGCGACAGCGGCAACGCCCCGGCGCGCCCGCATTTTGCCGAGTACCTGGTGCGTGCCGGGCACGTCAAGGACCGCGGCGAGGCGTTTCGCAAGTGGCTGGGCGCCGGCAAGCTGGGCGACGTCAAGCAGCACTGGCCGACCCTCGACGAAACCGTCGCCACCCTGCGCCAGTCCAAAGCGTGGGTAAGCCTGGCGCATCCCATGCACTACGACCTGACCCGCAGCAAGCGCAGACGGCTGATTGCCGACTATATTCAGGCAGGCGGGCAGGCACTTGAAGTGGTTAACGGAATGATGCCGGCCGAGCAGGTGGGCACGATGTCCATCCTTACCCGTGAGTTCGGCCTGTTGGCAAGCGCTGGCAGTGACTTCCACGGCCCCGGCACCTGGGGCGAGATCGGTGCCTACCGGCCTTTGCCCGAGGACCTGCCACCTCTGTGGCGTCGATTCAGCCATGAACAGCCTTTGGCGCTATGAACAGGACGACTACGTGAGCCAATTTTTCCAGATTCATCCGGAGAACCCACAGGCGCGCCTGATAAAGCAGGCCGTCGAGATCATCCGCAAGGGCGGGGTGGTGGTGTATCCGACGGATTCGGCCTACGCGCTGGGTTGCCAGATGGGTGACAAGACGGCCATCGAACGGGTGCGGCGCCTGCGCGGGCTGGACAAGACGCACAACTTCACCTTGATGTGCTGTGACATGTCGCAGCTGGGGTTGTACGCCAAGGTCGACACCGGCACCTTCCGCCTGCTCAAGGCGCATGTGCCGGGGCCCTATACGTTCATCCTCAACGGCACACGTGAAGTGCCGCGCCTGCTGTTGCATGACAAGCGCCGCACCATCGGGCTGCGTGTGCCGGACCATGCCATCACCCTGGCTTTGCTGGCCGAGCTGGGCGAACCGCTGATGAGCGTGAGCCTGATTCTGCCGGGCGACAGCGAGCCGATGACTGACCCCTACGAGATCCGTGAGCGCCTGGAGCATCACGTCGACCTGGTGATCGATGGCGGTTTCGGCGACCTCAAGGCGTCGACCATCATCGACCTGTCGGGTGACGAGCCGGAACTGATCCGCGCAGGCTGCGGCGACCCCACGCCGTTCATGGTCAACGCGTGAGTCAGGTAGAAACGCCCGAGGCGCCGGCTGAACAAGTGGACTCGCCCCGACAGCTGCAACTGGCCCTGGTCTATGGCGAAGCCGTGACCGAGCTGCCGCTGGACCTCTACATCCCGCCAGATGCCCTGGAGGTCATCCTCGAAGCCTTCGAAGGCCCGCTGGACTTGTTGCTGTACCTGATTCGCAAGCAGAACATCGACATCCTCGACATCCCCGTGGCAGAAATTACCCGCCAGTACATGGGCTACGTGGAGCTGATGAAAAGTGTGCGCCTGGAGCTGGCCGCCGAATACCTGGTGATGGCCGCCATGCTCGCCGAGATCAAGTCGCGCATGCTGCTGCCACGTTCGGCCGAGGTCGAGGAGGAGGAGGGCGATCCGCGGGCCGAACTGATCCGCCGCCTGCAGGAGTACGAGCGCTTCAAGGCTGCTGCCGAGGGTATCGACGAACTGCCGCGGGTGGGCCGCGACGTCGTGGTGCCACGCCTGGAAGCACCGCAGGCCAAGGTGCGCAAGTTGTTGCCGCAGGTAAGCCTGGAAGAGCTGCTGATGTCCATGGCCGAGGTGATGCGCCGCAACGACCTGTTCGAAAGCCACCAGATCAGCCGTGAAACGTTGTCTACACGCGAGCGCATGAGCCAGGTGCTGGAGCGCCTCAAGGGCGGCGCTTTTGTGCCGTTCGTCGAGCTGTTTGCCGCCGAAGAGGGCAAGCTGGGTGTGGTGGTGACCTTCATGGCGATTCTCGAGCTGGTGAAGGAATCGCTGATCGAACTGGTGCAGAATGAACCTTTCGCCGCCATTCATGTGCGGCTTCGCCCAGCGGTTGTTGAAGAACCTGATGAACCTGAATGACCCCCGCGACCTGGCGTCGCTGATCGAAGCTTTTTTGCTGGCTTCGGGCAAACCGCAATCCCTGGAGCGCCTGTACGAGTTGCTTGAAGAGGCTGAGCGCCCCGAGCCCGGCGTGTTCAAGAAGGCCCTTGAGGTACTGGGCAAGTCATGCAGCGGCCGTGCTTTCGAACTCAAGGAAGTGGCAAGCGGCTACCGCCTGCAGATCCGCGAAGACTATGCGCCCTGGGTCGGGCGCCTGTGGGAAGAGCGCCCGCAACGTTATTCGCGTGCATTGCTCGAAACCTTGGCCCTGATTGCCTATCGCCAGCCCATTACCCGTGGCGAGATCGAGGATGTGCGGGGTGTGGCGGTGAACAGCAACATCATCAAGACCATGATGGAGCGTGAGTGGATCCGTGTGGTGGGCTACCGCGAGGTGCCCGGGCGGCCGGCGATGTTTGCCACCACCAAGGCGTTTCTCGACCACTTCAACCTCAAGAGCCTGGATGAGCTGCCAGCCTTGGCCGAGCTGCGCGAAATGGAGCCGGAGCCGCTGCTCGACCCGGATGACGCGCCGGTACCGGTGCACTTGCAGGCATTGGCCGATGCCAGCATTGGGGAAGAAGAGGAAGTCGCGGAGCCGAAGGAGGAGACCAGCTTCCGTAGCCTGTTGGTGGAGCTGGATGCCATGGAAGAGGGCCTGAAGACTGATTTCGATGATTTGCGTGAAGAAGAGCCTGCGGCCTCTGTGGAAGAAGAGGGCAAGGTACAGCCCTGATTTTGCGGGTGCCTGTGCCGGCCTCTTCGCGGGCACGCCCGCTCCCACAGGTCCTGTGATATCTCTGTGGGAGCGGGCGTGCCCGCGAAAGGGCCGGTGCTGCCGATGCATCACCATTAGGCAGAAACCCCCGCCAATGCCCACAAAACCCTCTAATCTGCAGTGCGTTCCCCCGCCGAACCGCGTATGATGCGCGGCCTTTTGGCGCTTCCGTCGCCAGAAACCCCTTTTTCATTCCTACACCGGGAGGTGCCCAGATGAGTGAGCAAGACCTGCAAGATACCGAAATCACCCCTCCATCCGGCGAAAAGCTGCAGAAAGTGCTGGCACGCATTGGCGTGGGCTCGCGCCGTGACGTCGAGGCCTGGATCAGCCAGGGCCGCATCAAGGTCAACGGCGTCGAGGCCACCCTTGGCCAACGTGTCGACCTGCATGATGCCATTGCCGTAGACGGCAAGCTGATCAAGCGCGAAGAGGCCGCCGAGGCCACTCGCCGGGTGATCATGTACAACAAGCCCGACGGTGAAATCTGCACCCGTGACGACCCGGAAGGCCGCCCGACCGTGTTCGACCGCCTGCCACGGCCAAAAGAAGGCCGCTGGATCAACATTGGCCGCCTCGACATCAACACCACTGGCCTGTTGCTGTTCACCACAGACGGTGAGCTGGCCAACCGCCTGATGCACCCGTCCTACGAGATGGACCGTGAGTATGCGGTACGTGTGCGTGGTGAAGTCGACGACGAGATGATCGAGCGCCTGAAAGCCGGCGTGATGCTGGAAGACGGCCCGGCCAAGTTCACCGACATCCAGAAGGCGCCAGGTGGCGAAGGCTTCAACCACTGGTACCACTGCGTGGTGATGGAAGGCCGTAACCGTGAAGTGCGTCGCCTGTGGGAATCCCAGGGCATGGTTGTCAGCCGCCTGAAGCGCGTGCGTTTTGGCCCGGTGTTCCTCAACTCCGACCTGCCGATGGGCCGCTGGCGTGAAATGAGCCAGGGCGAAATCGACATCCTGGCCGCTGAAGTGGGGCTGCAGCCGGTAGCGCTGCCGGCCATGAAGCTCAAGGCCAAGGACAAGATGGAGCGCCTGCAGCGCAAGTCGACCCGCCCGCTGGGCCGTGGCGAGCGCGTACGCAACCTGCGCCCGGCCCACGAAGGTGCCGCTGGTGGCGAACGCCCTGCGCGTCAGCCGCGTGAAGAGGCCCCGCGCAAGAACACCCGTGGCAGCACCGTGGCCGAGCGCCCGAGCGAGATGCGCAAGCGCCCGGGCAAGCCCGATGGTGACAAACCGGCAGGCCGCGGCCGCGGCAAGCCGCGTGGCTGATTGGCCAGCGCGGTAACAAGAAACCAGTCTTCGGACTGGTTTTTTTATGCCTGTAAGAATTTGGGGCTGCTTTGCAGCCCATCGCCGGCAAGCCAGCTCCCACAGGGTCGTCACAAGTGCGGCCATTGTGCGGCCCCAAGATATTGAAGCAAAAGAATATTTCGGACGACTGGCAAGTTCTTGAACCGGCTTGTAAAGAAATTTATACAAAGGCGGGCTATTTCAGCCCTGATTCCAGATTTGACCGAACCGTGTAAACAAACCTTGCCGTCGCCGATGTGCAAAACCAGCCGCCCCGGCCTCACCCACCCTTGCCCAAACCCCCGTCTACACGGTGTTATAGCCGCCATTGCCGTGTGCAAGAGCCCGTCCACAGAGCCTGGCTGACAAAACAACAAATGGAGGCGCCATGTACGCCGATCACTTCGCCTTTCAAGGCCCTGCACCACAGGACCGCTGCGCTTTTCCTTCGGAAACGGTGCGGCGCGTTGACGCCTGCGCACTGGGGTATACAATGCGCCGCGTTTTACCTGTGACCCCTTTTGCGTACAGCGCACTCTTGATCACGCCCGGTTGATCCGCCCCGGCGGCACCTGAGGTCAGGAAACCCAAGGTAACCACCTTGCCCATTCCGCTGCGCCACGAGCGCGGTGGGTCCGATTCCGTCACAGATAAAAACAATGCAGGTGACTTCGTTCATGAGTGGACAAAACATGCATTCAGGCGAGCTAAAGCGGGGCCTGAAGAACCGCCACATCCAGTTGATCGCCCTCGGCGGTGCGATTGGTACCGGCCTGTTCCTCGGCTCGGCAGGCGTGATGAAATCCGCTGGCCCGTCGATGATCCTTGGCTACGCCATCTGCGGCTTCATCGCCTTCATGATCATGCGCCAGCTTGGCGAAATGATTGTCGAAGAGCCGGTGGCCGGCTCGTTCAGCCACTT
Organism: Pseudomonas sp. NPDC008258; assembly: GCF_042956345.1. NCBI lineage: Bacteria > Pseudomonadati > Pseudomonadota > Gammaproteobacteria > Pseudomonadales > Pseudomonadaceae > Pseudomonas > Pseudomonas sp. NPDC008258. The sequence goes on from NZ_JBIBGE010000002.1 coordinate 272,273, forward strand.
TGCCCACACCTACTGGGGCGGTTTCGCCGGCTTCCTGTCGGGCTGGAACTGCTGGGTGCTGTACATCCTGGTGGGCATGTCGGAACTTTCTGCAGTTGGCAAGTATGTCCACTACTGGTGGCCAGAGATCCCTACCTGGGTCACGGCGGCAGCGTTCTTCGTGCTGATCAACGCCATCAACCTGATGAACGTGAAGTTCTTCGGCGAAGCCGAATTCTGGTTTGCCATCATCAAAGTCGTCGCCATCGTCAGCATGATCGGCCTGGGTGCCTACCTGCTCACCAGCGGCAGCGGCGGCCCGGACGCCACCATCGCCAACCTGTGGTCACATGGCGGCTTCTTCCCCAACGGTGTCAGCGGGCTGGTGATGGCCCTGGCGTTCATCATGTTCTCCTTCGGCGGCCTGGAGATGCTTGGCTTCACCGCTGCCGAGGCCGACAAGCCGAAGAGCGTGATCCCCAAGGCGATCAACCAGGTCATCTGGCGCATCCTGATCTTCTACGTGGGCGCCTTGGTGGTATTGCTGTCGTTGACGCCATGGGACAACCTGGTTGCCAGCATCGATGCCTCGGGTGGCAGCTATGGCAGCAGCCCGTTCGTGCAGGTGTTCTCGCTGCTGGGCAGTGACGTTGCTGCCCACCTGCTGAACTTCGTGGTCCTGACCGCCGCGCTGTCGGTGTACAACAGTGGCACCTACTGCAACGCCCGCATGTTGCTGGGCATGGCCGAGCAGGGCGATGCCCCGGCGTCGCTGGCCAAGGTCGACAAACGTGGCGTGCCAGTGCGTTCGATCCTGGTGTCGGCTACCTTTACCTTTGTTGCCGTACTGCTCAACTACCTGATGCCGCAGAACGCCCTTGAGCTGCTGATGTCGCTGGTAGTGGCAACCCTGGTGATCAACTGGGCGATGATCAGCTACTCGCACCTGAAGTTCCGCCAGCACCTGGACCGTACCGGCCAGAAGCCGCTGTTCAAGGCGCTGTGGTACCCCTACGGTAACTATGTGGTGCTTGCCTTCGTGGTGCTGATCCTTGGCATCATGCTGATGATCCCGGGCATTCAGGTTTCGGTTTATGTGATGCCAGTCTGGCTGTTCGGCATGTTTGTGGTCTACATGGTCAAGCCGCGTCGCCGGGTGAATGCCGGTGGGGCTGCGGGTCACGTAGCCAAGTAAGTTGCTCAATGCAATAGGAAGAAACCCGAAGACAGGTGACTGGCTTCGGGTTTTTTAATGCCTGTGCCGGCCTTTTCGCGGGCAAGCCCGCTCCCACAGGGAAATCACTGGACCCGAGGCAGCGCTTAACCTGTGGGAGCGGGCGTGCCCGCGAAGAGGCCGGCACAGGCAAAAACTCAGATCTGCTCCAGCAACCACCCCCTGAATGCCCGCAAAGAAGGCAATGCCTCATTGCGCGGCGGGTAGATCAGGTAATAACTGCGCTGGCTGGCAAACGCCACCCCGGGACTGTAAAGCTCACCTTTTGCCAACTCCTCCTCCACCAGTATGCGTGGCACCAGCCCGATACCAATCCCGGCCCGTACCGCCTGGATCAGGTGTGAGGTCAGCTCGAAGCTCGGCCCCAGGCGCATCGACCGGTGCGGCAGGCCATGGTGCGAGAACCACTCGCCCCAGGCGTGCGGGTTATTGGCCACATTCAACAGCACCTCTTCACTGATCCTTGCCGGGTTCCAGCCTTGGCTATCCGCACCGGCCTCCGTTGGCAGGATCACCACCAGTTCTTCGGCATGCAGGCGATGGCAGATCAGCCCCGGCAGGTCGTGGCTGGCTACGCCGATGGCAGCGTCGATCTCACTGGTATCGAAGTTGATGGCTTCGATGCGTGAATGAATGTGCACCAGCATGCCCGGGTGGGCGCCGTAGAACGCATGCAGGCGCGGCAACAACCATTTGGAGCCAAACGTGGGCAGGGTGGCCAGGCGCAAGGTGCCTACCCCCGACTGGTAGGCCAGGGCCTGCAGGGTGGCGCTGCGGATGCGCCCCAGTGCCTCGCTGAGTTCGCGCTGGTACAGGCGGCCGACATCGGTCAGCTGTACCTGGCGGCCTTCGCGGCGGAACAGGGTCAGGCCCAGTTGCTGTTCCAGCGCCTGTACCTGGCGGCTGACCGCGCTCTGGGTCAGCGACAGTTCGGCAGCTGCGCGGGTATAGCTTTCATGCCGGGCGGCGGCCTCGAATGCCAGCAGCAGCGACATGGATGGTGTCAGGTGGCGGTAATTCATTCATAAAAGTCATTGATAGCGGCAGGATTATCCGTTTGCCCCTGAAGCGAAACTACAGGAACATTGGCCTATACGTCATCCCCGCATGGCAACACCCATGCGGGTGCGACAGGAATCCCGTGAATTAGCCAATATCAAGAGGCCATCCTTCGATGATCGCCCAGCTGTCGACCCTTGCGCCAAGCGCCAACTACCCCGAATTCCTCGAAGCCCTGCGCAACAGCGGCTTCCGTGGCCAGATCAGTGCCGACTACGGCACCCGCACGGTGCTGGCCACCGACAACTCGATCTACCAGCGCTTGCCACAGGCGGCGGTGTTCCCGCTGGACGCCGACGATGTGGCTCGGGTTGCCACGCTGATGGGCGAGGCGCGCTTCCGGGATGTCAAGCTGACCCCGCGCGGTGGCGGCACCGGCACCAACGGCCAGTCGCTCACCGACGGCATTGTCGTCGACCTGTCGCGGCACATGAACAAGATTCTCGAAATCAACGTCGAGGAGCGTTGGGTGCGGGTGCAGGCGGGTACGGTGAAAGACCAGCTCAATGCCGCGCTCAAGCCGCACGGCCTGTTCTTTGCCCCTGAGTTGTCCACCTCCAACCGCGCCACCGTCGGCGGCATGATCAACACCGACGCCAGCGGCCAGGGCAGCTGCACCTATGGCAAAACCCGCGACCACGTGCTGGAACTGCACAGCGTGCTGCTGGGTGGCGAACGCCTGCACAGCCTGCCGATCGACGATGCCGCGCTGGAGCAGGCCTGCGCCGCGCCCGGCCGGGTCGGCGAGGTGTACCGCATGGCGCGTGACATTCAGGAAAACCAGGCCGAACTGATCGAAACCACGTTCCCCAAGCTCAACCGCTGCCTGACCGGCTACGACCTGGCGCACCTGCGCGACGAGCAGGGCCGTTTCAACCTCAACAGCGTGCTGTGCGGTGCCGAGGGGTCGCTGGGTTATGTGGTCGAAGCCAAGCTCAACGTGCTGCCGATTCCCAAGTACGCCGTGCTGGTCAACGTGCGCTACACCAGCTTCATGGACGCCCTGCGTGACGCCAACGCGCTGATGGCGCACAAGCCGCTGTCGATCGAGACGGTGGACTCCAAGGTGCTGATGCTGGCGATGAAGGACATCGTCTGGCACAGCGTGGCCGAGTATTTCCCGGCCGACCCCGAGCGCCCGACCCTGGGCATCAACCTGGTGGAGTTCTGCGGCGACGAGCCGGCCGAGGTCAATGCCCGGGTGCAGGCCTTTGTCGAACACTTGCAATCGGACACCAGCGTCGAGCGCCTGGGGCACACCCTGGCTGAAGGTGCCGAGGCGGTTACCCGTGTCTACGTCATGCGCAAACGCTCGGTAGGGCTGCTGGGCAACGTCGAGGGCGAAGTGCGCCCGCAGCCGTTCGTGGAAGACACGGCTGTACCGCCGGAACAACTGGCCGACTACATTGCCGACTTCCGTGCCTTGCTCGATGGCTACGGCCTGGCCTATGGCATGTTCGGCCACGTCGATGCCGGCGTGCTGCACGTGCGCCCGGCGCTGGACATGAAAGACCCGGCCCAGGCAGCGCTGGTCAAGCCGATTTCCGATGCGGTGGCGGCCCTGACCAAAAGCTATGGCGGCCTGCTGTGGGGCGAGCACGGCAAAGGCCTGCGCTCGGAATACGTGCCGGAGTACTTCGGCGAGCTGTACCCGGCGCTGCAGCGCCTGAAGGGCGCGTTCGACCCGCACAACCAGCTCAACCCAGGCAAGATCTGCACCCCGCCAGACAGTGCCGAGGGCCTTACCCCGGTCGATGGCGTTACCCTGCGCGGCGACCTGGACCGCACCATCGACGAGCGTGTGTGGCAGGACTTCCCCAGCGCCGTGCACTGCAACGGGAACGGCGCCTGCTACAACTATGACCCCAACGACGCCATGTGCCCGTCGTGGAAGGCCACCCGTGAACGCCAGCACTCGCCCAAGGGCCGTGCTTCGCTGATGCGTGAATGGCTGCGCCTGCAGGGCGAGGCGAACATCGACGTGCTGGCTGCGGCACGCAACAAGGTTTCGTGGCTCAAAGGCCTGCCAGCGCGCCTGCGCAACAACCGCGCACGCAGCCAGGGCCAGGAAGACTTCTCCCATGAGGTATACGACGCCATGGCTGGCTGCCTGGCGTGCAAGTCGTGCGCCGGGCAGTGCCCGATCAAGGTCAATGTGCCGGACTTCCGCTCGCGCTTCCTTGAGCTGTACCACGGCCGCTACCAGCGCCCGCTGCGTGATTACCTGATCGGTTCGCTGGAGTTCACCATCCCGTACATGGCCCATGCGCCGGGGCTGTACAACGCGGTAATGGGTTCGAAGTGGGTCAGCAAGCTGCTGGCAGACAAGATCGGCATGGTCGACAGCCCGCTGATCAGCCGCTTCAACTTCCAGGCCACCCTGACCCGTTGCCGTGTCGGCGTGGCCAGCGTGCCGGCCCTGCGTGAACTGACCCCGGCCCAGCGCGAGCGCAGCATCGTGCTGGTGCAGGACGCTTTCACCCGCTATTTCGAAACGCCGCTGCTGTCGGCCTTCATCGACCTGGCCCACCGCCTGGGCCACCGGGTGTACCTGGCACCGTACAGTGCCAACGGCAAGCCACTGCACGTGCAGGGCTTCCTGGGGGCGTTCGCCAAGGCGGCGATCCGTAACGCTACCCAGCTCAAGGCCTTGGCCGACTGCGGCGTGCCACTGGTGGGCCTGGACCCGGCGATGACCCTGGTGTACCGCCAGGAATACCAGAAGGTGCCAGGGCTGGACGGTTGCCCGAAAGTGCTGTTGCCACAGGAGTGGTTGATGGATGTGCTGCCCGAGCAGGCGCCGACTGCACCGGGCAACTTCCGCCTGATGGCGCACTGCACCGAGAAGACCAACGTGCCGGCCAGCACCAGGCAGTGGGAGCAGGTGTTTGCCCGCATGGGCCTGAAGCTGGTGACCGAGGCGACGGGGTGCTGCGGTATGTCGGGTACTTACGGGCACGAGGCGCGTAACCAGGACACCTCACGGACCATCTTCGAGCAAAGCTGGGCGACCAAGCTGGACAAGGAAGGGGAGCCGCTGGCGACCGGTTATTCGTGCCGTAGCCAGGTCAAGCGCATGACCGAGCGCAAGATGCGCCACCCGCTGGAAGTGGTGTTGCAGTACGCCCAGCGTTGACCTTGAGGGCCTCAGGGGCTGCTTCGCAGCCCATCGCAGGCAAGCCAGCTCCTACAGGGTGCGCGTCAGCCATGCCTAACGCGGTCCCTGTGGGAGCGGGCGTGCCCGCGAAAGGGCCGGCACAGGCAGCACAATACTCAGGCTTCTGCTACGCGATCTCGATGTCGCCGAGCCTGTCTGTACAGGTGCAGGCTCAACACCAACCCACAACCCGCCGCCCCCGCCGCAAACAGAAACATCGAAGCAAACCCGAACCCCGCTGCCACCGCGCCCACCAGTGGCCCGGTCACCCCCAGCGACAAATCGATGAACAGTGAATACGCCCCCACCGCCGCCCCGCGGTTGGCCGCTGACACCTGGTTCACCGCCTCCACACCCAGCGCCGGGAACACCAGCGAGAAACCAAACCCGCTCAGCGCTGCCCCCGCCAGTGCCAGCTCGGCACTGGGCGCCAGCCACAGCATCAACAACCCCAGTGTTTCCACCGACAGGCAGGCAATCGCCACCCGGAACCCGCCTATGCGGTTGATCAGGTTGCCAAACAGCAGTCGCGCACTGATGAAGCTGGCGCCAAACAGGCTCAGGGTCAGCGCCGCATTGGTCCAGCCGCGGCTTGCGTAATACAGGGTGATGAACGTGGCGATGGTGCCAAAACCGATCGACCCCAGCGCCAGCCCCGAGCCATGCGGGAACACCTTGCCCAGCACCCGCAGGAACGGCAGCCGTACACCACTGACGATGGGCGCAGCCTGCTTCGGCCAGGCCAGCAGCAGGCCAAGGATGCACAACAGCATGATACTCACGCCCATGCTCCACAGCCCAAGGCTCTTGACCATCAGCACGCCCAGCGGAGCGCCGATGGCCAGCGCGCCGTAACTGGCGATGCCGTTCCATGAGATGACCTTGGCGGTGTTTTCTGCCCCCACCCGGCCAATCCCCCAGCCAATCGACCCCGACCCCACCAGGCTTTCGGCGCTGCCCAGCACCAGGCGGCCAACCAGCAGGCAGGTCAGGCTCAGCCAGGGCAGGTGAGTGAGGAAGGCGCACGCCAGCATGAACACCCCGCTAAGCCCGCAGCCGGCCAGGCCATACATGACGGCCTTCTTGCTGCCGTGGTTGTCGATGATGCGGCTGGCGGTGGGGCGGCTGAGCAGGGTGGCCAGGTATTGCACGCTGATCACAAGGCCTGCAACCACGGTGCTGAAGCCCAGGTCGTTGTGCACATAGCCAGGCAGCACGGCCAGCGGAATGCCGATGTTCAGGTAGCCGATGAAGGTGAAGAGGACGATGGAAACGACTTGCAGGGTGACCGCAAGGGGGCGCGGTGAGTCGGGCATGGGGGCCTACGTGGGTTCTGGGCAGTGTGAAAACGTGATGACGGGGGTAGCCCGCAGGTCAGCCGTTTTCACACTGTCGGAGGTTGCGCGGTTTATTCCTGGTCAGCGCTGGATTGATCGTCACCATCCTGCTCGACGGCAGCTGCCGGTTCGGCGTGAACGGTCACGGATGGCTCTTCTGGGTTCAAGCTTGGGAAGGGAAGATTCGGGATTTCGTGCATCTCGTCGTTCCTCGCAAGTGTGAGTGAAAAGTCTGCGCCAGGCGCGGTTGAAGCTTCGCAAAGCTCGGGCAGGATACACAAGTCTGGATGACAGTTTGGATTTTTTACCGGTCGCTTGTCGGTTTTGCGGGCGAACAGCGGACATTTTTTCCATAAAAAATGGGGCCGCCGGGCCCCGTTTTTCAGTGCTTACTTACGGCCTTCGGCCGTTTCCGCCACCTTGTCAGTGCGTGCGCACATGATGAAGTCATTGCGGTGCAGGCCTTTGATCGAGTGGCTCCACCAGGTCACGGTGACCTTGCCCCACTCGGTCAGCAGCCCCGGGTGGTGGCCTTCGGCCTCGGCGATTTCGCCTACGGCATTGGTGAACGCCAGGGCGTGCTTGAAGTTCTTGAACAGGAACACGCGCTCCAGCTCCATGTGGCCGTCACGTACTTCGATGTTCCAGTCCGGGATTTCGCGAATCAGCTCGGCCAGCTCTTCGTCGGTGACTTTTGGCGCGTCGGCGCGGCAGGCTTCGCAATGGGCTTGGTTCAAGGCATTCATGGGGTGTTTTCCGGTTCGAGTTGTTATCGGCAAGGTCGCTCAGGCGGCGACCTTGGGTGGAAATTTCGGTGCGTGCAGGCCCAGCTGCATGGCTTTGTGGACCATGCCCATGATGTCTTCGTGGGCCAGGTCGAACAGGCGCTTCATGTTCGGCAGCACGAAATACACCGGCTGCAGGATGTCGATGCGATACGGCGTACGCATGGCCTCGATCGGGTCGAAAGCCTGATGTTCGGGCTCACCAGACAGACTGTAGACGGTCTCTTTCGGCGACGAGAGGATGCCGCCGCCATAGATCTTGCGACCCTGCGGGGTTTCCATCAGGCCAAACTCGATGGTCATCCAGTACAGCCGCGCCAGGTACACGCGTTGTTCCTTGGTCGCCGCCAGGCCGAGCTTGCCGTAGGTGTGGGTGAATTCAGCGAACCACGGGTTGGTCAGCAGCGGGCAGTGGCCGAAGATTTCGTGGAAGATATCGGGCTCTTGCAGGTAGTCCAGCTCTTCCGGGGTGCGGATGAAGGTGGCGACCGGAAAGCGCTTGCTGGCCAGCAGTTCGAAGAAGGTCTGGAAGGGGATCAGTGCCGGTACCCGGGCAACCTGCCAGCCGGTGGTGGCACCCAGCACCTTGTTGACTTCGCCCAGTTGCGGAACACGGTCATGCGGCAGGTTGAGCTGGTCGATGCCGTCCAGATATTCCTGGCAGGCACGACCCTCGATCACTTTCAACTGGCGAGTGATCAGGGTGTTCCATACCGCATGCTCTTGCTGCGGGTAATCGATAAAACCATGCGCATCGGGCTCGCGTGCCACGTATTGCGTCTGTTTCATGTGGCTCTCCTGGTGAGGGCTTTCTTGTTATGTGCAGGACATGCCTAAGTAATATCCTTGCCCAGGTCGGTTTGCACGATGGAGCGCCCGCCTTGGTGCGAACCTTTGCCCCTGCTTTTGTAACGATAATTTTACAAAAGCGCCCAAGTGTCGGAAAATACGAGGCATCTGGCTGATGCTTTCCCTGTTTTTGTCAGCTTATCTTTACGAATTTTCTGCGCGGTGTTGAAAAACATTGGCGCTTCGAGAGCCCTCATGCGTATCAAAGTGCATTGCCAGAACCGCATTGGCATCCTGCGCGATATCCTCAACCTGCTGGTGGAGTACGGCATCAACGTGCTGCGCGGCGAGGTGGGCGGTGACCATGGCAACGCCATCTACCTGCATTGCCCGAACCTGATCAACCTGCAGTTCCAGGCGTTGCGCCCTAAGTTCGAAGCGATTGCCGGGGTGTTTGGGGTCAAGCGCGTAGGGCTGATGCCCAGCGAGCGCCGGCACATGGAGCTGAACGCGCTGCTGGGTGCGCTGGACTTCCCGGTGCTGTCGATCGACATGGGCGGCAGCATTGTCGCCGCCAACCGCACCGCGGCGCAGCTGCTGGGGGTGCGGGTGGACGAGGTGCCGGGCATGCCGCTGGCGCGCTATGTGGAAGACTTCGACCTGCCGGAGCTGGTGCGGGCCAACAAGTCGCGTATCAACGGCATGCGTATCAAGGTCAAGGGCGACGTGTTCCTGGCTGATATTGCGCCGCTGCAGTCCGAGCACGATGACAGCGAGGCGCTGGCTGGCGCCGTGCTCACCCTGCACCGCGCCGACCGCATTGGCGAGCGCATCTACAATGTGCGCAAGCAGGAGCTGCGCGGTTTTGACAGCATCTTCCAGAGCTCGCGGGTAATGGCTGCCGTGGTGCGTGAGGCGCGGCGCATGGCGCCGCTGGATGCGCCGCTGCTGATCGAGGGCGAGACCGGTACCGGCAAGGAGCTGCTGGCGCGCGCCTGCCACCTGGCCAGCCCGCGTGGGCAGTCGCCACTGATGGCGCTCAATTGTGCCGGGCTGCCTGAGTCGATGGCCGAGACCGAGCTGTTCGGTTATGGCCCCGGGGCATTCGAAGGTGCACGGGCCGAGGGCAAGCTGGGGCTGCTGGAGCTGACCGCGGGCGGCACGTTGTTCCTTGATGGGGTAGGGGAGATGAGCCCGCGGCTGCAGGTGAAACTGCTGCGCTTCCTGCAGGACGGTTGCTTCCGTCGGGTAGGCAGCGATGAAGAGGTGTACCTGGATGTGCGGGTGATCTGCGCGACCCAGGTGGACTTGTCCGAGCTCTGTGCCCGCGGCGAGTTCCGGCAAGACCTTTATCACCGCCTCAACGTGTTGTCGCTGCACATTCCGCCTTTGCGCGAATGCATGGATGGGCTGGAAGGGTTGGTACAGCACTTTCTCGACCAGGCCAGCCGGCAGATTGGCTGCGCCATGCCGCGCCTGGCGCCGGCGGCGATGGATAAACTTGGGCAATACCATTGGCCGGGCAATGTAAGGCAGCTGGAAAACGTGTTGTTCCAGGCAGTTTCGTTATGTGACGGCGGGGTGGTTAAAAGCGAGCATATTCGTTTGCCGGACTATGGGGCACGTCAGCCGCTGGGGGAGTTTTCGCTGGAGGGGGATCTTTCGCAGATTGTCGGGCGCTTTGAAAAAGCGGTGCTGGAAAGTTTGATGGGGGAGTTTCCGAGTAGCCGGGCTTTAGGCAAAAGATTGGGTGTTTCGCATACCACGATTGCCAACAAGTTGAGGGATTACTCCCTGGGCAAGTCGGCAGATTAAAGCAGGTAATTAATAGCCTGTTAATGTGGCGCAATATTCTTCGCGGGCTTGCCCGCTCCCACAGGTATTGCACGGTACTTGAAAACTGTGCAGTACCTGTGGGAGCGGGCAAGCCCGCGAAGGGCCCCGCAGGGGCCCCAATCTCAAGGGTTAGCCGTTGGAGCAGCCGTTCCCCATCACGCGGTATTCGAGAATGTGCTTCTGGCCCTGGGAGTCCTCGTAGGTCATGCGGGCTGGCACGACTTCGCACACATTGGGCACTTCGCTCATGGAAATGACGCGGGCAATGTCCAGGTGCTGCGAGTAACTGTACTGTTCAACCGGAATCTGCTCGGCATCTTTGGCTTCGCCGGCCATCGCCGCGCCGCAAAGACTGCCAAGTACCAATACCAGTAAAGCTTTCATTTTCTATTTACCTGTCTAAGGTCGTGAGGGGGCACGCGGCGCTTATGGCGCCGCGAGTACAGCTAGTTTTAACTATCGGGATTAGAGGGAGATTAACGCTTGCCTTCGTGGGGGCTGTTACCAGTTGTTAATCGCCTTGCCGTTGCTGGCGAGGTGAATTCTAGGGTTGTGGCCAAGGCTGAAACAGTGGGTCTTTTGATAAAGTGTTTTGACAGAATCTGTAACAATCCTCTGGTAAAGCTCCCCGTTTTTTCGTGGCCCAGGCTGTAATCCTCATGCCAGAGCGCTTTGCCGGCACGGGCGTACCAAATTACTACCAACGTCGAATGGCTTTTGTCGCTCTGGTACAGTTACAAACGGTTCCATACAAAAACAACTATTACACCGAGGTAACACAGATGAGTGCGGCTCCACTGTATCCCGTTCGTCCCGAGGTTGCGGCCACTACCCTGACCGACGAGGCCACCTACAAGGCCATGTACCAGCAATCGGTGATCAACCCGGACGGCTTCTGGCGCGAGCAGGCCCAGCGTATCGACTGGATCAGGCCGTTCACCAAGGTCAAGCAGACCTCCTTCGACGACCACCACGTCGATATCAAATGGTTCGCCGACGGCACTCTGAACGTTTCCTCCAACTGCCTGGATCGCCACCTCGAAGAGCGCGGTGACCAGTTGGCAATCATCTGGGAAGGCGACGACCCATCCGAACATCGCAACATCACCTACCGTGAACTGCACGAGCAGGTCTGCAAGTTCGCCAACGCCCTGCGTGGCCAGGACGTGCACCGTGGTGATGTGGTTACCATCTACATGCCGATGATCCCCGAAGCCGTGGTCGCCATGTTGGCCTGTGCCCGTATCGGTGCGATCCACTCGGTGGTGTTCGGTGGCTTCTCGCCCGAGGCGCTGGCGGGTCGCATCATCGACTGCAAGTCCAAGGTGGTGATCACCGCCGACGAAGGCGTGCGCGGTGGCCGTCGTACTCCGCTCAAGGCCAACGTCGACCTGGCGCTGACCAATCCTGAAACCAGCAGCGTGCAGAAGATCATCGTGTGCAAGCGCACCGGTGGCGACATTGCCTGGCACCAGCACCGTGACATCTGGTACGAAGACTTGATGAAAGTGGCCTCCAGCCACTGCGCACCGAAGGAAATGGGTGCTGAAGAAGCGCTGTTCATCCTTTACACGTCCGGCTCCACGGGTAAGCCGAAGGGCGTGTTGCACACTACGGGCGGTTACCTGGTGTATGCCGCGCTGACCCACGAGCGGGTGTTCGACTATCGCCCGGGCGAAGTCTATTGGTGCACCGCCGATGTGGGCTGGGTTACCGGCCACAGCTACATTGTCTATGGCCCGCTGGCCAACGGCGCCACCACGCTGCTGTTCGAAGGCGTGCCGAACTACCCGGATATCACGCGCGTGTCGAAAATCGTCGACAAGCACAAGGTCAATATCCTCTACACCGCGCCAACGGCCATTCGCGCCATGATGGCCGAAGGGCAGGCCGCCGTTGCAGGCGCTGACGGCTCCAGCTTGCGCCTGCTGGGTTCGGTAGGCGAGCCGATCAACCCCGAGGCCTGGAACTGGTACTACAAGACTGTCGGCAAGGAGCGTTGCCCTATTGTCGATACCTGGTGGCAGACCGAGACTGGCGGCATCCTGATCAGCCCGCTGCCAGGCGCCACCTGCCTCAAGCCGGGTTCGGCAACCCGCCCGTTCTTCGGTGTGGTGCCAGCGCTGGTGGACAACCTGGGCAACCTGATCGAGGGCGCCGCCGAAGGCAACCTGGTCATCCTCGACTCCTGGCCGGGCCAGTCGCGTTCGTTGTACGGCGACCATGACCGTTTCGTCGATACCTACTTCAAGACCTTCCGTGGTATGTACTTCACCGGCGACGGCGCGCGCCGCGACGAGGATGGCTACTACTGGATCACCGGTCGCGTGGATGATGTGCTCAACGTGTCCGGCCACCGCATGGGTACTGCCGAGATCGAAAGCGCCATGGTGGCCCATTCGAAAGTGGCCGAGGCTGCGGTGGTGGGTGTGCCGCACGACATCAAGGGCCAGGGCATCTATGTGTATGTCACGCTCAATGCCGGTGTCGAGGCCAGCGAGCAGCTGCGCCTGGAACTGAAGAACTGGGTGCGTAAAGAGATCGGCCCGATCGCCTCGCCGGATGTGATCCAGTGGGCGCCAGGTTTGCCGAAAACCCGTTCGGGCAAGATCATGCGCCGCATCCTGCGCAAGATTGCCACCGCTGAGTACGATGCACTGGGTGATATCTCCACCCTGGCCGACCCGGGCGTGGTGCAACACCTGATCGACACCCACAAGGCCATGAACCTGGCATCGGCCTGACTTCTGTCTGTGGGAGCGGGCATGCCCGCGAACACCGGCGAAGCCGGTGCCATCCACCGTGTCGCCTGCTTCGCGGGCGCGCCCGCTCCCACACAGATCGGTGCAGGCCAAAAGAAAACCCCGCCCGGGCAACCGGCGGGGTTTTTGCTTTACTGTTACCCGACATTCATCGGTAACTGTTCTGTCACCGGCCCTGCACAGGTTCGGGGCGCCAGGAAACAAATCTGGCTTGTTTTGGTGCATTCCTGCGGCCATTTTGTGTAACACGGCACGCTGCACTTGCCGTAGTACAAGGCTTTGCCAATAATAGGCCCAGGAATTGCTAGGTCTATAGGTTCTATTTCTTGCGCTTTTGCATAATTTGCACTGGCTGTCAACATCGCCCGCAGCGGTTTCAGGCGCTTCTGTAAGTAGTTGTCGCTTTGAAGAAATATCGACTACCGGGCTATCGCTAAAATGCCACTCACTCGCTCGTGGTCTGCGACCTTGGTCGAACCCTGCGCGGCTCGCGTTGTACCCATTCGCATATCGGGCAGTTGTTACCTGCCTTGTATTGCCCCGTACCGATGGAGTTACCTGATGAAGAAGCTCGCACTGCTTGGCGCCCTGGCGCTGTCCGTGTTTTCCCTGGTGTCGCAGGCCGATGAAAAACCACTGAAAATCGGCATCGAAGCCGCCTACCCTCCCTTCGCCTTCAAGCAGCCCGATGGCAGTATCGCTGGTTTCGACTACGACATCGGCAACGCCCTGTGTGAAGAGATGAAAGCCAAGTGCACCTGGGTCGAGCAGGAGTTCGACGGCCTTATCCCGGCGCTGAAAGTGCGCAAGATCGACGCCATCCTGTCGTCCATGTCGATCACCGAAGACCGCAAGAAGTCGGTCGACTTCACCAAGCGCTACTACCTGACCCCGGCGCGCCTGGTGATGAAGGAAGGCACTGCTGTCAGCGAGAGCCTGGATGAACTGAAGGGCAAGAAGATCGGTGTGCAGCGCGGCTCGATCCATGACCGCTTCGCCAAGGAAGTACTGGGCGCCAAAGGTGCCACCGTGGTGCCTTACGGCACCCAGAACGAAATCTACCTGGACGTTGCAGCCGGTCGCCTGGACGGTACCGTGGCTGACGCCACCCTGCTGGAAGACGGTTTCCTCAAGACCGACGCCGGCAAGGGCTTTGCGTTCGTAGGCCCGGCCTTCACTGACGCCAAGTACTTCGGTGACGGCATCGGTATTGCGGTGCGCAAAGGCGACAAAGCCAACGTCGACCGCATCAACGCGGCCATCGACGCCATTCGTGCCAACGGCAAGTACAAAGAAATCGAGAAGAAGTACTTCAACTTCGACATCTACGGTCCAGACTCGAACTAAGACGTCGGGTTTCACCTGTGCAATGGTGCAAACAGCAGAGGCTCTGAGGTTTGCACCATTTTTCATTCTCTAGGTCGAGGACCTCATCATGTTGAAAGGCTACGGGGCAGTCATCCTCGACGGGGCGTGGCTGACGCTTCAGCTCGCCCTGTCGTCGATGGCCCTGGCCATCGTGCTCGGTCTGATCGGTGTGGCGCTGCGGTTGTCGCCTGTGCGCTGGCTGGCCTGGCTGGGCGACCTGTATTCCACGGTGATCCGTGGCATCCCGGACCTGGTCCTGATCCTGCTGATCTTCTACGGCGGGCAAGACATCATCAACCGGGTGGCACCGCTGCTCGGCTACGAAGACTACATCGACCTGAACCCGCTGGTTGCGGGTATCGGTACCCTGGGCTTCATTTTTGGCGCGTACCTGTCGGAAACCTTCCGCGGTGCTTTCCTCGGTATTCCCAAGGGCCAGGCCGAAGCCGGCGTGGCTTATGGCATGAGCAACCGCCAGGTGTTCTTCCGCATCCAGGTGCCGCAAATGATTCGCCTGGCGATCCCGGGCTTTACCAACAACTGGCTGGTGCTGACCAAGGCCACCGCGCTGATTTCGGTCGTCGGCCTGCAGGACATGATGTTCAAGGCCAAGCAGGCGGCCGATGCCACTCGCGAGCCTTTCACTTTCTTCCTGGCGGTGGCGGCCCTGTACCTGGTGCTGACCAGCGTCTCGCTGCTGGCCCTGAAGTATCTGGAGCGCCGCTACTCGGTGGGCGTCAAGGTGGCTGAACTATGATCTTCGACTACAACGTCGTCTGGGAGGCGCTGCCGATGTACTTCGGTGGCCTGCTGACCACCCTCAAGTTGCTGGCGATTTCGCTGTTCTTCGGCCTGCTGGCGGCCATTCCGCTGGGCCTGATGCGGGTGTCCAAGCAGCCGGTGGTCAATCTGCTGGCTTGGCTGTACACCTACGTGATCCGCGGCACGCCGATGCTGGTACAGCTGTTCCTGATCTACTACGGCCTGGCCCAGTTCGAAGCGGTGCGCGAGAGCTTCCTCTGGCCGCTGCTGTCCAGCGCCACCTTCTGCGCGTGCCTGGCGTTCGGTATCAATACCAGCGCCTACACCGCCGAAATCATTGCCGGCAGCCTCAAGGCCACGCCCCATGGCGAGATCGAGGCGGCCAAGGCCATGGGCATGTCGCGCATGAAAATGTACCGGCGCATCCTGCTGCCTTCGGCCCTGCGCCGGGCACTGCCGCAGTACAGCAACGAAGTGATCATGATGCTGCAGACCACCAGCCTGGCGTCGATCGTGACCCTGATCGACATCACCGGTGCCGCACGCACGGTCAACGCCCAGTACTACCTGCCTTTCGAGGCCTACATCACGGCGGGCGTGTTCTACCTGTGCCTGACCTTCATCCTGGTGCGCCTGTTCAAGATGGCCGAACGCCGCTGGCTCGGCTACCTGGCGCCGCGCAAGCACTGACCGCTTTGTGAGAATCGACAGCATGTACAAACTCGAAGTCCAAGACCTGCACAAGCGCTACGGCAGCCATGAAGTGCTCAAGGGCGTGTCCCTGGCGGCAAAGGCCGGCGACGTCATCAGCATCATCGGCTCCAGTGGTTCGGGCAAGTCGACCTTCCTGCGCTGCATCAACCTGCTGGAACAGCCGCATGCCGGCAAGATCCTGCTCAACAACGAAGAGCTGAAGCTGGTGGCCGGCAAGGACGGCGCGCTGAAGGCTGCCGACCCGCGCCAGTTGCAACGCATGCGTTCGCGCCTGTCAATGGTGTTCCAGCACTTCAATCTGTGGTCGCACATGACTGCGCTGGAAAACATCATCGAAGCGCCGGTACACGTACTGGGCATGAACAAGAAGGAGGCGCTGGAGAAGGCCGAGCATTACCTGGCCAAGGTGGGTGTCGCCCACCGCAAGGACGCCTTCCCTGGGCATATGTCGGGTGGTGAGCAACAGCGTGTGGCAATTGCCCGGGCCCTGGCCATGGAGCCAGAGGTTATGCTGTTCGACGAGCCGACCTCGGCGCTCGACCCCGAGCTGGTGGGTGATGTGCTCAAGGTGATGCAGGCGCTGGCACAGGAAGGCCGGACCATGGTGGTCGTGACCCACGAAATGGGCTTTGCCCGCGAGGTGTCCAACCAGCTGGTGTTCCTGCACAAAGGCCTGGTGGAAGAAACCGGCTGCCCGCGTGAAGTGCTGGCAAACCCGCAGTCGGAGCGCCTGAAGCAGTTCCTTTCCGGCAGCCTGAAGTAAAAGCTGCATTTTTGCACCAGAATAGGGCATGCTGCGCGACGAGCGCAGCCTGACCCGGCGCACAGACTCGAACGACCTCAGGTTTCGGACCGCACCCTATGACCACCCAGCGAATCGGTTTTCTCATCTGGCCCGGCACCAGGCCTTTGACCCTGGCGCTGGCCGAGGAAGTGTTGCTAGTGGCGCAGCGGGTGCACCCGGATGTGGTCTACGAACTGGCCTTCCTGCAGGCCGAGCCTGCGCTGGAGGGTAGCTGGCGCTTGCCTGGCGAGGCGTGGGCTGGCCGCCTGGAAGGTTGCCACAAACTGTTTCTGCTTGCTGACGAGCCGCCTGCGGCGGTTGGGGCTGCGTTGTCCACGGCGCTGAAGCAGCTGGCGCGCAGTGGTTGCATGGTCGGCGGCCTGTCTGCGGGTGTTTATCCGCTGGCGATGCTGGGCCTGCTCGACGGGTACCGGGCAGCAGTGCACTGGCGCTGGCAGGACGATTTTGCCGAGCGCTTCCCGAAGGTCATCGCCACCAGCCACCTTTTTGACTGGGATCGCGACCGCTTGACCGCCTGTGGCGGCATGGCTGTGACCGACCTGCTGCTGGCGGTGCTGGCCCGTGATCATGGCGCCGAGCTGGCGGGGGCGGTGTCGGAAGAGCTGGTGGTCGAGCGCATTCGCGAGGGTGGCGAGCGCCAGCGGATTCCGCTGCAAAACCGCCTGGGTTCGAGCCACCCCAAGCTGACCCAGGCGGTGCTGTTGATGGAAGCCAACATCGAAGAGCCGCTGACCACCGACGAGATTGCCCAGCATGTGTGCGTGTCGCGCCGGCAACTGGAGCGCATCTTCAAGCAGTATCTGAACCGTGTGCCGAGCCAGTACTACCTGGAACTGCGGCTGAACAAGGCGCGGCAGATGCTGATGCAGACCAGCAAGTCGATCATCCAGATCGGGTTGTCCTGTGGGTTCTCGTCGGGGCCGCATTTTTCCAGTGCCTATCGCAACTTCTTCGGTGCTACCCCGCGGGAAGACCGCAACCAGCGGCGCAGCAGCAGCCCGTTCGAGTTGAGCTCGGCGCCGGCTGAAAAGGGCTGACATTCCCTTCTCCTGTGCCGGCCCTTTCGCGGGCACGCCCGCTCCCACAGGATCACCACAGGCCCTGATGGTTGCGCGGTACTTGTGGGAGCTGGCTTGCCGGCGATAGGGCCAGTGCAGGCAACCACTCCTCTATATGTGAACACCCGTTCACCCAGCCCCCTCTCTCCCGTACACTGCGCGATTGCGACAGTGTTTGTCGCATTGCCGAAAGCCTTGTCAAAACTGGGTTTTGCGCTGTAACAAGTTGTCGCTTGGCCGCAAGGACAGGCGCGGATCAGTCCTTACAATCCCCCCATCGCTCGCCACTTCCAGGCCAGCGTTCCTCTTCAGGAGACTCAGATGTCCGTTGAGCAAGCCCCGGTGCAACGTGCCGATTTCGACCAGGTCATGGTCCCCAACTATTCTCCGGCGGCCTTCATTCCTGTGCGAGGCGAGGGTTCCCGCGTCTGGGACCAGTCGGGTCGCGAGTTGATCGACTTTGCCGGTGGCATCGCGGTGAACGCCCTGGGCCACTGCCATCCGGCACTGGTCAAGGCCCTGACCGACCAGGCCAACACCCTCTGGCACGTATCCAACGTGTTCACCAACGAGCCGGCCCTGCGCCTGGCCCACAAGCTGGTGGACGCCACCTTTGCCGACCGCGCCTTCTTCTGCAACTCCGGCGCCGAGTCCAACGAGGCTGCCTTCAAGCTGGCCCGCCGCGTCGCCCATGACCGCTTCGGCCCGGAAAAGCACGAAATCATTGCCACCGTGAACAGCTTCCACGGCCGCACCCTGTTTACCGTCAGCGTCGGCGGCCAGCCGAAGTACTCCGACGGCTTCGGCCCGAAGATCACCGGCATCAGCCACGTGCCCTACAACGACCTGGAAGCGCTGAAGGCACAGATTTCCGACAAGACCTGCGCCGTGGTGATCGAGCCGATCCAGGGCGAGAGCGGTGTGGTGCCGGCCGACAAGGCCTACCTGGAAGGTGCACGCAAGCTGTGTGACGAGCACAACGCCCTGTTGATTTTTGACGAAGTGCAGACGGGCGTTGGCCGTACCGGTTCGCTGTATGCCTACCAGCACTACGGCGTAACGCCAGACATCCTCACCAGTGCCAAGAGCCTGGGCGGCGGTTTCCCGATCGGCGCCATGCTGACCACCAGCGAGCTGGCCAAGCACCTGGCTGTCGGCACCCACGGCACCACCTACGGCGGCAACCCGCTGGGCTGTGCCGTTGCCTGCGCGGTGCTGGATGTGATCAACACCCCGGAAACCCTGGCCGGCATCAAGGCCAAGCATGAGCGCTTCAAGGCCCGCCTGGAGCAGATCGGCCAGAAGTACAACCTGTTCACCCAGGTACGTGGTGTTGGCCTGCTGCTGGGCTGCGTGCTGACCGAAGCCTGGCAAGGCAAGGCCAAGGACGTGCTCAACGCCGCCGAGAAAGAAGGCGTGATGGTGCTGCAGGCCGGCCCGGACGTGGTCCGCTTCGCGCCAAGCCTGGTGGTTGAAGACGCCGACATCGATGAAGGCCTGGACCGCTTCGAGCGCGCCGTGGCCACCCTGACCAAAGGCTGACCCGCCTGCGGTCCCTTCGCCGGCCCCAGCCATGGCTGAGCCGGGCCGGCGATACCCGATTCCAGTGCAGGTGCCCATGCGCCTGCCGTTTTTCCGTGCCGCCGTGAGCGGCCCGTATTCCAAAGGAGTGACACCATGCTGGTGATGCGCCCCGCGCAAATGGCTGATCTGAACGAAGTGCAGCGCATGGCTGCAGACAGCCCCGTTGGTGTCACCTCGCTGCCGGACGACGCTGCTCGCCTGGGCGACAAAATCGCCGCCTCCGAGACTTCCTTCGCCGCCGAGGTCAGCTTCAACGGTGAAGAAAGCTACTTCTTCGTGCTCGAAGACAACGAAACCGGCAAGCTGGCCGGCTGCTCGGCCATTGTCGCTTCGGCGGGCTACTCCGAGCCGTTCTACAGCTTTCGTAACGAAACCTTCGTGCACGCTTCGCGCGAGCTGAAGATCCACAACAAGATCCACGTGCTGTCGCTGTGTCACGACCTGACCGGCAACAGCCTGCTGACCAGCTTCTATGTATTGCCGGAACTGGTAGACAGTGGCTGGGCCGAGCTCAATTCGCGCGGCCGGCTGCTGTTCATGGCGGCGCATCCGGAGCGTTTCGCCGACTCGCTGGTGACCGAAATCGTTGGCTACAGCGACGAGCAGGGCGAGTCGCCGTTCTGGGATGCCATTGGCCGTAATTTCTTCGACCTCAACTATTCCGACGCCGAGCGCCTGTGTGGCCTGAAGAGCCGTACCTTTCTCGCCGAACTGATGCCGCACTACCCAATCTATGTGCCGCTGTTGCCTGACGAAGCGCAGGAGGCCATGGGGCAGGTGCACCCGCGGGCGCAAATCACGTTTGACATCCTCATGCGTGAAGGCTTCGAGACCGAGCACTACATCGACATCTTCGACGGCGGCCCGACCCTGCATGCGCGTACTTCGGGTGTTCGCTCGATTGCCCAGAGCCGTGTTGTACCCGTGAAGATCGAGGAGGGCACGGCCAAGGGCGGGCGCCCGTACCTGGTGTGCAATGGCCAGTTGCAGGACTACCGCGCCGTGCTGCTGGAGCTCGACTGGGTACCCGGCAAGCCGGTCAGCCTGAGCGAGGCTGCGGCCGACGCGTTGGGCGTTGGTGAGGGTGCCAGCGTGCGCCTGGTCGCGGTCTGAGGTCTGGTAACAGACGTTTCGGGATTGATGCGTTAGAAGAGTTCTGCGCCGGCCGACGCCGCCGCACAAGGAGATAGCATGATCGTTCGTCCTGTACGCAGCAGCGATTTGCCTGCGTTGATCGAATTGGCACGCAGCACCGGCACCACCGGGCTGACCACGCTGCCGGCCAACGAAGAGCGCCTGGGGCAGCGCGTTGGCTGGGCGGAAAAGAGCTTCCGTGGCGAGGCCGAGCGTGGCGACACCGACTACCTGTTCGTGCTGGAAAACGACGAAGGCCTGGTGGTCGGCATCAGTGCCATCGCCGGTGCCGTCGGCCTGCGCGAGCCTTGGTACAACTACCGGGTCGGCCTGACCGTCAGCGCTTCGCAGGAGCTGAAGATCTACCGCGAAATCCCGACGCTGTTCCTGGCCAACGACCTGACTGGCAACTCTGAGCTGTGCTCGCTGTTCCTGCGGGGCGACTACCGCTCCGGCCTCAATGGCCGCCTGCTGTCGCGTGCACGCATGCTGTTCATTGCCGAGTTCCCGGAGCTGTTCGGCAAGAAGATCATCGCCGAAATGCGCGGCATGTCGGATGAGCAGGGCCGCTCGCCGTTCTGGGAAAGCCTGGGCCGGCATTTCTTCAAGATGGAATTCAGCCAGGCCGACTACCTCACCGGCGTTGGCAACAAGTCGTTCATCGCCGAGCTGATGCCCAAGTTCCCGCTGTACACCTGCTTCCTTTCCGAGGCGGCGCGTGACGTGATCGGCCGCGTGCACAAAGACACCGAGCCAGCGCTGGCGATGCTCAAGCAGGAAGGCTTCAACTATCAGGGTTACGTCGACATCTTTGACGCCGGCCCTGCCATCGAATGCGACACCGCCAGGATCCGCGCGGTGCGTGAGAGCCAGACCCTGGTGCTGGCGGTTGGCACGCCGGGCGATGACGCCACCCCTTACATCATCCACAACCGCAAGCGCGACGATTGCCGTATCACGGCGGCACCTGCGCGGCTGGCCGCCGGTACCCTGGTGGTCGACCCGTTGACCGCCAAGCGCCTGCGTATGGGCGCGGGTGACAACGTGCGCGCCGTGCCGCTGTCGGCAAGCCGGGAGGCCCAGTAAATGACCACGCATTACATCGCAGGCAATTGGCAGGCCGGCCGTGGCGAAAGCCTGCAATCGCTGAACCCGGTGACCCAGGCCGTGATCTGGCAAGGGCAGGGCGCTGACGCAAGCCAGGTGGACGCTGCCGTGCAGGCGGCGCGGCAGGCTTTTCCGGCCTGGGCGCAACTGAGCCTGGAAGCGCGCATCGATGTGCTGGAGAGGTTTGCCGCACAGCTCAAGGCGCATGCCGAGGCCATGGCCCAGTGCATTGGCGAGGAAACCGGCAAGCCCCTGTGGGAGTCGGCAACCGAAGTCACCAGCATGATCAACAAGGTCGCAATCTCGGTACAGAGCTACCGCGAGCGCACCGGGGAAAAGAGCGGCCCGCTGGCCGACGCCACGGCCGTGCTGCGGCACAAGCCCCACGGTGTGGTGGCGGTGTTCGGCCCCTACAACTTCCCGGGCCACCTGCCCAATGGCCATATCGTGCCGGCGTTGTTGGCGGGCAACTGCGTGGTGTTCAAGCCCAGCGAGCTCACGCCCAAGGTCGCCGAGCTGACGGTCAACTGCTGGATCGCCGCCGGCCTGCCAGCGGGTGTGTTGAACCTGGTGCAGGGCGCACGCGAAACCGGTGTGGCGCTGGCCGCCAACCCTGGGATCGATGGCTTGTTCTTCACCGGTTCCAGCCGCACCGGCAACGTGCTGCACCAGCAGTTCGCTGGCCGCCCGGACAAGATCCTGGCCCTGGAAATGGGTGGCAACAACCCGCTGGTGGTGGACGAGGTCAAGGACATTGACGCTGCGGTGTACACCATTATCCAGTCTGCGTTCATTTCCGCCGGCCAGCGTTGCACGTGCGCGCGCCGCCTGCTGGTGCCGCAAGGTGCCTGGGGTGATGCGCTGCTCACCCGCCTGGTCGAGGTGTGCAAAACCATCACGGTAGGCGCGTTCGATGAGCAGCCGGCGCCGTTCATGGGCTCGGTGATTTCGCTGCAGGCTGCGCAGGGGCTGATGAGCGCCCAGGCAGACCTGCTCAGCAAAGGTGGCGTGAAACTGCTGGAAATGACCCAGCCTCAGGCCGATGCCGCGCTTTTGACCCCGGGTATTGTCGATGTCACTGGCGTGGCCGGGCGCCCGGACGAGGAATTCTTCGGCCCACTGCTGCAAGTCATCCGTTATGACGATTTCGATGCGGCCATCGATGAAGCCAACAACACCCAGTACGGCCTGGCCGCCGGGTTGTTGTCCGATTCACGCGCTCGCTACCAGTACTTCTGGTTGCGCAGCCGCGCCGGCATCGTCAACTGGAACAAGCAGCTCACGGGTGCCGCCAGCAGTGCACCGTTCGGCGGCGTGGGCGCCAGTGGCAACCATCGCGCCAGTGCCTACTACGCGGCTGACTACTGCGCTTACCCCGTGGCTTCGCTGGAAACCGCCAGCCTTGCCTTGCCGGCGACCCTGACGCCGGGCATCACCCTATAACAACAGTCACGGAGCCTAGCCGATGAAATCCTATGAAGTGAATTTTGATGGCCTGGTGGGGCCTACCCACAATTACGGCGGCCTGTCCTACGGCAACGTGGCTTCGCAAAGCAACAGCCAGCAAGGCTCCAACCCGCGCGAAGCGGCGCGCCAGGGCCTGGCAAAAATGAAAGCGCTGGCCGACATGGGCTTCAAGCAAGGCGTGCTGGCGCCACAAGAACGCCCGGATGTGGCCGCACTGCGCCGCCTGGGCTTCAGCGGCAGCGATGCCGAGGTGATCCAGCGTGCAGCCAAGGAGGCCATGCCGTTGCTGGTGGCCAGCTGCTCGGCGTCGAGCATGTGGGTGGCCAACGCTGCCACGGTCAGCCCCAGTGCCGACACCGCGGATGGCCGCGTGCATTTCACTGCTGCCAACCTGAACTGCAAGTACCACCGTAGCATCGAGCACCCGACCACCAGCCGCGTGCTGGGTGCCATGTTCAACAACGAGAAACACTTTGCCCACCACGCAGCATTGCCTGCCGTGGCACAGTTCGGTGACGAGGGCGCGGCCAACCACACGCGCTTCTGCCGTGCCTATGGCGAAGCGGGTGTGGAGTTCTTCGTTTATGGCCGCAGTGCCTTCGACAGCCGCTACCCGGCGCCGCAGAAGTACCCGGCCCGGCAAACCCTGGAGGCCTCGCAGGCCGTGGCCCGGCTGCATGGGCTGAGTGATGGCGGTGTGGTCTACGCTCAACAGAACCCGGCGGTGATCGACCAGGGCGTGTTCCACAACGATGTGATTTCGGTGGGTAACGGCGAGGTGCTGTTTTATCACGAGGACGCTTTCCTCGAGACTGACGCGGTGCTTGGCCAGCTGCGAGCTAAACTGGCCAGCAAGGGTGGCAACTTCCAGGCCATCTGTGTGCCGCGGGCGGCGGTGGCGGTGGAAGACGCGGTGCGTTCCTACCTGTTCAACAGCCAGCTGCTCAGCCGCGACGACGGCTCCATGCTGCTGGTGGTGCCGGAAGAGTGCCGCAACAATGAGCGGGTCTGGGCTTACCTGGGGCAACTGACCAGCCAAGGTGGCCCGGTCAGGGAGGTCAAGGTATTCGACCTCAAGCAAAGCATGCAGAACGGTGGTGGGCCGGCCTGCCTGCGTTTGCGCGTGGCGTTGAAGGAATCGGAACTGGCGGCGGTCAACCAAGGCGTTATCATGACCGCCCCGCTGTACGACACCCTGGTGCAGTGGGTCGACAAGCATTACCGCGATCGCCTCGTCGAGGCGGACCTGGCCGACCCGCAACTGCTGGTGGAATGCCGTACGGCACTGGACGAATTGACCCAGATCCTGAAGTTGGGTTCGGTGTACCCGTTCCAACGACAACCTTGAAGAGAGACTTTGCAATGACCGACGCCCTGCGCCTGATCCTTGAAGATGAAGACGGCACCCAGCTGGAAACCTCCTGCACCCGTTTTGCCGTGGTTTGGCAAGGCAAGGAAGTGTGGATTCAGCAGGATGGCCGTGGCCAGCTGCTGATCGGTGTGGATGTCGAGGAAGACGACACCGAGTACGCCAACCTGCTGCTGCGCCCGATGGCCACCAACCTGGTCAGCCTGCAGCTGGAAATGGAGCCGGCCGAGGTTGGCGAAGACGACGATCACGTCCATGGCCCCGACTGCGGCCACCACCACTAAGGAAGTCCCTATGCTCGCCCTTGGCAAATTGCTTGAGCTGACCCTCACCGATCACGAACCGGCCGAGAAGACCCAAGTGACACCCAAGGGCGCGCGTTTGCGCTGGCTGGGGGAGGGCGCGTTGGAAGTGCGCCCTGCCGAGAGCGAGGATTGCGGGCTGGACTTGCTGTTGTCCGCCGGCATCCATGGCAACGAAACGGCGCCGATCGAGTTGCTCGAACGGCTGCTGCACGGCGTGGCCAACGGCAAGATCAAGCCCAAGGCACGGTTGCTGTTCCTGTTCGGCAACCCGGCGGCGATCCGCAAGGGCGAGCGTTTCATCGAGCAGGACATCAATCGCCTGTTCAACGGCCGGCATGAGCTTTCCAGTGGTTTCGAGGCACTGCGTGCCGCGGAGCTTGAGCAGTTTGCCCGGGTGTTCTTCAGCAAACCGGGGCGCAGCCGCCTGCATTACGACCTGCATACCGCAATTCGCGGTTCCAAGATCGAGCAGTTCGCCTTGTACCCCTATAAAGAGGGGCGCAAGCATTCCCGCCGCGAACTGGCGCGCCTGGCGGCGGCCGGCATGGAGGCGGTGCTGCTGCAAAGCAAGTCTTCCATCACCTTCAGTGCCTTCACCTACGAACAGCTGGATGCCGAAGCCTTCACCCTGGAGTTGGGCAAGGCCCGCCCGTTTGGTCAGAACGAGCAGGTCAACCTCGACAGGCTGGAAGAGCGGCTGATCCGCATCATCGAGGGGACCGAGCCCGAGGGCGAGGGCTCGCTCGATGGCCTGCAACTGTTCAGTGTCTCCCGCGAGATCATCAAGCACAGCGACAGTTTCCACCTGCATTTGCCCGCAGACATCGAGAACTTTTCCGAGTTGAGCAAGGGCTACCTGCTGGCCGAAGACCTGGCCGAGACGCGCTGGGTGGTCGAGGAGGAGGGCGCACGCATCATTTTCCCCAACCCCAAGGTCAAGAATGGCTTGCGGGCTGGCATCCTGATCGTTCCGGATTCGGGGCAGCGGCTGGGCTGATACCGAGTCGCCCGCGAAGCAGGCGACTCGGTTTCGGATCCCATCCATGATGAAAACCTTTTAATTCACCGCCTGTTCCATTTTCCCTCCCCATCAGCGGTAATTGGCTTGCCAGTGGCGAAAGGCAGGATTTAGCATCCGGGCATGTCATTTTCGTTTGCATAGCCTGAAAAACCGTTCAAACGACGGTTTCTATCGTATAAACACACTGCATCGAGATTGCAGGACCGATATAATGCGGCCCTTTGCCGTCGTTTCGTCGACGTGTTTGCCCAACTGGGCCGCCGTTTCCGTGGAAGAACCTATGAAAAGCGCAGAAATCCGTGAAGCCTTCCTTCGCTTCTTCGAAGAGCAGGGCCATACCCGAGTCGCCTCCAGTTCGCTGATCCCGAACAACGACCCAACCTTGCTGTTCACCAATGCCGGCATGAACCAGTTCAAGGACTGCTTCCTCGGTGCGGAGAAGCGTGCCTACACCCGTGCTGTCAGCAGCCAGAAGTGCGTGCGCGCCGGTGGTAAGCACAACGACCTGGAAAACGTCGGTTACACCGCGCGTCACCACACCTTCTTCGAAATGCTGGGCAACTTCAGCTTCGGCGACTATTTCAAGCGCGATGCCATCACTTTCGCCTGGACCTTCCTGACCTCGGACAAATGGCTGAACCTGCCCAAGGAAAAGCTCTGGGTAACCGTCTACGCCACCGACGACGAAGCCTACGATATCTGGACCAAGGAAGTCGGCGTGCCAGAAGAGCGCATGGTGCGCATTGGCGACAACAAAGGCGCACCGTACGCCTCTGACAACTTCTGGACCATGGGCGACACTGGCCCGTGCGGCCCATGCACCGAGATCTTCTACGACCACGGCGCGGACATCTGGGGCGGCCCACCCGGCTCGCCAGAAGAAGACGGCGACCGCTACATCGAGATCTGGAACAACGTTTTCATGCAGTTCAACCGCACCGCCGACGGCGTGCTGCACCCGCTGCCAGCGCCGTCGGTAGACACCGGCATGGGCCTGGAGCGTGTCAGCGCCGTGCTGCAGCACGTGCACTCGAACTACGAGATCGACCTGTTCCAGAACCTGCTGACCGCCGCGGCCCAGGCCATCGGTTGCAGCAACGACGGCCAGGCCTCGCTGAAAGTGGTGGCCGACCACATCCGTTCGTGCGGTTTCCTGATCGCCGACGGCGTGCTGCCGTCCAACGAAGGCCGTGGCTACGTGCTGCGCCGCATCATTCGTCGCGCCTGCCGCCATGGCAACAAGCTGGGCGCCAAGGGCAGCTTCTTCTACCAGATCGTTGCCGCACTGGCCGCCGAAATGGGCGAAGCCTTCCCGGAGCTGAAGAGCCAGCAAGCGCACATCGAACGTGTGCTCAAGGCTGAAGAAGAGCAGTTTGCCAAGACCCTGGAGCAGGGCCTGCGCATCCTCGAGCAGGACCTGGCCCAGCTCAAAGGCGACGTGGTACCGGGCGACGTGGTGTTCAAGCTGTATGACACCTACGGCTTCCCGATGGACCTGACTGCCGACATCGCCCGTGAGCGCGAGCTGACCATCGACGAAGCCGGCTTCGAGCGCGAAATGGACGCCCAGCGTGAGCGTGCGCGTTCCGCCAGCGCCTTTGGCATGGACTACAACAGCCTGGTCAAGGTCGATAGCGCCACCGAGTTCCTCGGCTACGACGCCACCGAAGGCCAAGGCAAGATCATCGCCCTGTACAAGGACGGTCAGGCCGTCGACCAGCTGGGTGAAGGCGAGCAGGGCGTGGTCGTGCTCGATCGCACGCCGTTCTACGCCGAGTCCGGTGGCCAGGTGGGTGACACCGGCTTCCTGCAGGCCGGCGCTGCGCGCTTCGACGTGCGCGACACCACCAAGACCGGCGGTGCCTTCCTGCACCACGGCGTGGTCGCCAGCGGTGCGCTGGTGATCGGTTCGCCAGTCGAGGCCAAGGTTGATGCCGATGTACAGCACGCCACCTCGCTGAACCACTCCGCCACCCACCTGCTGCACGAAGCGCTGCGCCAGGTACTGGGCGAGCATGTGCAGCAGAAGGGCTCGCTGGTCGACAGCCAGCGCCTGCGTTTCGACTTCAGCCACTTCGAGGCGGTCAAGCCAGAGCAGATCAAGCAGCTGGAAGACATCGTCAACCGCGAAGTGCGCAAGAACACCCCGGTGGAAACCGAACTGACCGACATCGAAACCGCCAAGGCCAAAGGTGCCATGGCGCTGTTCGGCGAGAAGTACGGTGACACGGTGCGTGTGCTGAGCATGGGCGGTGATTTCTCGGTGGAGCTGTGCGGCGGTATCCACGCCAAGCGCACCGGTGACATCAGCCTGTTCAAGATCATCAGCGAAGGCGGCGTGGCCTCTGGCGTGCGTCGTATCGAAGCGGTTACCGGTGCAGCAGCGCTGGCCTACCTGAACGCTGCCGAAGAGCAGGTCAAGGAAGCCGCACAACTGGTGAAAGGTAACCGCGACAACCTGATCGACAAGCTGTCGGCTGTGCTCGAGCGCAACCGCCAGCTGGAGAAGCAGCTGGAACAGCTGCAGGCCAAGGCCGCCAGCGCCGCCGGGGACGATCTCTCCAATGCGGCCGTTGAGGTCAAGGGCGCCAAGGTACTTGCTGCCCGCCTGGATGGGCAGGATGGCAAGGCACTGCTGGCCCTGGTCGATCAGCTGAAGAACAAGCTCGGCCACGCAGTGATCCTGCTGGGCAGCGAGCATGAGGGCAAGGTCGTGCTGGTGGCCGGCGTGACCAAAGACCTCTCCAGCCAACTCAAGGCTGGCGATCTGATGAAACAAGCCGCTGCGGCGGTGGGTGGCAAGGGCGGTGGCCGTCCGGACATGGCCCAGGGTGGTGGCGTCGACGTCGCTGCACTGGACCAGGCCCTGGCGCTGGCCGTGCCATTCGCAGAGCAGGGACTTTGAGATGAAGGGGTGGATGGTCTAGTCATCCACCCCTTCATGTTGGATTGTTTTTTGGGGCCCTGTATGGGCTGAGGCACCATTGAAATGGCGTTGATCGTACAGAAATTTGGCGGCACCTCTGTCGGTTCCATCGAGCGGATCGAGCAGGTAGCCGAAAAGGTCAAGAAACACCGTGAAGCGGGCGACGACCTGGTGGTTGTATTGTCGGCCATGAGCGGTGAAACCAATCGCCTGATCGACCTGGCCAAGCAGATCACTGATCAGCCAGTTCCGCGTGAGCTGGACGTGATCGTGTCGACCGGTGAGCAGGTCACCATTGCCCTGCTGACCATGGCCTTGATCAAGCGCGGTGTACCAGCGGTGTCCTACACCGGCAACCAGGTGCGCATTCTCACCGACAGCGCGCACAACAAGGCGCGCATCCTGCAGATCGACGATCAGAAAATTCGCGCCGACCTCAAGGAAGGCCGTGTGGTCGTGGTTGCGGGCTTCCAGGGTGTGGACGAGCACGGCAGCATCACCACCCTGGGCCGTGGCGGCTCCGACACCACAGGCGTGGCCCTGGCGGCGGCGCTGAAGGCTGACGAGTGCCAGATCTACACCGACGTCGATGGCGTCTACACCACTGACCCGCGTGTTGTGCCGCAGGCCCAGCGCCTGGAGAAGATCACCTTCGAAGAGATGCTGGAAATGGCCAGCCTCGGTTCCAAGGTGCTGCAGATCCGTTCGGTGGAGTTCGCCGGCAAGTACAACGTTCCGCTGCGCGTGCTGCACAGCTTCAAGGAGGGTCCGGGTACCCTCATTACCATTGATGAAGAGGAATCCATGGAACAGCCGATCATTTCCGGTATCGCCTTCAACCGTGATGAAGCCAAGCTGACCATTCGCGGCGTGCCGGACACCCCGGGCGTGGCCTTCAAGATCCTCGGCCCGATCAGCGCTTCGAACATCGAAGTGGACATGATCGTGCAGAACGTCGCCCACGATAACACCACCGACTTCACCTTCACCGTACACCGCAACGAGTACGAGAAGGCGCAAAGCGTGCTGGAAAACACCGCCCGCGAAATCGGTGCCCGTGAAGTGATCGGCGATACCAAGATTGCCAAGGTCTCGATCGTTGGCGTCGGCATGCGTTCGCACGCCGGTGTTGCCAGCCGCATGTTCGAAGCGCTGGCCAAGGAGAGCATCAACATCCAGATGATCTCCACTTCCGAGATCAAGGTCTCGGTCGTGATCGAAGAGAAATACCTGGAGCTGGCCGTGCGCGCACTGCACACCGCGTTCGAGCTCGACGCCCCTGCCCGACAGGGCGAGTAAGGCGCTGCCTGGGAGGGCGCGGCTGGTGCCGCGCCCTTCGCGTTTCTGCTCGCCACGCAGGCCCTGTCCTGCCCTGTGTGGCGCGTAATCGGGCCAGTCGGCCACGACCGGCCCTGACACCCAAGACTGTTACCCCTGAATGTTTGCGTAAGGAGAAAGCTATGTTGATTCTGACTCGTCGGTGCGCCGAGAGCCTGATCATTGGAGACGGCGAGATCACCGTGACGGTGCTCGGCGTCAAAGGCAACCAGGTGCGTATTGGCGTCAGCGCCCCTAAAGAAGTGGCCGTTCACCGCGAGGAAATCTACCTGCGGATCAAGAAGGAGAAGGATGAAGAGCCAAGCCTTTAATTTTTTTGAAGTTTTTTTCAAAAAAAGGGTTGCAAAGGTGAAAGAGGTTCTTTAATATTCGCCTCGTGTTGCGGTGAGGTGGCCGAGTGGCCGAAGGCGCTCCCCTGCTAAGGGAGTATACCTCATAAGGGTATCGGGGGTTCGAATCCCCCCTTCACCGCCATTATTTGCGTAGGGCGCTGTAAACGGTAAGAACGCTAAGTAGTTGATTTTAAACGAAAACGTTCTTGCAAAAATGTTTCAGCGACCTATAATGCGCGGCAAGACACGGACTCATAGCTCAGCTGGATAGAGTACTCGGCTACGAACCGAGCGGTCGCAGGTTCGAATCCTGCTGAGTCCGCCACTTTTGAAGTGGCTTTGTTTGCAAGGCTGCTTCAATCAACCAGCGGTATCTGGTCTAAAACTTCCAATCGCGGACTCATAGCTCAGCTGGATAGAGTACTCGGCTACGAACCGAGCGGTCGCAGGTTCGAATCCTGCTGAGTCCGCCACTTTCTTGAAGTGGCTCTGCTTGCAAAGCTGCTTCAGTCAACCAGCGGTAACCTGGTCTAAAACTGCCAATCGCGGACTCATAGCTCAGCTGGATAGAGTACTCGGCTACGAACCGAGCGGTCGCAGGTTCGAATCCTGCTGAGTCCGCCACTTTCTTGAAGTG